>NZ_JBEYWK010000006.1:0-9020 GCF_040644415.1 Streptomyces sp. NPDC046985
TACGCCGACTTGATGTAGCCGCCCTGGACGGCAATGTCCTTTGAGTTGTAGAACAGCCATAAATCGCCGTATGAACAGTTAATCCACGGGACGTCACAGTTGTCTGTGACATTGCCCCCCGCCGCGTTCGCCGGACTCGCGGTCGCCAGCACTGCCGTTATCGCAGCGAACGACGCAGCGCAGGCTGTCATCTTCCTCTTGAAGTGGCTGATCCCCATGAAGTCTCCTTTGGTAGCTCACTTGGGCAATACTTCGCGCGAACGTTCAGGCGCTCCGGGCGGACGAGCCACACTGTAGACAGGAGGCGGAGACCTGGGCCATCGCATAAGTGCACCGCCTGGCGGGATCGGCTCGTTGATGTGCACAGTCCGAGCGTCAATGGTGCACAACGACGGTGCCGTGGTCGGCGAAGTGCACGCGCCGCGCGCGGGCCGCAGACCTGCGCCATGTCGAGCGTCCGCATTCCCGCCGGCGCGGCGGCGAGCAGCTGCTCGATCCGCTCCGACTTCGCGAGTTCGGCCGGGCCGCGGACGTCGTCGGCCAGGTCCTCGTGCCGGGACGCCTTCCACTCGCCGAACCCGGCGTCCTCGAGGGCCGCCGCTACGGCGCCGGAGTCCATGCCCTTCGCCCGGCGCCGCACGACGCGGCGGCCGATCCGGGCCGGGTCGACCGGCTCGCGGGGCGCGGCGACGCGCGAAGCGAGCGGACGGCGGGCGGTGGTCCGGGGCGGCCAGGGAGTGTTCATCGTCGGCCGCGCATTCATGGTGCGGATTCGATGCGGGCCGCCGCTAGGACTTGTCCGGCCGATCATGTCGGGCTGCTCGGCATTACGGCTCGGGGATGAGGGTCAGCCGAAGGTGATCGACGCCGTCGAAGTCCTCTGCCTGGACTACGACGGCTGAGGTGTCGAAGCGAAGGGTGAGGCAGGGGTCCGCGTCGATCACCCCTCAAGGCGACCTGTGCCTCCTTGACTGGGCCCTCTCCTGCCCGGGGCCTTCGTGGGCGGACGCGGCGTTCATGGTGCCGCGCCTTGTGTGCGCCGGGCACTCTCCCGGCGGCGCCGAGTCGTTCGCGGCCCGGATGCCGGCGTACGCCGACGCCGCGCCGACCGCTGTCACGACGTTCGCGCGCACGCTTCTCGCCGCCTGGCGGGAGTGGGAGCGGGCGCGGCCGATGCCGCACCGTGCGGCGCTGACGGCGGCGGCACGGGCGTGGGTGGCGTGGCGGGAGGACTCGACGCCGTGCGCAGTACGCCCTCCGCTGGATGGCTGAGGGCGTACTGGGGGGGGCGGACTGCGGGTCAGTCGCTCCGCTCGGCGGCGTAGCCGGTATCCGCCGCCGACCAGGCGATGCCGTCCAGGATGTCGTGTTCGCTGACCACGACCTCCTCCGCGTCGGTGCGTTCCATGATCGTAAGGAGGATCAGGGCGCCCGCGCCGATCACGTCCACGCGGCCCGGGTGCATGGACGGGATGCGGGCGCGCTGGGCGTGGGTGGAGTGCAGCAGGTCCCGGGTGATCTCCCGGACCCGGTCGCGGGAGACGCGGGAGTGGTGGATGCGCTGGGAGTCGTAGGCGGGCAGGTCCTGGGCGATGGCCGAGATCGTCGTGACCGAGCCGGCCAGGCCCACCAGGGTGCGCGCCTCGCGCAGCGGGACCGTCCGCTCGGCGAGGTCGAGGGCCGCTTCGACGTCGGCCCTTATCGCCGCGATCTCTCCCTCGGTCGGCGGGTCGCTGACCTCGCCGCCGTGCGTGAGGTGACGCTCCGTCATGCGGACGCAGCCCACGTCCACCGAGCGCGCCGCACGCACCCGGTCGTCGCCGACGACGAACTCCGTGGAGCCGCCGCCGATGTCCACCACCAGGTAGGGCCGGGCGAGATCCGTGCGGCCCGTCAGCTCCTTCGTGGCGCCCGTGAACGAGAACTCCGCCTCCATGTCGCCGGAGATCACCTCGGGCTCCACGCCCAGAACGTCCACCACCCCGCGCACGAACTCCTCGCGGTTCTCCGCGTCGCGGGAGGCGGAGGTGGCCACGAAGCGCAGCCGCTCGGCGCCGTGCTCTTCGACGATCTCGGCGTACGCGCGGCAGGCGGCGAAGGTGCGCTCCAGCGCCTCGGGGGCGAGCCGGCCGGTGCGGTCGACGCCCTGGCCCAGCCGCACGATCGTCATGCGCCGGTCCAGCTCGACGAGTTCGCCCGTCGCCGGGTCCGCGTCCGCGACGAGCAGGCGGATGGAGTTCGTGCCGCAGTCCACGGCGGCGACGCGGGTCACCGGGCGCCCTCCGCGTCCGTCGCCGCGTCGTCCGGCGACGTCACGCACGGGCCCTTGCGCCACCACTCGGGCAGCATCGCGATCGCCTCGTCGCCCAGCGGGTTCACGCCGGGGCCCGCGGCCAGGGAGTGGGCGACCAGCACGTGCAGGCACTTCACCCGGTCCGGCATGCCGCCCGCGCTCGGAAAGCCCGTCAGCTCCTCGATCGCGTCCCGGCGCCGGAGGTAGTCCTCGTGCGCGGCCCGGTACGCCGCCGCCAGCTCCGGGTCGGCGGCCAGCCGCTCGGTCATCTCCTTCATCACGCCGTCGGCCTCCAGGGTGCCGATCGCCGACGCGGCCCGAGGGCACGTCAGGTAGTACAGCGTGGGGAAGGGCGTGCCGTCGGGCAGCCGCGGGGCGGTCTCCACGACGTCCGGCTGTCCGCACGGGCAGCGGTGCGCGATGGCGCGCAGTCCGCGCGGCGGCCGTCCGAGCTGCCGCTGGAAGGCCTCGACGTCCGCGGCGACGGGTTCGGTGCGCGGGGTGGTCGGCGGGGGGGTGTCCATTGCTGTCTTTCTGTCTGCGGTCACTGTCCGGCGGCGTCGGACTTGTCGACGCCGTACCAGACGTTGGTGTACCAGGGGCGGCGGGACGTCCCCTGCTCGGCGTGGGACTGCCGGGCGGCGCCCGGGTCGACCACGGTGTACCCGGTCTCCCCCGGGAGCACGTAGTGCAGCCGCAGCCGGATCTGCTGCTCGGCGTAGGCGTCGTCCTGCCAGCGCGCCTTGAGGTCGCGCAACTGCTCGACCCGCTGCCGGGCCTGCCGCTTCTGCTGCTGGAGGTCGTCGATGGCCGCGCGCTGGGAGACCCACTGGCGCATCGGGTACGCCAGCGCGACCACCAGCGAGCACACCACCAGCGCGAGCAGCGCGGCGCGCCCGGTGAGCCGGGAGCGGCGGGCCTGGCGCCGGGTCTGCGACCGGTAGACCCGGGCCGCCGTCTGCTCGCCGAGCAGCCGGATCCTGGTCGTGGTGGAGAAACGGTCCCGGTTCTTCACGGCCATGCGGCTCTTCGTCTCCCCTTGCCCGTCCCGCTACGTGCGTACGTCCCCGGACACGGTACGGGACCGGGTGCGGGGACGTACGGACGACTGGCGACGCCGCGGTCCTGCGGAACGGACCCGCGGTCCTGCGGAACAGACCCGCGGGCGCCGGATCAGCCCTTGAAGCGCGGGAAGGCGCTGCGGCCGGCGTAGACCGCGGCGTCGTCGAGGATCTCCTCGATGCGCAGGAGCTGGTTGTACTTGGCGACGCGCTCGGAGCGGGCCGGGGCGCCGGTCTTGATCTGGCCGCAGTTGACCGCGACGGCCAGGTCGGCGATGGTGACGTCCTCGGTCTCGCCGGAGCGGTGGGACATCATGCAGCGGAAGCCGTTGCGCTGGGCCAGCTCGACGGCGTCCAGCGTCTCGGTGAGCGTGCCGATCTGGTTCACCTTCACCAGCAGGGCGTTGGCGGCGCCGTCCTCGATGCCGCGGGCCAGGCGCTCGGGGTTGGTGACGAACAGGTCGTCGCCGACGAGCTGGACCTTGTCGCCGAGCCGGTCGGTGACGACCTTCCAGCCGGCCCAGTCGTCCTCGAACAGCGGGTCCTCGATGGAGACCAGCGGGTAGGCCGCCGTCAGCTCCTCGTAGTACTCCGTCATCTCGGCGGCGGAGCGCTCCTTGCCCTCGAAGAGGTACACGCCGTCCTTGTAGAACTCCGAGGCGGCGACGTCGAGGGCGAGGGCGATCTGCTCGCCGGGGACGTAGCCCGCCTCGGTGATCGCCTCCAGGATCAGGTCCAGGGCCTCGCGGTTGGAGCCGAGGTTCGGGGCGAAGCCGCCCTCGTCGCCGAGGCCGGTGGCCAGGCCCTTGCGCTTCAGGACCTTCTTCAGCGTGTGGTAGACCTCGGTGCCCCAGCGCAGGGCCTCGGAGAAGGACTCCGCGCCGATCGGGGCGATCATGAACTCCTGGACGTCCACGTTGGAGTCGGCGTGCGAGCCGCCGTTCAGGATGTTCATCATCGGCACCGGCAGCAGGTGCGCGTTGGGGCCGCCCAGGTAGCGGAAGAGCGGCAGGTCCGACGCCTCGGAGGCGGCGTGCGCGACGGCCAGGGAGACGCCGAGGATGGCGTTGGCGCCCAGCGAGCCCTTGTTGTCGGTGGCGTCCAGGTCGGCCATGGCCTGGTCGATCAGGCGCTGCTCGGTGGCGTCGTAGCCGACCAGCTCCGGGCCGATCTGCTCGATGACGGCGAGGACGGCCTTCTCGACGCCCTTGCCCTGGTAGCGGTTGGGGTCGCCGTCGCGCAGCTCGACCGCCTCGAACGCGCCGGTGGAGGCGCCGGAGGGGACGGCTGCACGACCCGTGCTGCCGTCGTCGAGGCCGACCTCGACCTCGACCGTGGGGTTGCCCCGGGAGTCGAGGATTTCCCGGGCTACGACGACGTCGATGGACGGCACGAGCATCTCCTTCGTGGATGTGACGCGGAAACTGCGGGGCTGGTGTGCCTTGCGACTAGAGCCTAACTGTCCCGGGCCGCCCGAAGACTGACCGACCGTCCCGTGGACAGGGTGACGGTACACATTGTTCCCGCTCGGAACAAAGAGGGGGTGAACACATGCGTGAACAGGTGCGTGAACGGAAGGCGAAGAACCCCGCCCCGGCGCGCACGGGGAGCGCGCGCCGGGGCGGGGTCGTGGGAGCGGGGCCGGGCGGCGGCGCCGAGGGCGACCGCCGCGCCTGCGCGCCTCGCTTCCTTACTTCAGGTGGAGCCGCTGACCCGGGTAGATGAGGTCGGCGTCCTGGACGATGTCCTTGTTGAGCTGGAACAGCTTCTCCCAGCTTCCCTGGACGCGGTGTTCGGCGGCGATGGTCCCGAGGGTGTCGCCTGCGACCACCTCGTACTCGCCGTCGCCCTTCTTCACCGTCCCGCCGGTCGGCGTGGTGACGGTCTTCTGGGTCTTCTCCGGGGCCGGGCGGGTCTTGGAGCGGTCGGCGGCCCGCGGCTCGCTGGAGCGGCCGGCGTCGCTGGAGCCGGCCGAGCCGCTGGAGCCGCTGCCGGAAGACCCGGAAGACGACGAGCCGGAGGCGCCGGACAGGCCCTTGCCGCAGACCGGCCAGGCGCCGCGGCCCTGGCTCGCCAGGACCTTCTCGGCGACGGCTATCTGCTGCGACTTGCCCGCCAGGTCGGCGCGCGAGGCGTAGGCGGCGCCGCCGTACGCGGCCCAGGTGGAGTCGGTGAACTGGAGGCCGCCGTAGAAGCCGTTGCCGGTGTTGATGGACCAGTTGCCGCCCGACTCGCACTGGGCGACGGCGTCCCACTCGGAAGCGGTGGCGGCGGAGGCGTTGCCGGAGGCCATCAGCGGGCCGGCGACGGCCGCCCCGGCGATCCCGGCGAGCGCGAGAGCGCGGGTGGCCTTGGCGGGACGGCGGTGCTTGCCCTTGGCGGAAAACAGCATGAAACGATCCCCTCACCGACGCCTACGAGGTGAGCTGTCGGGTTCGGGCCGAATGAGTTGCCCGGCCGCGCCCTCGATGAGGCACGGCTTCACCCCCAGCCGCTCCGGTCGACTGCCCGGCGCGGCGCTTACCTTGGGTCCCCCGCTCCTGCCCGCGGCGCTTGACGCGACGACTGTTCCCGTGCGGCCGCTGGCAGGATTCGGCGTTGCGGCAGCCGGGGCTCGCGGTGGCGAGCGATCACGACCGTAGACACGCGAGCGGGGGAATTTCAAAGACGATCGGGGCTTCTGAGACTCATCCCACACTTTCGCCCAATGGGGCGTTACGGCACGAAACGTGACGCGAACTCCCGCTGCTTTGGGGCGGTTTAGGCGGGGAGATCCAGGGTCTGACCGGCCATGACGTGGTCGGGGTCGGCGCCGAGGACGCCCTCGTTGGCGTGGTAGAGCGCGCGCCATCCGCCGGGGACGCCGAGGGAGTCGGCGATGGACGCCAGCGTCTCGCCCTCGCGGACGGTGTAGGCGCCGTCGGCCACCCGGGAGGCGTGCCGGCCCCCTGCGGACGTCACGCTGTCCTGCTTCAGGTCCTCGGCGGCGCTGCCGCCGCGGTGGCGTCCGGCGCCGAGGGTTCCGGCGTCGAGCGCGCCGGTGTCGACGAGAGCCGAAGAGCCGATGCTCTGCTGCGAGTTGTCCGAGTCGGCCGAGTAGCCCGAGTAGCCCCGTTCGGCGCCGCGGGAGACCGAGCCCGCCTCGCCGGGTATCCGGCCGCCGCCCGTGCCGGAGGCGCCCGGGGCGCCGGACGCGCCGGACGTGCCGGACTCCGCCTGCCGGTCCGCCGTGCCGGGCGAAGAGCCCGTGGAGGACGACGTCTTGCCGCTGTCGGCCGAGCCCGAGGGGCCGGACGCCGTGCCGGGCGCACCGGAGGGAGTCGACGAGCCGGATGAGCCGGACGACCCGGAGGAGTCCGTCGAACCAGTGCCGGTGTGGGAGGAGTCGGACGGTCCGGGGTCGGCGTCGGACGAGCCCGAGCCGCCGGACGAGCCGGAGTCCGCGGACGAACCGCCGCCCACCCCCGTGTCGACGGGCGCCGCGCCGGAGCTCACGGTGAGGCCGGACAGCAGGCCGCAGGCGGGCCAGGCGCCCGGACCGCGGTCGGCCAGGATCTTCTCGGCCACGGCTATCTGCTGGGACCGGCTGGCCTGGTCGGCTCTGGAGGCGTAGTCGAGGCCGCCGTACTTCTCCCAGTCGTCCTGGGTCAGTTGCAGACCGCCGTAGTAGCCGTTGCCGGTGTCGGTGCTCCACGAGCCGCCGGTCTCGCACTCCGCGACCTTGTCCCACGTGGTGCCGTCGGCCGCGCTCGCGCCGCTGGCGCCGAGGAGCGGGAGGGCGAGGGCGGAGCCGGTCACTCCGGCGGCGACGACGATGGCCGGAGCCTGACGGGGGCGTCGGTGACGACCGTTCCCGGAGAGCATGCGGAGACCTTTCAACGGCGGCGGTGACCAGCGTGGCGGCGATGCGTCCCCCCAGCGGTCCCAGGGGATTCGAACGCCACGCTGAGGGGTGAACGTAGCGGCAGATGATCGCTCGTCACAAGTTCATGCCGCGCAGATCACGTGAAGATCACATAGTTGAACGTGCGTCGCGCTCGTTTTCGCCGCGTCTGCGCCGATGCCGTCTACGCCCGTCCGTGCGGGTCGGGTGCGCGGGCTTCGGCCTCGTCGGCGCGGTCCGCAGGGGGCGTGAAGCGGACGGGGAGCGTCCGCAGGCCACGCATGATGAGCCCGCCGCGCCAGCGCAGGTCCGCCGGGTCCGCGTCGAGTCGCAGGCCGGGCAGCCGGGTGAGGAGCGTGGCGAGCGCGGTCTGGCCTTCCAGGCGGGCGAGCGGTGCGCCCAGGCAGTAGTGGATGCCGTGCCCGTAGCCCAGGTGCTGGTTGTCGCGCCGGGCGAGGTCGAGGCGGTCGGGGTCCGCGAACCGCGCGGGGTCCCGGTCGGCGGCGGCGAGGACGACCAGCACCGGGTCGCCGGGGGCGATGGCCTGCCCTCCGATGCTGAGCGGCTCGGTGGCGAACCGCCAGGTGGCCAGCTCCACCGGGCCGTCGTAGCGCAGGAGTTCCTCCACGCCGGTGGCCAGCAGGTCGCTTTCGCCGCGGGCCAGGGACTCCTGGAGCCGGCGGCGCTCCTCGGGGTGGGTGAGCAGGGCGTAGGCGCCGTTGCCGATGAGGTTGACGGTCGTCTCGAAGCCGGCGAAGAGCAGGATGAAGGCCATGGCGGCGGCCTCGTTCTCGGTGAGGTGCTCGCCGTGGTCGGAGGCCCGGATGAGGGCGGAGATCAGATCCTCGTCGGGGGCGGGCTCGGACGTCAGGGCCGCGCGCTTGCGGTGGATCAGCTCGGCGAGGTAGCCGCGCATCTTCTTCACCGAGCGGGCCACTCCGCCCCGGGGCCCTCCCCCGTGCCGGATCATCATCCCCGCCCAGTCCCGGAAGTCGTCCTGGTCCTCGCGCGGGACGCCGAGCAGGTCGCAGACGGCGTAGATGGGCAGCGGGAAGGCGAACTCGTGGATGAGGTCGGCGGCGCCGTCGGCGGCGAACCGGTCGATGAGGCCGTCGGCCAGCTCCTGCACGCGGGGCGCGAACGCGGCGACCCTGCGGGGGGTGAACGCCTTGCTCACCAGGCGGCGCAGGCGGGTGTGGTCCGGCGGGTCGATGTTGAGCAGATGCGTCGTCAGCTCGGCCTTGCGCTCGCCGGGGATGCCGGTCTTGCCCCTGGCGTGCGCGGGCTCGTCGTGGTGCGCCGGGTTCTTGCTCAGGCGCTGGTCGGCCAAGGCCTGCTTGGCGTCGGTGTAGCGGGTGACCAGCCATGCTTCTACGCCGCTGGGGAGCTGGGTGCGGTGGACGGGGGCGTGGTCGCGCAGCCAGGCGTAGGCGGGGTAGGGGTCTGTGGCGAACTCCCAGGTGAAGAGGGGGGGTGGGGTGTGTGCGGTGGGGGTGTCGGGGGTGGGGGGGTGGTCGGGCATGGGGTGACCCTAGTCGGCGGGGTGGGGGGACGGGGTTTTCGCCCCCGCCGCCCCTTCCCGTCCCGTCCCTGGGGGCTTCGCCCCCGGAGCCCCCTAGGGGGTGTGATGCGCTGCGGGTGGGTGGGGGCTGGTCGCGCAGTTCCCCGCGCCCCTTAAAAGACCCGGGCTCGGGTGTGGTGTGACCTGCGGGTGGGTGGGGGCTGGGCGCGCCGTTCCCCGCGCCCCTGAAAAGACCCGGGTTCAGGTGTGGTGTGACCTGCG
>NZ_JBEYWK010000006.1:9119-335713 GCF_040644415.1 Streptomyces sp. NPDC046985
GGGTCCGTGGGGGTTGAGCGCGCCGTTCCCCGCGCCCCTGAAAAGCACCCGGGCTCGGGTGTGGTGTGACCTGCGGGTCCGTGGGGGTTGAGCGCGCCGTTCCCCGCGCCCCTGAAAAGCACCCGGGCTCGGGTGTGGTGTGACCTGCGGGTCCGTGGGGGTTGAGCGCGACGCCTGAGAGGACCGTGGGTTTCAGGGGTGCTCTGTCTGCTTGATGGCGTCTCTGTAGGTGCGGGCTGCTGCTCTCAGGGCTGCTTCTGGGTCTACGCCCTGGGATTCCGCGTGGGCGGCGAGGGTCAGCAGGTCGTAGCCGATGCCCTCGCCCTCGGGGAAGGGGACCTTCAGGCCCGCCGTGCGCACGCGGGAGGCCAGTTTCGCCGCCAGGGCCAGTCCGGGCTGGCCGAGGGGGACGCCGTCGGTCACCGAGGCCCGCTGCTTCTCCTCGGCCTTGGTGCGCAGCCAGTGCTCTTTGACGTCCTCCGGCGTCGCGGCCGTCTCGTCGCCGAAGACGTGCGGGTGGCGGTGGATCAGCTTGGCGACGATGCCGCCGGCCACGTCGTCGACGGAGAACGGCGCCTCGGGGTCCTCCTCGGCGATGCGGGCGTGGAAGACGACCTGGAGCAGGACGTCCCCCAGTTCCTCCCGCAGCTCGTCCCGGTCGCCGTCCTCGATCGCCTCGACCAGCTCGTACGCCTCCTCGATGGCGTACTTCGCCAGGCCGTGGTGGGTCTGCCGGGACGACCAGGGGCACTCGGCGCGGATCCGGTCCATCACCTGCACGAGGTCGAGCAGCCGGGCGCCGGGCAGGTCGTAGGAGGCGGGCAGCAGCTCCAGCTCCGGCATGGCCACCCGGCCGGACCCCGCGAGCCGGGCCAGACCGTCGGTCAGCGCGGGCTCGCCCTCGCCGGTGGCCACGACCACGACCGTGCGGCCGCCGGCGCAGGCGTCCACCAGTTCCTCGGCGGTCGGCGACGCCTCGGCCACCGCCACGCCCGCCTCGCGCAGGTACGGCGTCTGCGGGTGGGCGCCGTCCGCGCACAGCACCCGGTCGGCCGCGCGCAGCGCCTGCCAGGCGGGCCAGGACAGCAGCCCGGGGGCCACCCGGTGGCTGGTGGTGAGCAGGACGATGCGGCCGGGGGCGGCGGCGCCGGGTGCGAGAGCCTGGTCGGCGGTGGTGTTCACGCCTTCGAACGTAACGCACGGCGCCGACGGCCCCCGCGGTCGTCCACAGGGCGGGTTCGTCCCCAGGAGGTTGTCCCCAGGGGGCCGTCCACAGGACGCGGTCGTCCACAGGGCGCGGTCGTCCCCAGGGTGGGGACGCCTCACTCCCGGCGGCCTGGGGACGTCAGGTCGTCCGCTGCGCCGCCGAGACGTCCCGCAGCCACGGCGTCTTCGCCGCGACGCCGCCCTTCTGGACGTCCCAGGCGCCGTAGCGCGGGTTGAGGTCGATGTGCAGCTTTCCGGACTCGGCGGACAGCGCCTTCCAGAAGGCGGGCTGGCTCGTCTCCGTGTGCAGCCGCGCGGCCAGCTTCTGCGCCTCGACCTGGAGGCGCAGGCTGTCGTCGAGGCGCTGCGGCGGCACTCCGTACTGCTGGAGCCAGGCCGTCTCCAGGCCCTTGGCGCCCCCCGCCTGCTGTTCGAGACCGGCCCGCAGGGCCTGGACCTCCCGGCGGGTGGCGGTGACGCCCGCGTCTCGCGCGGCGCCGTCCAGCACCCGGTCGAGCACCATCTGGTGCAGGGTGTCCCGGCCGAGCGAGCCGGTCCGGGCGACGGCCTGCTGGTACTGCGTCTCGTCCGGCACCGCCGCCCGCTGCGCCCGGCGCACCTCGTCCACCCGGCTCTGAAGCTGCGCGACGGTGATCCGCTGGCCGCCCACGACCGCGGCCGCGCCGGGATGCGCGGCATCGCCGCAGGCGGTCAGGGCGGGGGCCGCGGCGGCGATCACGGCGGTGAGGACGAGCGCGGTGCGACGGCGGCGGTGCAAGGAAGCCTCCCGAGGAGATTGTGCGGCGGTGCACAAAGTCTTGCGGTGATCGATGGTAGGCAGCGGCCGTGCTCCGGCCAACCCATTCGACCAACGATTCCCCGGTGTTTCGGGCACTGCCTCGGCGTCGCCCCCGGCGCCGCCCCTGCTGCCGCCCCTCGGGATCCTCGGTCCGGCCTCCTCGACTCCGGTCGCGCACCGGCTCTCTCCGCCCCGGTCGCGCAGGGGCTCTGTCAGCTCCCGTCGCGCAACAGCGCGCTCAGCTCCGGTCGCGCACGGGCTCTGTCAGCTCCGGTCGCGCACCGCCCGTTCGACCGCCGCGGTCACGTGGTCGCGCAGGCCGTCGCCGACGGCGACCGTGGTCACGTTCCGGCTCGCGTGGCCGCCGCCGACCAGCACGAAGGCGACCTTGCCGTGCTGCGGCGCCGTCTGGGCCGCCGCCGTGACCTCGGGGCCGCCGACGGCGAGGACGACGTCGCAGGACCGCTGGAGCATCCCGTTGAGGAACGGCCGCGCGTTGCCCGCGCTCTGCTCGCCCGTCACCGCGGAGTAGCTGACCCGCGCGTGGGTGGCGCGGGAGGCGTCCTGCATGCCCTGCCAGACGTCCGCGGCGGCGCCGGCGGCGATGCCGCTCTGGCCGGTGAGCAGGCAGGCGTCGGTCTCGGTGTAGTGCCGGGCGCGGGTGTCGGGGATCGGCGGCCGGTCGTCGTGCCGGGACAGCAGGACGGCGGTCACCACGAGCGCGCCGACGACGGCTACCGCGGCCGCCGCGAGGGCGATGGCGCGCCCGCTCAGCGAGCGCAGCCACACGACGGCGGCCCGCCCCACGACGGCGAGCCGTCCGCCCGCCGAGGACTGCGCCTCCCTCGTCGGGCGCGCCTGCGTTACCTGCCTGACCTGCTTGGCCACGTCGTCCTACTCGCTCTCGTTTCCTACGCCGGGGGCGGCCCCGCTGTCCGTACGCGGGGGCCGTCCGCCGGTTCTCACCGCTCACCCCGGCGCCGCTCACCCCGGGGCCGCTCACCCAAGCGCCGCTAGCCCCGCCGCCGGGCGGCCGGACCGGGGCGCCCGGCGAACGGGGCGATCGTCGAACAGGGCGCCCGTCAGCCGGTGCACCGGTCAGCCGGTGCGCCCCTTAAGCCCGTACGCCCTCAGCCGGTGCGCCTCGTCAGCCGGTGACGGCGACGGGGCCGTCCCACGCGTCGCGGTCGACGGTGAGGGTGACGCCGCCGTGCGCCTCCTTGCTGTTCACCATGTACTGGTGGGCCCGGCTGTGGTCGGTGAACTGGGTGGCGCCCCAGGGCCAGTCGGCCGTGGTGGTGTTGTTGCTGTCCCAGAGCGCGTACCAGAGGTTGCCGGGCAGGTCGGTCTTGTTGCTCGCGGTGGCGATGGCCTTGGCGCTGGAGCTGGTGAAGCCGTAGTAGGCGGCCCGGTAGGTCTTGGCGCGCAGTTGCTTGTCGAAGGCGCGGACGTAGGTGAGCACGGCGTCGTTGCACGACGTGTCGGCGGTGTTGTACGGCTCCATGTCGAGGTAGAGCGCGCTGCCGGCCTTCATGCCGAGCGCGGACGCCTTGGCCACCGCGTCGCTCGCGTCGCTCGTGCCGAGGGAGGCGGCGGTGGACGTGCTCAGCTTCTCCGGGTTGGAGCCGGTCTGGCACGGCGGCTGGGCGCCGACGTAGATCGGGATGAGCTTCCAGCCGCTGGAGCTGACCGACTTCACCCAGGAGGCGGTCAGGTTGGGCTGGGCGCAGCCGCGGTTGCGGCCGCCGACGTAGACGGCGGCGGCGCCGTAGAAGCCCGTGTTCCACGCCTTCATGGCGGACAGCGAGGGCGCGGTGCAGGTGTCGAAGGCGCGGCCGGTGAACGTCTTCTGGGCCGGCCAGGAAGTGGCGGCCATCGAGGTCTGGGCCGCGATCCCGGCGCCCGCGAGGACGGCCGCGCCGACCACTGACCACGTGACGTACCTGCGCTTCTTGGACTGCCGGTGCTCGGCCATCCCCACCCCTTGTCATGTGCGTCCGCGCGCTCGCGCGTCCGTGCGTCGTGCTTGAAGCGGCGCACGCCGACGTCGACGGCGTCCGTCCGCTGGATACGTGTGAATACGGTGCTGGCGCCCCGTGAGCGGCGCGCGCGGTCGTGTCGCCGACCGCTCCCCTGTCGCCGCGAGAGCATCGCACGGTAACCGACGCCGCCTCCGCACTAGGAAAACGGAGCGCCACGATCATCACATGATTCCCTCAAGCAACGGCAAAGCATCTGTGTCACACGCGGCGGCCGCACCCCGCGTCCGTCGACTCCGCGCTCTTGACCGGGCGTTGACCCCTGCCTGACCCGGACATGACCGGTCGGGGCGCCGGGCGTCGTATGGTCCGCTGGCCCCTCCCCGGCTCACCGGCCGTCTCCGGCCCCTTGCGAAGGACTCAGATGCACATCCCGTCCCGCGCCGTCCGCGCAGCCCGTCTCCTCGGCGTGGCCGCGCTCCCCCTCGCCCTGGCGGCCTGCGGATCCGCGGACGCCTCGTCGGCCACGGCCCCGGCGTCCCCCTCCTCCGTCTCCGCCGCCAAGGACCCCGACGCCGGTCTGCTCACCGGCGCCCAGTTGAAGAAGGCCCTCGCCCCGGCGTCCTCCTTCGCCGCCGGCTTCACGCTCACCCCGGGCGGGGCGCGGGACACCGGCGACACCTTCACCTCCCCCTCGTCGGCCGCCGCCGCCGCGCCGGATTGCGCGAAGCTGAACGGCACCGGCTGGATCGAGGTCACCGGGGTCTCCGGGGTGTCCTTCGCGCAGAACGACTACGTCGACAAGAACACCTCCGAGGACGTCGCCCAGGAGATCGACGCCTACCGGGGCACGGCGTCGGCGGACGTCCTGAAGGGCCTGGCGCGGAAGGCCGCGGCGTGCACGGGCTTCACCGACTCCGACACGCACTCGAAGGTGAAGGTCGCCGGGGCGCGGACGCCGGGGGTGGGCGACGCGGCCTACACGGTCACCCTGACCGACTCGGCCTGGGAGAACGGCGCCACGCTCATCGCCGCCCGGGTCGGCACGAACGTCGTCAGCGTCATGTCGACGGACGGCCACGACGACGGGGCGGCCACGGCGCGGAAGCTGGTGCGCGAGGTCGTCGCGTCGCTGAAGTCGCTGCCGCAGACGTCCTCCTGACGGCTTCGGCTGCCCTTGCGATGTCCTACTCTGGCCCTCTGCACTGCCGTTGGGGGCGGAGATGGACACGACCGAGAAGCGCCTGGAGGCCGGCTGGCTCCAGCGGATCGCCTGGGCGGCCCTGTCCTGCGGCTCCCTGGGCCTGCTGGTCTGGGTCCCGTTCCTGTACGCGGCGATCCGTCGCGGCCGCGCCTCGGACTGGGGAGCGTTCGCGGTCTTCGTCTTCTACGAATGCGTCACGCTTCCCTGGGGCGCCCGGACATCGCGGGGCGACGGCGACCCGATCCTGGGCACCGTCGCCTTCCTGTGCCTGCTGACGGCGTCGGCCATGCTGCTCTTCGCGGTCTTCGACCCGAAACGGCCGGTGCAGGCGGCCCGCAAGGCGCCCGCGGGACACGGCTACGGGACGGCGCCGACGCCGCCCGGACCCGCGCAGGGCGGGCCGTACGGGTATCCGTACCGGGGCTAGCGGGTGCCGCCTGCCGCCCGTTCGACGGCGCGGCCGTCAGCGCGGCCGTCACCAGGCGGGGAGCGCAAGCCGGTCGCCGGGGCGCGGGCCTGATGGCAGTCCGTCACCAGGCCCGCGGCACGGGGTCAGCGTCTGCGGGACCACCCCGCGCCGATTCCGGCCACGTGCAGAGCCAGAGCCATCAGTCCGAGCAGCATCACGTTCGTCGAAGAGAACACGTGGTTGGTGCTGAGGTCCGAGGCGTTGATCAGAAACGACACGAAGAACAGCACCGCCGCGACTATGCCGAGCATGAGTCAAGCTCCTCTCATAGGGGTGAACCCCGTATGCCCGGCCACCGTCGCCGTAGACATGAGACCGCGTCCGCGAGCGCGGCCGGATTTCCCAGACCGCCCTCCTGCGGCGCCGCCTCATGAGACCTCGGGCGCCACCGCCGGTGGGGCCGCTCGCACGCGCCGCTACAGAGCGTACGCGCGCGGCGCCGCATCCTCGAGATACCAGTGCCAGAACTCCCGCCGCTTCTCGGAGTCCCCGGACTCTTCCCACACGGCGCCGCCGGCCATGGCTACGGAAGCAAAGAAAGACGGATCCCAGTCCTCTGAATCCATGTCCATTTCACTGAGTTCCGGATCGGCGGAGAATTCCCCTACGAGCGCGTCCCGGTTCACCGCCCAGCAGGCGAGGCCCGCCGCGACGGCCGGGAAGTACGCCGGCCCCAGCAGCATCTTGTTGTCAAGAAACGTGTTGAGGGAATTCAGCTCACTTCGGTGTTCAGTCAAGGAGAGCACCGGACTCTCCACAGTGGCATCCGGCCGAGGCGAGGCGAACGGGAGATCTTCCGTGAAACGACTCCTCCACACCGGCCAGACCTTGACCGCACACGCAGCGGACAGCGCCACATACGACCGCCACTGATCATGACCAGCGAACTGCTGAAGCTCGGCGTGGAGTCGGCGCCTCAATGAGTGCTCCAGTTCTCCCTCAGCCGACACTCCCTCAAGGTACTGGCGGCAGATGTCTCCCACGGTCCTGTCAGGCATGCGTTTCCCTTACGATTGCGTCCAGTGCCCGTTGACGTCAAAGTGATTCACGCCGCTCGGATCTGTTACTTCCTGCGCGACTCCTCGATGCTTGGCCAGCGCTCTGAACCAGTCGACACAGTCGTCGCACATATCCCGGTCGACCTCAATCGGCTCATTCGGCCGAGCGACCGCGGCCTGCCTCTCGGCATGAGAGGCGAAGTAGCGACCGTCCACCCCATGGTCCCTGAATCCGGCTGGTGTTCGCGCCGCTCCGATCTCCTCCGTGACCCCGAGCACGTCCTCGGGCGGCACCCTGGTGTAAGCCGGGTCCACCTTAGTTTTGGTGGCCCATCCGCTCAGGAAGCTAGCGTCGTCCCCGCCGCTGCCCGTGAACGTAACCTCGCACAGCCGGGCGGCCACCTGCTCGCGCACGATGCTGAACGCCTCCTGGATCGCCTGGTCGCGTTCGCGAGCGTGCGGGGACCACATCGCCGGCCCAGGCGCCGACTCGTCAGCGTCCGGAGAAATCGATCACCAAGTCGCGCTGTTTGTCCAGCGCTCGTCGGCAGTTCTCATTCGCACGTTCAGCGTCCGGGGTAACCCTTGGAATGCGCTCTTCGTTGAGGATCGCCTCGTAGCAGGACGACAGAATGCCCAGGACCTCACGGCTGCCCAATGGGCGATTCCGCAGACAGTCCGCATACTCGGACACAGCCATGACGAGCGCGGCGAGGCCCGGCGCCGGGTCTTCGCCGACCAAGTCGTGGAGGACGTCGAAGAACCCCTCCTCATCTCGAACTGCGACGCTGAGGCCAGGGTTCCGCAGGTTAGCTCTGAAGTCTCGCAGGGCATCCCTGATGAAGCTGACAGTATGAGCGGAGAAAGACGCCTCAAACGAGGGATGAAAGCTCTCCACCGCCTCTTCAACGCCCCTCAGGGCCAGCTCCCTTCGCTTTTCTCCCGACATGCCGGAGATCAGCGAATCCCAGCCTGCACTCTCATCATCCCACAGCAGCATCGCTACCTCTTGTCGTGAATCAAATAATCGGCTCCGGGTGCGCTCATACCCCAGCTTCTCCGCCAAGGCTCGCATCTCGGGAGTGGTCGCGTTGTTGCTCACAGGAGCGGGCGGCGGCCCCACAGGGCCAGAGCGCGCGCGGCCCGCGACAGTGAGCTGCCCTGATCACCCTCGGCCGCGCGCGCCGCATCCCGCCCACGCGCTGGCCGACTTCATCCGCACCGCCTCGACCAGGAAGCCGCCGCCTGATGACCACGCCCCGCGACACTCCCGCCTCCCGCCGCACCCGCGCCAACGGCGACGGGACCTTCACCAGCGCAAGGGCAGCCGCGGGGAGGTCGCCGGATGCGTCCTCGCCCCCGGCAACACCCGCAAGCGCATCCGCCCGACCTTCTTGGCCGCGCCCTTGACACGCCATTTCAGATGAGCCTATTTTGCGAGGCCGATGCTCCGTTGCCCACTCCACGTGGAAGCGAATTCAAGCGTCAACGGCTCAGCGCTTACTTCCCTGCGCTCCCGATCGGATCTCCGGGAACATCTCCGACTACGCCATCCGAAAGTGCAAGGAACCATGACGGAAGAGTTCGCTCCGAAACACCTTCCCTCTCAAAGTCGACAGACCCGGAGATCTCAACAGCTCACCAGCAGGCCAAGCAGGGCGATCGGGAACTCCGACGGGCTCCGCCTCAAACGGCGCCCCTCACTTGCAAGATCGTAACGACGAATCCAGTTCAAGATGCCTCTCGCCGCTTCATCTGGTTTCCTGCACCCTCCCGCACAAGCTCGTCCTCCGAACCCAGAAGCTGCCTCAACTTCAGCTCAGCTTCGGAGCCGGGCGTTCCACCAAGCGCCCAGATCGCTTTTGTGGCCAGTGCCCGATTTTCATCGTATTCGAGATAATCTGGAATCCTCTGCGCACCTGGTCACGTACCCTCTCCCGATGCTGCTCGGCCTGGCGGCCTGCTGCGCGGAGTGCGCTCGGTGCGCGGTGTCATCCGCTGGGCGAATGGCCAGGGCGCCGGCGTCCTGGCCGCGCTCGAAGTCCCCGGCGGGGATCTGGCGCGGTTGCCGGCGGCCACCACGCTCACCCGCACCCTCGCCCGGATCGACGCCGCCGCACTCGATGCGGCCGTCGGCGCCTTCGTGCAGGCCCACGCCGCCGACCCGCGGGCCGGGATCGCGGGGGATCCGCCCCTGCTGCAACTGGCCGCGGACGGCAAGACGGTTCGCGGCGCCCGCGACGCCGACGCCCTGCAACTTCACCTGCTCGGTGTCCACCAGGTCGACCCCGGTGTGATGCCCGCCCAGCGCGAGATGCGCCACAAGCCCCACGAGACCGTGCACTACACTGCCGCCCTTGACCTGATCGCCGACATCACCGGCCCGATCGTGACCGCCGATGCCCTGCACACGGTGGCCGATCACGCCCGCTACCTGCACCGACGCGGTGCCTTCGGCCTCTTCCCGGTCAGGGAGAACCGCGCTGCCCTGCTCGCTCGGCTCGACGCGCTCAACTGGGACGAGACCACGAACCCGTAGATCAGCATGGTCCGTACTGAGGAGACCAACAGCGGCCGCCACGAGACCCGCATCGTCCGGGTCCAGGCACTGGAGAACGGCCAGGTCAACTTCCCGCACGCCACCCGGGCTCTGCTGGTTGAGCGGTACACCACCGGCCGGGGCGACGGACATGTCTACGCGGACGCCGAACTCGGCATCACCACCGCACCCGTCCAAGCCGCCGACGCGGCCACCCTCGCCCGCTGTGTGAGAGGCCAATGGGCCATCGAATCCCAGCATTTCGTCAGAGATGCGACCTTCGGTGAAGACGCCAGCCGGGCCCGTGCCGGCAGCCTTCCCCGAGTCCTCGCCACCTTCCGCAGCCTGGCGATCAGCCTCACCCACCTCGCCGGATGGAAGAACAACGCCGCCGCACACGACCACTACCGAAACCACCCGGCCGACGCCCTACGCGAGCTCGGCCTCGCGGGCTGAGCACGCATCACACCTGACGCCACCGCAACGACGGTGGATATCGTGCAGATGGTCGGGCGGGCGCTGCGCATGGCACCGGGGGCAGAGAAAATCGCCACCCTGATCGTGCCGGTATTCCTCGGTCGGGACGAAGACGCAAACGAACTGCTCAACTGCGGGCATCGGCCGGCCGATCCGGCAGTCAGAAGTGACTGAGCTGATAGACGAGGGTGCCGAATCCGATGACAGACATGATGCCAGCCACAACCCTGAACCGGTCCGGCGTCATTCTCGAATTTCCGACAGCGGAGGTCGACTGGCCCAGCAAATCGTAGACCCGCAGGCCGAAGTTGCGGTAATCGAATGCACCGAGAAGACCGAAGCTTGTTGCAACAACGATACAAACAAGCCTGAAAGCGAAACCTGCCCAACCCGTGGACGCGGCAGCCGATGCGACGGCGGATATCACAGAGTCTCCCACATGATCACCGACTCCTGTCCGCATAGGATGCCGAGCGTTGCTGAATCACATCAATCTATCAGCCCCCGACGTCGCTGCATCGATCGCGGTGGAGACGCAGGGGGGCCTAGTTTAATTACTAAGCGGCGGCACTGTCTAGAAAATTGACTCGTAGAGGTTGGCCACACTCGACGGCATATCGGCGATTCTGGTAATATCGGTCGTCCCTGAAGCGAAACTTGCACCGAATGCCTCTGCCACACCCCAACCGGCGGAGATGGAGTTCACCGCGTCACCTCTGGAATTCTTCGTCGCGTATGTTCCGCGCCAGCCGCCCCTGAACGGCCCGAACGCTCCATCGATCCCGGATCCTGCCCCTCGAAGTTGTTGCAGGGAGTCGGCGTTGCTGAACAGACCGTTTGCCGTTAGCCCTGCTCCGATACCCGGGCCTCCGAACGCCGCATCGCCCTCCCCACCCGCTGCCTCCACTCTCTGAAGCCCCACCACGAACAACAGCAGCGCGAGCGTGAGGCTGCGGGCACGGCGTGGCGGTACAGCGGCCACCTGTTCACTACCGCGCTGGGCCGACCGATCGACCCGACCGACCTCACCCGCACCTTCACCGCGCTTCTCCGCACGGCCGGCCTCCGCCGCATCCGCTTCCACGACCTCCGCCGTTCGACGGCAACTCTGCTCCTGGAGCAGGGCGTCGAACTCGTCGTCATCAAGGAACTTCTCGGCCACGCCCACATCAGCGTCACCGCCACCGTCTATGCCCACGTCCGGCTCCGCCTCCAGCTAGACGCCATCGACACCCCCAGCACCGCGCTCGACGGTCCTGCTGGCTACGAGCCGACCCGCGACGACGCACTGTGTGGAGCCATTGTCCGCTGACGTTGCCGTCAACTACTGCCGTCAAACGGCAAATCAGCCGTCCGCGAAGACGACCTGCCCTGCAACGTCGCCCGCAACATCAAGGCCCCCGCACCCCGCCCTCGGCGCTTCAAGCCCTTCACAGCGAGCGAGGCCCGGCAGTTCCTCCACGCAGCCAGCAACGACCGGCTGAACGCCCTGTACGAACTCGCCCTGCGCACCGGGCTCCGCAAAGGCGAACTCCTCGGGCTGCACTGGGTGGGAAGACCTCGACCTCGACGGCGGCACCGCCAACATCCATTGCTCCCTCCAGCGCACCCCCACAGGCGGCCTGACCATCCTGCACACCAAGACCCGCGCCGCCGAACGCCGCATCGCCCTCCCCACCGAATGCATCAACTCCTTCAAGACCCACCGGGCACGACAGCATGAAGGACGCGAAGCTGCCGGAACAGGCTGGACAGACAACGGGCTCGTCTTCACCAGCCCCACCGGTAGACCTCTCGATCCCACCAACCTCACCCGCCGCTTCCGCCGTCTCCTCCACCGCGCGCAGCTCCGGACCATCCGCTTCCTCGACCTCCGACACTCAACCGCGACCCTGCTCCTGGAACAGGGCATCGACCTCGTCGTGATCAAGGAACTCCTCGGCCACGCCCACATCGGCCTCACCGCCGGCGTCTACGCCTACGTAAGGCTCCGCCTCCAGCGCTAGGCCATCAACACCCTGGGTGACGCCCTCAACCGAACCGACACCGACGACCCACCCGCCACAGCCGCCGTCCGCTGACGTTGCCGTCAAGAACCGCAGAAGCCTCGCCAGATAACTCTGGCGAGGCTTCTCGCTTTGCATCTGACTTTCAGCTTCAGTCAGACTCCCGCCAGCGCGTTACGGCCCGCTGACACAGGGCGAATGCGAAGGACCCGAAATCATCCCCAAGCCTCTCCATGCTCTCGCGATCCACAACTCCAGGATTCCAGACGAAGACGGGGTACTCGCCTTTCTGATTCACACGAGAGGAATCGAGGACGACCAGGCCACCCATTCCATCGAACATGACAAAGATCAGATCGGATGGCATTCCATATTGACTGCGCGCATCCAGAGTCTCCGCTACGGAACCCAACAGTTTCAGCCCCATTGCGGGTGTCTGATACACGCCGGGGAATTCCTCACCAGCGATATCCCAGGTCCCGAACTCTTCGATCAGACGGCGGTACGAGGGAGGGAAAGCCACACCCAGATCACTCTCGGCGGCGACCATCGTCCCTGCGTCACAGCCGTCGGCATGGTTCGCGATGTCATCGTTCCCGCGAACCAGCTCGATCAGTCGCTCACTCGCCTCGACAGCGTCCATCATCCACCAAATCCTGCCGCTCGGTCCTTCCAGTACTGGGATTTCCAAGCGTTGAAGGCATCTCGATCGATTCCACTGGGGATCTTGGTGCCTGCCTTCCAGTGCAGCTGATTGTAGTTCCCAAAGTGCATCGAGTGCGTCACCTCGGCGATCGGCCCGTCCTGCGTCTGGAGCATGTGATGAAGGTTCAGCGGCTTCCCGTCCGGACCCATCGGGGCCAGCCCCTGCTGCATTCTCTTGAGATTGCTTCGACCGTACTTGTCCGCAGGCGAAGAGTAGTCCGGATTCACCAGATCATCCCGCTGATAGATACGCTGACCGTTGTATTCGGTCGGCGACCAGAATTGGCAGTTTGAGTTGTGAACCAGGACCGGTGTGGCCCCAGCCTGCACATAGTACGTATGCAGGCTGCCGACCGTCAGGTCGTAGGTCGTGGTGTTCGCGTGGTAGAGGCGGACGCCGGTGACCTCGGTCGTGCCGGTGGGCGTCTGGAGGACGTCGCCCGGCTTCAGGTCCTTCGCGTCGACGAAGGCCGACTGGGTCTTGTCGTAGAAGGGGTGGTGGAAGGTCGTCGTCAGGTGGGCTTCCCGGGCGCCGGCCTGCGCGGCCTGGGCGCCGGTCCGCGTCTCCCGCGTGGACGGCGCCTGGGCGACCGCCGCCACCGGCGCCGTCGCCGGCTGGTGCGCGGCGCCGTGGCCGTGGGCGCCGGACAGCGCGCCGAGCACCGCCGCCGAGGCCGCCAGGCCGAACGCCGCCTTGCGGGCCGCCTTGCGGGCCGCCTTGCGGGCCGCCTTCTTGGCGACCGACGCGGCCGCGGCCTTCATGCCCGCCTTCACGCCCGCCTTCGCGCCGGACTTACCACCCGCCTGCGCCGACCTCGCCGTGTCCTTGACCGTCACGTCCACGAAGTCGTGGTCCGTGTGCGTCACGATCACGTCGGTGACCTTGTGGGCCTCCGTGCCCGCGGCGCCCGGCACCGCGTTCGCGATCGTGTCGCCGACCTCTATCTGGTCGATGGCCTTCGTCGTGCCGTCGGCCATCAGCACCCGGGTCGCTCCCGTGAAGCTGTGCGGGATCGGGCAACTGCCGCCGGACTCCTCGGCGGGACCGCCCGCCTCGTCCGAGTGCGACTGGGTCCGTGAGCCCGCTCCCTCCGAGTCCGCCCGTGAGGCGGCCGCCTCCGTGGCGTCCGTGGCCGCTGACTCCTCGGCTTCCGCCGCGCCCTTGCCGAAGAGGCCGCCGACGACCTGCATCGCCTTCGGGGCGACCTTCGCCAGGAGCTTGCCGCCCAGGCTGCCCAAGGCGCCGCCGAGCGCTCCGGCGACCGCGCCGGTCAGCGCCGACTCGCCGAACGCGCCCACGCTGCAGTCGCCGCCGCCGTTCTCGGCGCACTTGAAGCCCTGCTCGACCAAGGCGCCCGCGGCGCCCGCGGCCGCCGCGCAGCCGATCGAGCCGACGCCGGCCGTGACCGCCTCGCAGCCCGCGAACACCGCCGTGGACACCACGAAGGAGGTGATCGCCGCGGCATGGTGCTTGACGAACTTCGCCGCCGACTTCGCCGCCTTGACCGTGGCGTGGTAGGCCGTCCTCGCCGCGTGGGCGACCGCGTGCGCGGCCTTCCTGACCGCGTGCGCGACCTTGTGCGCCGCCTTCTTCACCGCGTGCACCACGCGGTGCACCGCGCGCGAGATCCGGTGGTAGGCCGAGTGCACCGCGTGGACCACCCGGTGATACGCCCGTCTGACGCGCCGCGCGGCGTAGTGGTACACGCGCCGCACCGCCCGCACCGTGGCGTGGTAGTAGTCCCGCACCCGGTGCGCGATCTTGTGGGCGGCGTGCTTGACCGCGTGCACGATCTTGCGTGCCGCGTGCTTGACCGCGTGGTAGACCTTGTGCGCCGCGTGCTGGACGGCGTGGCTCACCTTGTGCACGGCCTTCTTCGCCCCGCACACCACGTCATACCAGGAGCAGTTGCCCGACTCGTCGGTGCCCGCGAGCGGGTTGTCGTCGACGTAGGCGAACGGGTTCGCCGCCACCGAGTTCGGCACCGCGTCCAGCGAGACGCTGTCCTTGTTCAGGAACTGCCCGGTGCCGGGGTTGTACCAGCGCGAGGCGGTGCCCACGTCGCCGGAGCCGGGCTCGGTCCAGCCGGACTGGAAGCCCAGATGGCCGGCGACGGTGTCCGTCGGCGAGACCACCTTGCCCAGCGGGTCGTAGGACGCCGATCCGGCCAGCGAGGTCGCCCCCGCGGTGAACGTGCCGACCACGTCGTTGTGCTGGTCGGTCAGCGCCAGCGCGCCGCTGCCGCCGCCCGCCGGCTTCACGCCGACGACGCCGCCGGAGGGGTCGTAGGTGTAGGTGCTGTCGCCGTCCGAGGCGATCGTGTTGTCGGCGCCGGAGTAGGCGAACGTCCGCGTGGAACCCGGCTGGGAGGTGTCCCGGTCGGAGACGTTCCGGCCGAGCGCGTCCAGCGTGTACGACTGGGAGCCGGCGGTGATCTGGCCGCCGAAGGCGTCCGTGCGGAAGGCGTTGACGCCGCCGCCCGCGGACGAGTCCCGCGTCATCGTGCCGCGCGCCGAGTAGTCGTAGGTGTGCACGCCGTCCGACGTCAGCTCGTCGCGTTCGTCGTAGGTGTAGACGTTCGCGCCGTTGCGGACGCGGTTGCCCGAGGCGTCGTAGGCGTACGACGTCGTCTTCGTGCCGTCGTTCCACGACGTGAGGCGGTTGGCCCAGTCGTAGCCGTAGGTGTTGGTCGACGCGCCCGACACGCCCGTCGTCTTCTTGTAGGTCAGGTTGCCGTTCTTGTCGTAGTCGTAGGCGAAGCTCGCCAGGGTCGACGCGCCCTGGGTCAGCGCGTCGCTGGTCAGCTCGTGCGCGCTGTTGTAGCCGAAGGTGCGGGTCTGGCCGGTCGCGCCGTACTTGACGGTCTTGATCTGGTTCAACTGGCCGTAGGTGTAGGTGAGCTGGTTGCCGGTGGCCGCGTCGTTCAGGGTCGACAGCCGGCCCGCGGTGTCGTAGCCGTAGGTCGTCGTGCCCGCCGCGTCGGTCCGCGAGGTCATCGCGCCGTCGTCGTTGTAGGCGAAGCCGGAGGCGCCCGCCGAGCCCGACGCGGTCAGGACGTCGCTGCGGTCGTCGTAGGTGAACGCGTCGTGCGTGGCGTCCTGGTGGTCCGCCGCTCCGGCGATGCCCGCCTCATCGGTGTCCGCCGACAGCACCCGGCCCGCCTGGTCGTAGCTGAAGCTCCGCTTGGCGGTGGCCGCGTCGGCGCCCGAGCCGGACATCGTCTTGAGCTGGCCGTCGACGTCGTACGTCAGCGCGGTGGTGACCCCGCCGGGCAGCGTCACGTTCGTCATCTGGCCGTCGGCGTCGTAGGAGTACGTCGTGGTCGAGTCGGCCGCCGAGGTGTACTTCGCGGTGGTCGGCTCGATCACCTTCTCCTGCTGGCCCCACGGGGTGTACGAGTAGCGCCAGTTGTTTCCGCGGCCGTCGGTGAAGCGGGTCCGGTTGCCGGCCGCGTCGTAGCCGAAGGTCGTGGTGATCGACGTGGTGGCGTCGACCGGCTGGATCTCCTGCGTGATGGTGCCGGCCGCGTCGTAGGTGAAGCGGTTGGTGTGGCCGTTGGCGTCGGTGGCGGCGGTCATGTTGCCGACGCCGTCGTAGATCTGCGAGTTCTCCCACAGCTTGGAGCCGAGCGCGTCGTAGGACCGGGTGGCCGTCGGGTCGCCGTCGGCGTTGTAGTCGGTCGTGGTGTACGTGCCGTCGGCCAGCGTCTGCTTGGACCGGTTGCCCTGGAAGTCGTAGGCGTAGCCGGTGGTGTTGCCCGCGCCGTCGGTGACCGAGGTGACGTCGCCGGCCCGGTTGTAGCCGTACGACGTCTTCACGCCGCCGGGGGACGTGGTCGACGAGGCGTGCGCGCCGTAGGGGTTGCCGGCGGTGACCGCGTAGGAGGTGGACGCCGTCAGCGTCCGCGTCGAGGGGTAGCGCTCCAGCGTCGTCTGGGTGAGCTGACGGCCCAGGAAGTCGTACGTGGACTGGGTCTGCGCGCCGGTCGGGTCCGTCGCCGAGAGCTGCTCGCCGTCCGTGTCGTACACGGCGTGCGTCTTCGTGGTGTCCGGCGCGGTGCTCTGGACGAGATCGCCCAACTGGTCGTACAGGTAGGCCGTGGTCTTCCCGCCCGGCGTGGTGACGGAGGTCTGGTTGCCCTCGCTGTCGTAGGTGTAGACGGTGGCGCCCGCGTTGGGCGTGGAGGCGCCCGCCGGGGTGTAGGGCGGCAGGGTGTCGGAGACCTTGTTGCCCTCGGCGTCGTAGGCGGTGGTGGTGACCAGGCCCCTGGGGTCCTGCTCCTCGACCGCCTCGCCGAAGGTGTTGAAGCCGCTGGTGGTGACCGGGCGGACGGTGCTCGCCGTGGTGCCGTCCGGCTCCGCCTGCACGGCGGGCGCGGTGGTGACCACGAGGTTGCCCGCCTCGTCGTAGGCGTAGTCGGTGGTGTGCTGCTCGGCGTCCGTCATGGACGTCGGCAGACCCCGCTTGTCGTAGGCGTACTTGGTGGTCTGCGCGTCGGAGGAGCCGACCGTGCCGCCGGTGCGGCCCTTGCCGTAGAGCGAGGAGACGTCGGCCGCGGACAGCGCCCGCTGGTAGACCTGCACGTTCCCGACCTCGCCGGCCGTCACGTCGCCGGTGACGCCGCCCGCGGTCTTCGTGCCGCCGATGGACAGCGGACCGGTCCCGGTCCACGGCGAGGGGTCCGTCGCCGACCCGGACTGCGCGCCGTTGACGTACAGCTTCATCGCGCCGTTGCTCGCGTCGAACACGCCGACCAGGTGGGTCCAGGTGTTCAGCGGCGCCGCGGTGGACGCCTTCGCGTCGTAGTAGGCGGACGGGGAGACGGCGTCGGAGCTGGCCGCGTGGAAGCGGAAGGCGTTGTCGGCCTTGGAGTACTGGAGGTAGAACGAGGCCCGGTTGGCGCCGCCCTGGGCGACGAAGGTGCGGTACGTGGAGGCGTCGGCGAGGTTCACCCAGGCCGAGACCGTGTACGAGGCGCTGGTGTCCAGGACCGGGCTGCTGGTGGCGATCACGTCGCCGGCGCCGGTGGCGGAGCCGCTGAACTGGGCCGCGCCGTCCGCCCAGGTCACGCCCGAGCCCACGGTGGCGGTGGCGCCGCTTCCGGAGGCGTCGGTGACCTGGCCGCCGGACGTCTGGTCGAGCTTCCACCAGGCGGCCGGGTGACCGGAGGCGTCCCCGTACAGCGTCTCGCTGAGCAGGTTGCCCATGTCGTCGTAGGTGCTGGTGGTGGTGCGGTCGTAGCCGCTGGCGTCGTGGTCGTTCTCGCTGGCGACCTGGTCGTCCGGCGTGTACTCCAGGGTGGTGACGCGGTCCACGCCGGTCGGGTCCAGCTCGCTGGACGTGGTCCGGGAGGCGGCGTCCACGGTGTACTTGGCGACGGTCTCGCCGTTGTCCGTGGTCGACTGCAACAGGTTGCCGGCCGCGTCGTAGGAGTCGGACTCCAGCGCGTACGTGCTCTTGCCGTCGGCGCTGGTCCGCTTCACCGTCGCGGTGAGGCCGTCGTCGGTGTAGGTGTACGCCGTGGTGTTGCCCATCGCGTCGGTGATCGACGCGAGCCGCCCGGCCGGGTCGTAGGCGCGGGAGGACTCGGTGAGCAGCGCCGGCGCCTGCGGGTTGGTCGGGTCCCCGGTGTACATCAGGCCCTGCGTGAGCAGTTCGCC
Organism: Streptomyces sp. NPDC046985; assembly: GCF_040644415.1. NCBI lineage: Bacteria > Bacillati > Actinomycetota > Actinomycetes > Kitasatosporales > Streptomycetaceae > Streptomyces > Streptomyces sp. NPDC046985. Next base: position 27,163 of record NZ_JBEYWK010000006.1, read on the forward strand.
GTTGTCGTCGTACGTGTACCGGGTCTCGTTGCCGGCGCTGGTGACCTCCTTGGTCTTGTTGCCGGAGAGGTCGTAGGAGTACGTCGTGGTGTTGCCGTTGCTCGCGCCGGCGGCCGCGTTGGCGTCGGCCTCGGTGAGCACGTGGTCGTAGCCGTCGTAGGTCCACGTCTGCGTGCGCGAGCGGTCGCCGCCGCTGGCGTCGGAGACGGTCTGCGAGGTGGTGTTCCCGTCGTCGTCGTAGACGGTGGCGGTGACCGCGGCGTGCGCGGCGCCGGTGACCCGGTCGGTGAGCTGCGGGTCGGACTCCTGGACGACCTGGCCGGCGGCGTCGTAGGCGTAGGTCGTCGTCAGACCGCTGGGGTAGGCGTCGGAGACGACCTTCTGGCTGGTGACCTGGCCGACTCCGTCGTAGGCGTACTGGGTGACCAGGCCGACGGCGTCGGTGGTGGAGGCCACGTCGCCGTTCTTGAAGTAGGCCACCTTGTTGACCGCGCCGCCGGGGCTGACGGCCTTCACGGGCAGGCCCTTGGGGACCGTCCCGCCGTCGGCGGACGGGTAGGCGCCGGTGCCGTCGCTGTACTCGGTCGTGGTGGTGCGGCCGTTGGGGGCGCCGGGCACCGCCGGACCGGTGATCGAGGTCTGGTTGCCGGCCGTGTCGTAGCCGAGCTTCGTCAGGTACGTCGTGTCGGTCGCGGAGGAGGACCGCCCGTCGCGCTCGGTCAGGAGCTGGTCGTTGCGCGGGTCGGCGGTGGTGAGCTGGGCCGTGGTGTCGTCGGGGTAGTACGCGTAGTACTCGGTGTCGCACTTGTTCGCGGCCTGGTCCTGGCAGGACGTGGAGGAGACCACGTTGCCGCGGACGTCGTGGCCGGTGACGGTCATCGCCCCGCCGGGGTCGGTGACGGTGTGCTCGAAGCCCGCGGTGTCGTAGCCGAAGCTGGTGCGGTTGCCCAGGCCGTCGGTCTCGGTGAGCGCGCGGTCGTTGTTGGTGACGTCGTAGGAGTAGGACAGCGTCGAGTTGGTGGGCGAGGTGACGTTCACCGTCTCCACCGGCAGCAGACCGGTGGAGTTCTTCGCCGCCTGGAACTGCTCGCCCACGTCGCCCGCGGTCAGCTCGGAGCGGTAGAGCGCGACCTCGGCGATGGAGCCCTTGAAGTAGGTGGCGTAGCCGGTGCTGACGGTGGTGCTGTGGTGGGCCTCGTCCGGCCAGTTGCCGCCGAGGAAGCCCGCGCCCACGTAGGTGTAGGGCTGGCTCGCCATGGCCGCGGCGCCGCTCTGCGTGCCCACCAGCACGTCGTCGAGGAACAGCGACTGGCTGGCGGCCGAGGTGGAGATCACCGCGTGGTGCCACTTGCCGTCCGCGACGGACGCGGCGGTGCCGAGCGGCTTGACGGAGCCGCCGGAGAAGTAGAACTCGCCGTAGAGCTTGCCGCTGCTGCCGACGTACAGGATCGGGGTGTACGCGGTCGGGGTGGTCGCCCCGGTCAGCGGGTCCCGGGAGGCGGCCAGCAGCACGCCGCCCGCGGTGGAGGTCTTGAACCACAGGGACGCCGACTCGGCGCCCGAGCCGGGCACGGACCCGTTCGGCAGGGCCAGCGAGGACGCGGTCCCGTCGAAGGCGGCCGCCTTCTTGTCGGTGAACGGTCCGGACCCGCCGAGCACGACCGAGTTGTACGTGCCGTTGCCGCCGCGCACCTCGTCGAGGGCGGCGGAGGCGCCCGCCGCCTCGCCGAGGCGGAAGTACTCGCTGGGCGCGCCGCCGAGCACCGCGCCGCGGTAGGTGTCGCTGGAGCCGGCGATGGCGGGCGCGCCGAGCTTCCAGACGCCGCCGTTCTCGTCGGTGAGCTGGGTCAGCGCGGCGCTGTCCGGGTCGTACTGCATCGCCGCGAAGGACTTGCCGGACGGCCGGGTCACGGCGTTGAGCAGACTCGCGCCGTGGGTGCCGTAGGTGTAGAGCGCGTTGACGTCGGCGGGGACGAGCGGACGGCTGTACCAGGCGACGTCGGCGATGGACCCGTTGAAGTAGGTGGCGTAGCCGTCCGGTTCGGTGGTCGAGTGGTGCGGGTTGTCGGGCCAGTCGCCGCCGAGGAAGCCGGTGCCGAGGTAGTTGAACGACTGGTTCTTGCCGACGGCGGTGGCGCTCTTGATGGAGACGGCGCCGGTGCGCGAGCCGACCTTGGCGTTGTCCAGGTACAGCGACTGGGAGTTGCCCGCGGCGGACAGCACCACGTGGTGCCACTTGCCGTCGGCGACGGACGCGGTGGACACGATCGGGTTGACGCCGCCGCTGTACCAGAACTCGGCGTTCAGCTTGCCGTCGGAGCCGACGTAAATGGACGGGGTGTAGAAGCCGGACGACTGCCCGGAGCCGATCGCCTGGGAGGCGTAGGAGTAGAGGACGCCGGGGCCCTGGGAGGTCTTGAACCACAGGGAGAGGGCGCCGGAGTCGGTGTCGTTGCCGAGGTTCTTGGGCAGCGAGACGTCGGACGACGTGCCGTTGAACGAGGCCGCCTTGGCGGCGGAGCCGGTCAGCGGGCCGGCGCCCTGGCCGAGGGCGACGTTCTCGTACGCGGCGTCCGTGGCGCCCTGGTTGGTCAGCACGGCGTCCTTGGCGGTGGCGCCGGAGGTCTCCGACAGCGGCCAGAAGGCGTGCGGGTCCAGGTCGAGCGAGGCGTTGCGGTAGCCGGAGCCGGAGGCGTACCCGTAGACGGTGCACTTCGTGGCGGACAGCGGCGAGCAGACCTTGGTGAGCTGGTCGCCGGTGAAGCCGTAGGTCCAGGTCTGCGCCGTGGCGGGGTCGCCCGGGGTGACCGGGTCGGTGGCGACGGTCGCCACGTGCGCGGCCTGCGCGCCCGCGGGCGTGTTCCAGGTCAGGAACAGGGAGCGGCCCGAGATCGCGGACAGCATCTTGGTGATGTGGCCGCTGCTCCAAATGAGGTTGATCGAACGGCCGTTGGCGTCGGTGACCGCGGTCAGGCCGTAGCCGCCCGCGCCCAGGGACTGGGTGAAGGTGTAGACGGTGTCGTCCTTGTCGGTCAGCGTGTAGCCGCCGGTGACCGACTTGAAGGTGGCGAACCGTCCGGCGCCGGAGGAGAAGCTGCCGTCGCCGTTGGCGCCGTAGCCGACCTGGGAGCCGTCCGGGTAGGTGACGTAGACGCTGGAGACGGCGCCGGCGGCGGTGTACTGCTCGGTCGCCTTGGCGTCGAAGATGCTCGACCAGCCCGCGCCGAACGCGCCGGTCCAGCGCGGGTCACGGGAGTTGTAGTCGCGTTCGACGTCCAGGGAGGGGCCGACGGTGGAGACGGAGGCGTCGGTGTCGGAGGTCGTGTAGTTGCCGATGGACGCGTCGAAGCCGTGGTCGCTGCTGTTCTGCGACAGCCCGGAGGTGATCACGGGTTGCGGCACCTGCACGGACAGGGCGTACGGGTCGGCCGGGGAGTAGAGCTTCGCCGTCGGGTCGTATCCCTGGACCCACCATGTGTAGGCGGTGCCCCAGGCGAGCTTTCCGGCGGGCACGGTCCAGTCGCCCGTGGACACCAGCCCCGAGTCGACGATCTTCGTCGTGCCGGAGGCGTCGTAGACCTGGAAGCGGTACTGGTCGCCGCTGCCGTCCAGGGAGTTGGCGGCGCTGGCCCACGCGGTCAGCTCGGGCTGGGTGGTGCCGACGACCGCGTTGTCCTGCGGGAACTGCCCGTAGAGCTGGGGTGCGGTGTTGCCGGTGTAGGTGACCTCGATCCAGGGGCCCTTGCGCGGGTCGTTGAAGGAGCCGAACTGCTTCCAGTGCAGGGCGTCGGTGGTCGACGCGTACACCGCCAGGCCGTTGTCGGCGGTGGTGCCGTTGAACCAGCCCTGGATGGCGGAGGTGGACAGGGAGACGGTCACGTCGTCGCCGACGGTGCGGTCGGCGGCCGTGTTGGCGCAGGCGTGCGGCACGCTCGGGGTGGCGTTGCCGATGGAGGCGCCCTTGGCCGGGCCGGGGTAGGAGGTGACGGACTCGGGCGTCCAGGCGCCGGTCACCAGGGCGACGTCGAAGCGCTCCGCGGTGCAGGTGGAGGCCCAGGTGTCGAACAGGTGCAGGTTCGCGGCGGTGACGGTGGCCTTGCTGCCGTCCCAGGCGGTGTCCCAGTGGTTGACGAAGCCGATCGCCGAGTGGGCGCCGGAGTCGTAGGAGCCGACCTTGACGGTCTGCTCGTAGGAGTGGTCGCCGGGGGCGCCGGACTCGGCGTAGGTGGTGGTCCAGCCGTCGTCGACGGTGGGGTCGACGGTGACCGGGAAGACGCGGCGCGGGTCGTGCAGCCAGCGGTCGTCCAGGGTCACCCGCAGGGCGTAGCCGCCCTGGGCGCGGACCAGTTCGGTGGTGACGGCGCGGGTGGCGGTCGGGTCGCCGGAGCGGCGGTCCACGTGGGAGTCGTAGGCGTAGGCGGGCGGGACGCGCTCGACGGTCTTGCCGGAGGCGTCGCGCAGGTCGATCCAGCCGGTGGCGCGCTGGACGGGGGTGAGGCCCTTGAGGTCGAGGGGGAAGGTCCAGGAGTTTCCGGCGACCGCGGAGTGCAGGACGACGGACTCCTTCACACCGGTGGCGGTGGGCGAGACCTTCAGGTCGGTGGCGTTCAGGACGCCGCCGTAGGTGACGGTGGAGCCGTCCGCGGCGCCCTGGACGGGGGCGGCGCCCTTCAGGCCGTAGGCGACGCGGTGGCCGGCGCCGTCGGTGAGGGCGGCGAGCGCGGGGTCGGTGGCCTTGGCGCCGAAGTCGACGGCGACGGAGTTGGCCTTCTCGTGCCAGCGGCCGTCCGGTCCGGCCCGCACGCCCACGTCGATCGAGGCCCAGCGGCCCTTGCCGACCTGGTAGTTGACCGGGGTCGGGGAGATCCGGCGGGTGATGGAGCCGTCGGCGTTGTCGAAGACGGTCTCGGTGCGCGTGGACTTGGCCGCGTCCCGCTTGCTGGTCTTGGCGTTGAAGGCGCCGCCCCGGCTGCGGCCCTTCTGCACCGCGCTCTGGTGCGGGTGGTAGGCGGCGAGTTCGCCGCGGCCCTTGCCGGGGGCGTGGCCGGCGCCGCGGTGCGCGGCGGTGGCGGACGCGGAGACGTGGTGCCGTCGCCCGGCGGCGGTGCCGGACTTCTGGTGCGGCAGCCTGCCCCAGTGCGGGTCGGTGAACCAGGAGGCCAGCGAGGACAGGCTCATGCCGGGCAGCTCGACGCGGCCCAGCTCGGCGCCCTCGGCCAGCGCCTGATCGGTCGTCAGCATCAGGGCCAGCGCAGCGAGCAGCAGCACGGCGACGGAACGCCGGGTGCGCAGGGCACGGCGGCGGACGGGACGGGCGAAACGCCCGGTGCGCGACGGACGCGTGCGGCGGCTGATCGGCCACAGAGACACGACTTGGACTCCAGCAGTCAGGAAAGGCACAGAAACGCGCCGATCTTGCCTGCTGCGATCATCTTACGAACACACCCATAAGGTGATCTTGCCTTGCTCTTGACTGCCTCTTGCTTCACTCGACCGATTTGCCGGCGCGTGCGGCTTTGCTTCTTGTATCTGTCTTTACAGGACCGTCACATCATCTGTACCAGACGCTTACCTGATGGTTATTCATGTGACGGGCCCTCGCCTCGTCCGGCGCCGGTCTCTTACCCAGTCGCCCGGGTCACCCGGTCACCCGGCGCACTGCTTCAGCATCGCCGCCTTGTCGGCGGACGTGACCGGCAGGTCGTACTTCAGGGACACCTGCGCGACCCGGACCGCGTAGGAGCAGCGGACCTGCGCGACCGGCGGGAGCCAGCTCGCCGGGCCGGAGTCGCTCTTGGCGCCGTTGGTCGGGCCGTCCACCGGGATCAGGTTGAGCGGGTCGTTGGCGATGTCCTCCCGCTTGCCCTTCGCCCAGTGGGCGGCGCCCATCTGCCAGTCGTAGGAGAGCGGCATCACGTGGTCGATCTGGACCTGCGTGGCGCGCGCCTTCTTCCAGTCGATCGTCTTGCCGGTGTACGGGTCGTGCAGGGTCATCGCGACGACGACACAACGGGAGCCCTCACGGAAACGCACGTCCTCGCCGTCGCGCTTCAGCAGGTCGTTCCGCGAGTCGCAGCCGTTGTGCGCGAACGGGACGCTGCCGGGGACCGAGTCCGTCCAGGCGTAGCCGAACTGCTCGCGGGAGTAGCCCGTCTTCGGGCCGCGGCCCTTCGTGGCCACCTTCTGTATCAGGGCGCGGGCCTTGGACTTGTCCGCGGCCGAGGTGATCGCGGCCAGGCCCGGCTTCGTCCCGTCCGGGTTGTCCAACGGGTTGACGGACCGGCCGTCGGCGGCCGGAACGGCGGACCCGGAGGCGCCGGCGCCCGCGGACGGCGGCACGCCCTTGCAGCCGGTCAGCGTGAGCCCGGCGGCCAGCAGGGCGGCGGACGCGAGGACGACCCGCCTGCCTCCGGCGCCGCGCCCGGCGTCCGCTCCGCTGCGGTAAGTGCCATCGGAATCAGGGTGCTTGACGGTCAGTGACTCCGCGGCGGCCGCGGCCGCCCTGTCCTTCAGACGCCTCACTCCGCGCCCCTCCCCTTGCCGTCATGCGCCGCCCGATGCGGGCCTGTTGTGCTGGTGCCCACAGTAACCAGGAAGATGTGCGGCGCAGTCGGCGCAGTCGGCGCACTGGGCACACTGGGCACACTGGACGCACTCGGCGCATGGAGGGTGGGCGGAAGGCGCCGGGCGGATCGGCGGGTCCGGTCGCGCCCGGCCTCGTCGGGCGGGACGCGACCGGGCGGGCGACCGGGGCTGACCGCCGGCCGGGGAGCGGCCAGGGGGCGGCCGGGACCGGCGGTGGCGGGCGGGCGACCGGTCGCGTCCCGCCGCGGCCGGGACCGGCGGTGGCGGGCGGGCGACCGGTCGCGAGGGCTACGAGCCCAGCACCGAGGCCAGGAACTCCGCCGCCCAGCCGAGCAGTTCGCGGCCGACCAACGGCTTGCCGCCCACCTTCGCGGTCTTCGGGCGGGGCACGAGGATCTGGTGCACGGACGGCTTGACGACCGTGCCCGGGTACAGCCGCTTCAGGCGCAGTTCCTGCGACTCGCGCAGTTCCACCGGCGCGAAGCGGATGTTGGGCCCCTGGAGCACGATCTCCCCTACGCCGCAGGCACGGGCGAGCATCCGCAGCCCGGCCACCAGCAGCAGGTTCTCCACCGGCTCGGGCAACGCGCCGTAACGGTCGACGAGTTCCTCGCGGACCGCCTTGACGTCCTCCTCGGAGGAGGCGGAGGCGATGGCCCGGTACGCCTGGAGGCGCAGCCGCTCGCCGGGCGCGTACTCGTGCGGGACGTGCGCGTCGACCGGAAGCTCGATCTTGACCTCCAGCGGCGCCTCCTCCTCGATCTCGCCGGTCTCGAGCTGGCGGCGGTAGTCCGCGACCGCCTCGCCGACCATCCGCACGTACAGGTCGAAGCCGACGCCCGCGATGTGGCCGGACTGCTCGCCGCCCAGCAGGTTTCCGGCCCCGCGGATCTCCAGGTCCTTCATCGCCACGTACATGCCCGCGCCCATCTCGGTGTGCTGGGCGATGGTGGCCAGCCGCTCGTGGGCGGTCTCCGTCAGCGGCTTCTCCGGCGGGTAGAGGAAGTAGGCGTAACCGCGCTCGCGGCCGCGGCCGACCCGGCCGCGGAGCTGGTGCAACTGGGAGAGGCCGAAGTTGTCGCCGCGCTCCACGATCAGGGTGTTGGCGTTGGAGATGTCGATGCCCGACTCGACGATCGTCGTGGAGACCAGCACGTCGAACTTCTTCTCCCAGAAGTCCACCACCACCTGCTCCAGGGCCGCCTCCGACATCTGGCCGTGCGCGGTGGCGATCCGCGCCTCGGGCACGATCTCGCGCAGCTTCGCCGCCGCCCGGTCGATCGACTCCACCCGGTTGTGGATGTAGAACACCTGGCCCTCGCGCAGCAGTTCGCGGCGGATCGCCGCACCGATCTGCTTCTCCTCGTACGGGCCGACGAAGGTCAGCACCGGGTGGCGCTCCTCCGGCGGGGTGGTGATCGTCGACATCTCCCGGATGCCGGTGACCGCCATCTCCAGGGTGCGCGGGATGGGCGTGGCGGACATGGTCAGCACGTCCACGTTGGCGCGCAGCTTTTTGAGCTGCTCCTTGTGCTCGACGCCGAAGCGCTGCTCCTCGTCGACGATGACCAGGCCCAGGTCCTTGAACTTGGTCTCGGAGGAGAACAGGCGGTGGGTGCCGATCACCACGTCCACCGCGCCGTCGCGCAGTCCTTCGAGGACCGCCTTCGCCTCGGCGTCGGTCTGGAACCGGGACAGCGCCCGCACGGTGACCGGGAACTGGCCGTAGCGCTCGCCGAACGTGCCGTAGTGCTGCTGCACGAGCAGCGTCGTCGGCACCAGCACCGCGACCTGCTTGCCGTCCTGGACCGCCTTGAAGGCGGCGCGCACCGCGATCTCGGTCTTGCCGTAGCCGACGTCGCCGCAGATCAGGCGGTCCATCGGGACCGTCTTCTCCATGTCCTCCTTGACCTCGGCGATCGTGGTGAGCTGGTCGGGCGTCTCGGCGTAGGGGAAGGCGTCCTCCAGCTCGCGCTGCCAGGGGGTGTCGGCGCCGAAGGAGTGCCCGGGGGCCGCCATACGGGCCGAGTACAGCTTGATCAGGTCGGCGGCGATCTCCTTGACCGCCTTCTTCGCCCGCGCCTTCGTCTTCGTCCAGTCCGCGCCGCCCAGCCGGTGCAGGGTGGGCGCCTCGCCGCCGACGTACTTGGTGATCTGCTCCAACTGGTCGGTGGGGATGTACAGGCGGTCGCCGGGCTGGCCGCGCTTGGCGGGGGCGTACTCCACCACCAGATACTCGCGGGTGGCGCCCTGCACGGTGCGCTGCACCATCTCGATGTAGCGGCCCACGCCGTGCTGCTCGTGGACGATGTAGTCGCCCGCCTCCAGGGTCAGCGGGTCGACGGTCTTGCGGCGGCGGGCCGGCATCCGGGCGCCGTCCCGGCTCACGGTGCGCTGCCCGGACAGGTCGGTCTCGGTGAGCACCGCCAGCTTCAGCCCCGGGTCGAGGAAGCCGTGGTCGATGCAGCCGCACGCCACGTGCACCACCGACGGGGCGGCCTCGCCCAGGTCGGGGTCCAGGCGCGCGGCGACGCCCTCGCCGCCCAGCACCTCGACGGTGCGGGCGGCGGGGCCGTGCCCCTCGGTGACGAAGACGGTGCGCCAGCCGTCGGCGAGCCAGCCCTTGGTGTCGGCGAGCGCCTTGGCGGTGTCGCCCCGGTACGCCTCGGGCGCCCGCATGCCGAGCTTGAGCACGTCGCCGTCGTAGGCGCTCTCGTCGGCGGCGAACGGCGAGACGGACCACCACATCATGTCCAGCTCGCGGGCCCGGTCCCGGACGTCCGCGATGGACCGCAGGGAGGCCGCGCCGACGTCGATGGGCGCGTCCCCGCCGCCCGCGGTGGCGGCCCAGGACGCCTGGAGGAACTCCTCGGAGGTGGCCACCAGGTCCGCGGCGCGGGTGCGCACCCGCTCGGGGTCGCAGACCAGCGCCATGGCGCCCCGGGGCAGCACGTCGATCAGCAGCTCCATGTCGTCGACGAGGACCGGCGCCAGGGACTCCATGCCCTCCACCGCGATGCCCTCGGCGATCCTCCCCAGCAGCTCGCCTAGCTCCGGGTGCCGCTCGGCCAGGTCGCGGGCGCGGGCGCGGACGTCCTCGGTGAGCAGCAGCTCGCGGCAGGGCGGCGCCCACAGGCCGTGCTCGGCGACCTCCAGGGAGCGCTGGTCGGCGACCTTGAAGTAGCGGATCTCCTCGACGTCGTCGCCCCAGAACTCGATGCGCAGCGGGTGCTCCTCGGTGGGCGGGAACACGTCGAGGATGCCGCCGCGCACGGCGAACTCGCCGCGCTTCTCCACCAGTTCCACCCGCGTGTACGCGGCGGCGGCCAGGGCTTCGACCACCTTGTTCAGATCGGCGCTGCGGCCGGTCCGCAGGGACACCGGCTCCAGCTCGCCCAGGCCCTTGACCTGCGGCTGGAGCACCGAGCGGACGGGCGCGACGACGACGGAGACCGGGCCGGTCTCCGGGTCGTCCGCGCTCGGGTGGGCCAGGCGGCGCAGCACCGCGAGGCGGCGGCCCACGGTGTCGCTGCGCGGGCTGAGGCGTTCGTGCGGCAGCGTCTCCCAGGAGGGGTACTCCGCGACGCCCTCGGGCGGCAGCAGCGACCGCAGGGCCGCGGCCAAGTCCTCGGCCTCCCGGCCGGTCGCGGTGACGGCGAGCACCGGGCGGCCGGCCTCGCGGGCCAGGGCGGCGATCGCGAAGGGACGGGCCGCGGCCGGGCCGACCAGGTCGACGTGCATGCGGTTGCCGTCCGCGGCCGCGGTGACCGCTTCCGCGAGGGCGGGGTCCTTGACGACGGCGTCGAGCAGACCGTGCAGGCTCATGGAGGGCTTTCCATCCGGTGGTGAACAGGGGGCGGGCGGAGGGTGAGCGGAGAGGCGGGCAAGGCGAGACAACGCGAACGACCCGACGCGTGGGACGGGCCGGGGTTCTCCAGCCTACGACGACGAAGGGGGACACGGGCTCCGGTCCCGGGGGACGGGGGGCGGGCTGCGGTCGGGTGCGGTGGGGGCGGCGGGCTTCCGGTCCGGTGCGGCGGGGGCGCGGGCCACGGTCGGGGGCGGCGGCGAAGGCGCGGGCGCAGGCGGCGGTCGCTTACGGCGAGGGGCGGCGGGCTTCCGGTCCGGTACGGCGGGGGCGCAGGCCACGGTCGGGTGCGGCGGCGGAGGCGAGGCTGCGAGCTGCGGCCAGGGACGACGGTGGGCGCGGGCTGCGGTCGCGTACGCCCCCTGTCGGCCACTCGCCCGCCCCGACCGCGCGCACGCCGGAGCCCGGGGTGCGGACACGCGCACCCCGGAGCCCGGTGCGCCGGTCCGCGCACACGGGAGCCCGGTGCGCGGGTGTCCGCGCACCGGGCTCCTCTCACCGCCTGCCGTCCCGGGCGATCCGGGTCCCCGGCGCCGGGCGGGCCGGGCGGTGGAGCGGTGGGGGCGGGGCCGCTCTCCACCCCCACCGCGCCCCTCCCCCGGCGCCCCCGGCGCCCCCGGCGCCCCCGGCGCCCCCGGTGGGTCTACTCCGTCGCGATGGCGTTCAGCACGTTCATCCGGCCCGCGCGGAAGGCCGGGACCAGGGCGGCGAACAGCCCCACGAAGGCCGAGCCGGCGAAGACGGCGAGGATCGTCGGCCAGGGGATGTCCAGGATCTTCAGCCCCTGGAGGGCCAGCAGCCGTTGCGCGGTCGCGCCCCAGCCCATGCCGAGGCCCAGGCCGAGCAGGGCGCCGAAGACGGCGATCACCACGGACTCCAGGCGGATCATCCGGCGCAACTGCCTGCGGGAGAGGCCGATGGCCCGCATCAGGCCGATCTCCCGGGTGCGCTCGACCACGGACAGGGCGAGGGTGTTCACCACACCGAGGACGGCCACGATGATCGCCAGCGCGAGGAGCCCGTAGATCATGTTCAGCAACTGGCCGATCTGGTCCTTCAGCGACTTCTTGTAGTCGGTCTGGTCGCGCACGGTGAACTGCGGGTAGCCGTGCAGCGCGGACTTCAGCTCCCGGTAGGCCGCGGCCTGCCGCCCCTTCTCGGCGGTGGCGAAGACCAGTTCGTCGAGCGGCATCCGGTCGGCGGGCACGTACTTCGCCGCCGTGCCGAGAGACGCGTACTTCGCGCCCTTGTCGATCGCGGAGTCGTCGCTGGTGATCGCGCGGACCGTCAGCCGTGCGGTCCGGCCGTCCCGGAAGGCGGCCGTCACCGTGGAGCCGATCCTGACCCCGTGCTTCTTCGCGAAGCCCTCGGGCAGCGACATCGAGTCCGGCCGGTAGGCGTCGGCGAGGGCGCCCGCGACGGTCTCGGTGCGCAGGTCCTGCGTGTAGGTCGGGTCGGCCGCGTTGATCGTCTCGCCGCGGTCGGTGCGGCCGTCCGGGGTGGTCAGGGAGACGTCCAGCAGCTTGTACTCGGTGACCCGCTTCAGGCCCGGGACGGACTTGACGGCCTTGACCGCCTGCGAGGTGATGACCTGCCCGTTGTCGCCCTGGACGATGAAGTCCGCGCCGACGGTCTTGTCGAGCTGGTCGGTGGCGGAGGCGACCATGGAGGAGCCGACCACCGACAGGCCCGCCACCAGGGCCAGGCCGATCATCAGCGCGGCCCCGGTGGCGCCGGTGCGGCGCGGGTTGCGCAGCGCGTTGCGCTCGGCCATCCGCCCGACCGGGCCGAAGACCCGCAGCAGGAGCGCGCCGAGGACGCGGACGAGACCGCCGGCGAGCACCGGGCCGATGACGACGAAGCCGATCAGGGTCAGCACCACGCCCAGGCCCAGCCACGCCGAGCCGGCGGCGGCCTTGGCCGCGGCGCCCGCGGCGAACAGGCTCGCGGCGCCGCCGGCGGTGAGGACCAGGCCGAGCACGGCGCGCACGGCGCCGGTCCTGGCGTCGGCCGGGGCGCCCGCGTCGCGCAGGGCCGCCATCGGGGAGATCTTGCCCGCGCGCCGGGCGGGCAGATACGCGGAGAGGACGGTGACGACGACGCCGAGGGCCAGGCCGACGACCGGGGTGGTCCAGGCGATCGTCAGGTCGTCGGTGGACAGGTGCATGCCCATCTTGCCCATGAGCTTCATCAGCCCGACCGCGATGCCGACGCCCGCGCCCACGCCGAGCACCGACCCGACAGCGCCCAGCAGCAGCGCCTCGACCAGCACCGAGCGGTTGACCTGGCGGCGGGAGGCGCCGATGGCGCGCATCAGGCCGATCTCCCGGGTGCGCTGGGCGACAAGCATCGAGAAGGTGTTGATGATCAGGAAGACGCCGACGAGGAAGGCGATCCCGGCGAAGCCGAGCATCGCGTACTTCATCACGTCCAGGAAGCTCTCGACGTTCTTCTGGCTGGCGTCGGCGACCTCCTTGGAGGTCTGCACCTTGTAGCCGTGGCCGAGGGCGGCGGCGACGTCCTTCTTCAGGCGCGCGTCGGCGACGCCCGCGGCCGCGTTGACCTCGATGTTCGTGTACACGCCCGGCCGGCCGACCAGGGCCTGCTGGGCGGTCGCGGTGTCGAGGTAGAAGATCGCCGCGCCGGGGTTGGTGACGGTGAAGGCGGCGATGCCGCAGACGCGGGCGCGGTGCGTGCCGACCGCGGTGATCACGCCGATCTCGGCGCCCGGCTTCAGACGGTGCTTGGCGGCGGTGTCGGCGTCCACCATGATCTGGTCGGGGCCGTGGGGCGCCGTGCCGGTGGTGATCTTCATGGTGCGGGCGTCGCCGCCGTTCCAGTTCCCGACGATGGTCGGGGCGCCGCTGGTGGGCGACAGCTTGTCCTCGCCGGGGCCGACGACGGTCACCGAGGTGGAGAACACCGTCCCCTCCGCCGACTTCACGCCCGGGACCCGGCGCACCCGGTCGAGCACGGAGGCCGGCATGACCGGCGGGCGGCCGGTGCGCGAGGCGGTCGCGCCGTCGTCGGCGGCCCCCTCGGCGCTGACCTTCACGTCCGAGGACGTGGCCTGGAACAGCTTGTCGAAGGTGGTGTTCATGGTGTCGGTGAACACCAGGGTGCCGCTCACGAACGCCACCGACAGCAGCACCGCGACCGCCGAGAGCGCCATCCGGCCCTTGTGCGCGAGCAGGTTGCGCAGGGAGGTCTTCCAGACGGTCATGACGTGCGTCCCCGGGCGTCGAAGTCCTTCATGCGGTCCAGCACCTGATCGGCCGTCGGCTGGAGCATCTCGTCCACGATCCGGCCGTCGGCGAGGTACAGCACCCGGTCCGCGTGGGAGGCGGCCACCGGGTCGTGGGTCACCATCACGATGGTCTGGCCGAGTTCGTCGACCGACTGGCGCAGGAAGCCCAGGATCTCGGCGCCCGCGCGGGAGTCCAGGTTGCCGGTCGGCTCGTCGCCGAAGATGATCTCCGGGCGGGCGGCGAGCGCGCGGGCCACGGCGACGCGCTGCTGCTGGCCGCCGGAGAGCTGGGCCGGCCGGTGCTTCAGCCGCCCGGCGAGCCCTACGGTCTCCACCACCCGGTCCAGCCACTGACGGTCCGGCTTACGCCCGGCGACGTCCATGGGCAGCGTGATGTTCTCGATCGCGGTCAGCGTCGGCAGCAGGTTGAACGCCTGGAAGACGAAGCCGATCCGGTCCCGGCGCAGCTTCGTGAGCTTCTTGTCCTTCAGCCCGGTGATCTCGGTGTCGTCGAGGTGGATGCGGCCGCTGGTGACGGTGTCGAGACCGGCGAGGCAGTGCATCAGCGTGGACTTGCCGGACCCCGAGGGGCCCATGATCGCGGTGAACTGCCCGCGAGCGATGTCCACGTCCACGTGGTCGAGCGCGACGACACGGGTCTCGCCGGACCCGTACGCCTTGACGACCTGCCGCGCCCGCGCGGCGACGGCCGTAGTCCCTCCAGTGCCCCCGTGCCTGGGAATGGTCACAGCCGTTGTCACGGTACGTCTCCTCTGTCGGTCGGCAGCCGAGCCGTCGCCGCCGCCCGGCGGCCGGGCGGCGGCGAGGTGCTGTGCCGAGAAGTCTGGTCGGCGAAGGGGCGCGGCGCGCTGGTGCCGGACCCCGTCCGCGACGGGGGAAAACCCCACCCCCGTAGGTGCGGCGCGCCGCCCCCCGCGGCATGAGGCCAGCTTAGGGACGGCCCGGTCGCCCGCTCGTCCTCCGCCGGTACGACGCTTCCCCCTAGCCGGTGTACGGACCACCCCTAGGGGGCCCCTAGGGGGCCGTCCCCCCGTCGGGGCTGCCACCGGGGGCACACCGGGGGGACACCCGGGGGGCACACCGACGGCGAGGCGCCCTTCCCCCCTCAGCCCGGCGACACTCCGGGCCCGCCTTCCCCTCGCATCCCGAACACGTCCGCACACGAAAGGGCCGGGTCCGGTCACACGACCGGGCCCGGCCCCACGCTGCGTCAGCGGCGCCCCCGCCGAGGGGGTCAGGCGCTCAGAGCAGTCCGTCCCACATCTGCTCCAGCAGCACCGACCACCAGCTCTCGGGCGAGCCGAGCGCGGCCGGGTCGAGCGCGGCCAACTGGGCCTGGAAGTCGACGGTCCAGCGGCCCGCCTGCTCCTGGTTCAAGCCGTAGCGCAGCCGCCACATCCGCCCGAGCAGCGCTAGGCACCGCACGAACTCCAGCAGACCGGTGTTCACGAACTGCGGCGCCACGGCCGCACCGCCCGGACCCGCCTCCACCGGCACCGCCACGATGTTCGCCGTGCCGTACTGCACGCAGACCGCCTTGCCGAAGTCGGTGCCCATCACGAGGTACGACCCCGCGTCCGGCGCCGGACGCACCCCGCGCTCGGCCGCCAGCTCCGCCAGCGTCGGCACCGGCCGCCCCGGCTGGGCCTGCGCCCAGAAGAACGGCCCCATGTCCAGCGGCAGGCCCGCCACCACGAGCGTGTGCGCCACGATCGGCGGCACGCCCTGCCGGGAGACCGCCGCCTGCTCGAACCGGAACACTCCCGGCCCGAAGGCCGCGGCCAGCTCGTGGGCGACGCCCTCCGGGGGAAGCGGCGGCGCGGACTGCACCGGCGGCAGCGGCGCGCGCACCGGCACGGGGCGGGCGGGACCGTCCGCCACTTGGTGCAACTCCCCCTGGTGAGCGAGGAGTTGCCGCATGCCCTGCTGACGGCTCGCGTGGTCGGCGCCGTACGGCGCGATCGACGCGATCCGCGCCTGCGGCCACTGCTCGCGGATCATCCGCGCGCAGTACGCCCCCGGCAGCAGGCACGACTCCAGCTCGGTGTGCAGTTCGAGCACCTGGTCCGGCGGCACGTTCATGGCGCGCAGCTCGTGGAAGATCTGCCACTCCGGGTGCGGCGTGCCCGGCGCCGAACGCCGGATCACCTGCTGCTCGGAGCCGTCCGGGGCGCGGTAGCGCAGCACGGCCTGGTAGCCGGGGCCCACGGTCGGCTGCCCCTGCTGCGGATACCCGTAGGCCGGGGGCGGCGGACCGGGCACGACGGGGGGCTGACCCGGCTGACCGGATACGACGGGGGCGTGGCCTAGCTGGCCGTGCTGACCGGGTACGACGGAGGGCTGGCCTAGCTGGCCGGGCGCGGGCGGCTGGCCGGGCTGGCCCGGCTGATAGAGCTGGCCGGGCGCGTGCGGCTGGGCTGACGGCGGCATCGCGCCCGGCGGAGCGGGCGGCGGGGCCTGTGCGGCGGCGCCCTGGGGCACGCCGGGCGCCGCGGGAGGCGGCAGGGGTGCGCCGGGCCGGCCGGACGACGGCCCGGCCAGCATCGTCGCCGCGTGGTGCACGGCCCCCTGTCCGGCGCTGGGAGCGCCCGGCGTCCCCGGGGCAGCGGGGGTCGCGTGCCCGCCCGGCGGCTGCGGCGGCCGCGGCGCACCGGGTGCGCCCGGAGCGCCGGGCGGCTGTGGGACGCCGCCGCCCTGGCTGGGGTCGGCGAGCATCGTGGCCGCGTGGTGGACGCCGCCCGGGGGCGGCGGCGTGGGCGGACCGGACACGGGCTCGACGCCGTCGGGGCCATCGGGGTCGAGCGAGGCGGCGAACTGGGTGGGCATGTACCCGCCCGCGCCCGGTCGCGCGCCGGGCGTCCCGGGGGCGCCCGGCGGCGGAGGCGGGGTCGCCCCTCCCCGGCCGCGACGCGGCGGAGGCGCCGCCTTGCTGGTGGCCGCGTCAGCGATGTCACCGGCGTTCGGCGCGGGGGGACGGGCGGGATCGCCCGGAGGCGGGGTCGCCGGGGCGCCCGGCGATCCGGCGCCCTGCGGATACCCGTACGAGGGCGCACCGGCCGGGGGCGTCCCCGGACCGGCAGGAGTGCCGACGGCGTCGACGCCTTCCGCCGCGTCGGGCGTCGCGGCCCCCGGCGGAGGCGGCGGAACGCCCGGCCCCTGCGGCACGGACCCGGACGCCGGACCGGTCGCAGCCGGAAGCGGCATCCCCGGAACGGACGAACTCTCCGTAGCCCCGGCCCCCGAGGACGCTCCCGCTCCCCGCGGATAGCCGTACCCGGCACCGCCCGCGAACGGCGGTGTCCCCGAACCGGCGGCCGACGACGGAGGCAGCCGAGTCCCAGGCGCTCCCGAGCCGACCGGCGGCGGTGTCCCCGGCGCACCCGGGCCGACCGGCGGCGGTGTCCCCGAACCGGCGGCCGACGACGGAAACAGCGGAGTCCCCGGGCCAGCGGCCGACGACGGACGCGGCGGCGTCCCGGGCGCCCCTGGGCCGACCGGCGGAGGAGGCGGAGTCCCTGGGCCGACCGCGCCCTCGGACGGCGGCGTGCCTGGCGCCTGGGGCGTACCCGGCGCGCCCTCCCGTTCTTGGCCGTACGGCGGCGCGGACGAGAACGGCGGTGTGCCGCCCGGAGACGCGCCTGCGCCGTGGGCGGCGTCCGGACCGCCGAGCCGGTCGTGGCCACCGGCGTCGGCGTCGGCGTCACTGACGGCCGGCGCCACCGTCGTATACGGGAGTCGGCTGCCGCCCGCCATCAGCGCGGTCTTCGCGTCCGATGCGGCGGCGGGCGGCGCCGCGTCGTCGCCGACGTCGCTCAGCGGCGGCGCGAACACGGTCGCGGGCAGCGGCACGGAACGGTCGTCCCCACCGTCCGCGTTAGTGTCCGTGCCCGCCCACGGCGTCCCCCCGGCAGACGTGTCCGCCGAGACGCCCGCCGCCGGTGCGCCCGCATGAGACCCGACAGACCGGCCCAGCGGGGCACCCGCGTCAGGTCCAGCGGATCGTCCCGCCGAGGCACCCGCATCAGATCCGTCAGACCAGCCCGCCGAGGCGCCCGCCTCAGACCCGGCGGATCGTCCCGCCGAGGCGCCCGCCGCCGGTGCGGCTACGTCAGACCCGTCGAACCGGTCCAGCGGTGCGCCCGGGTAGGACCCATCGGACCGGCCCGCCGAGGCGCCCGCCGCCAGGACGCCCGCCTCAGACCCGGCGGATCGTCCCGCCGAGGCGCCCGCCGCCGGTGCGCCTACGTCAGACCCGTCGAACCGGTCCAGCGGTGCGCCCGGGTAGGACCCATCGGACCGGCCGGCCGGGACACCCGCCTCAGACCCATCAGACCGGCCCGCCGGGGCGCCCGCCGCCAGGGCGCCCGCCTCAGACCCGGCGGACCGCTCCGTCGGGATCCCTGCCTGCGTCCGGGCGAGCGCGTCGCCTCCCCGGGAGGCACCGGCAGCTTCCCGGGAGGCCCCGGCGCCGTCGCCGGGTCCTCGGCGGTCCGGGATGCCCAGCTTGTCGGCCGCCTCCTGGAGCCATTCCGGCGGACTCAGCAGGAAGGACGTCTGGTTGAGGTCCACCCGGGCGGGCGGCGCCGGCGCCGCGTCCGCGACGGCGTCCGGACGGCCGTACTCCTCCTCGTACCGGCGGATCACCTCGCCCACCGGCAGTCCGGGCCACAACGTGGCCTCGCCGCTGTCCCGGGCGATCACCAGCCGCTGCGCGCCCCCGTCCGCCCGCGGCCCGTCCACGCGGTCCTCGGCCCACACCACGAAGCCGAGCCCGAACTCCCGTACCCGCACCTCGCGGTGCTGGTACGACGGCACGTCACCGTTGATCCACTCCTCGGCGCGCTCCTGCGCCTGTGCGAAGGTCACCATCGCTCGACCTCACTCCCCCGCCGGCACGTCGGACGCGTCGGGCTCGTCGGGCTCATCCGGCGCCACGGCGACGGCGCGGGCGAAACCGCCGTCCACCATCAGATCGGCCACCGTCTCCAACTCCGGCGGAGACCCCGCCAGCCGGGACAGGAACGCGTCGAAGTCGTCGCCGCACGGCAGCAGCAGCCGCTCCACCCGCTCCGACTGCGACCAGGCGGGCTCCGCGTCGCGCACGTCGTCGTAGGCGCAGAACCACACCGACCCGGTCCGCTCGCCCCTCGTCTTCACGGCCAGCAGTCCGCCCTGCACGAACGCCACCCCCAGATAGTCCTTGGTCAGGTGGTCGCGCAAACACTTGTTGACGTACACGAGGTCGTTGACGGCCGCCTCCTCGCGCACCGTGAAGAACGGCTGGTCGATCAGCAGCCCCCACCGCGGGTCCAGCGCCGTCCCGACCGGCGCGCAGCCGCCCGCCGCCTTCAGGAACGACCGGTACGCGCCCGGCAGCCGGTACCCCAACTCCTCCTCGACGCCCTGCACCTGCGGCTCCGACACCGCCGCGCCCGACTTCGGCAGCCCGAAGTGCGCGGGCTGCGTCTCCTGCAACGGCCGGGTGCCGCGCTTGGCCTGGTCCACGTGCGCGGTCGCAATGCCGCCGTGGTGACGCAGCAGCGCCTTCACCTCCACCGGGACCAGCTCCAGCCGGCGGCCGCCCGCCACGTGGTGCCACGTCCAGCCGTGCGGGGTCGCCACGCTGGGCACCGTGTCCCAGAGCGCGTGCCCGGCCGCGGCCAGCGCCGCGTTCGCCGAGACGTAGTCCGTCAGCCGCAGCTCGTCGACGCCGAAGCCCTCCGGCGGATCGGCGATCTCCGCCGCCGCCCGCGCGTACGGCGAGAAGTCGGGGCGGCCGCGCTCGTCCACCCGCACCCCGCCCGGATGACGGGCCGCCCGGACCGGGTCCGGGAAGTGCACGACCTGCCCGGCGTAGGCCGCGTTCGGCGGCGCGGCGTCTCCTGCGGCCTGGCGGCCGGGTGGCGCCCCCAGCCCGAGCCGACCTGTCGTCATGACGGTTGCCCCCTGCGGCACTCTGTACGGCCCGCGGCGACCGGGACCCTTCCCGGCCCGCCAGGCGCGTATCCACTACATCGCTCCCTCGCGGCGACCGCGCGCGGCGCGGCGTGCCGACAGCCTATGCGGTACGCCGACACCGGTCACCGGGCCTCCGGGCGCCGGCCGCCGCCCCGGCGGCCCCCGCCGCGCTCCCCGCGCCGCTCCGCCGTGACCAGCCGTCACCCCGTCGTGACGCACCGCCCCGTCCCTGGCGTGTCGCACCGCCCCAGCTTCCGCACCCGCCCCGCGATTTGGCAGTCTGTGTCCCTCGGGGGGATGCTCGGAGGGGAATGATGATCATGAAAGCGACGCAGACGGAACCGCACACCGGCGCGTCCGGCGACCCGAGGATCGGCTGGAGCGGCGCCTCGACGCCGCCCGCCCCCGTCCTGCGCCACCGCCGCGACGGGATACTCCCCACCGTCGCCGCCGCCCTCTCCGTGCGCGGCGCCACCCTGACCGGCACCGCCGCCCGCGGCGAGGAGCCGCCCGCCCTGCACCCCCTCGTGCAGGACTTCCTCGACGCCCTCACCAGCGCCCAGCGCGACCGCTTCACCGGCCGCTGCGCCGAGGCCATCCTCATCTCCCGGCACATCGCCGCCGCCGAAGCCGCCCGCGGCAGACGCGCCGCGCGCAAGCCCCTCACCAACGGCGAGGCGCGCAAAGCGCTCCGGCACGCCAAACTCACCGCCCGGCGCATCCGGGAGGACGGCGACCCGCTGCACGGCGGCTTCGCCGCCCCCTGCCGCGCCTGCGCCGCGCTCAGCGCGCACTTCGGCGTCCGCGTCGTCGACCCGGCGGACGGCGCCTGACACCCGCGCCCCGGGCCGCGTCCGCGCCCGGGGCCCCCGCGTCCCGGGCCCCGGCGCCCCACCGCCGCCGCCCCGAACCCCCGCCCCGACGAACGAAGAGCCGATGCACGCCGACCGCAGCCCCCTCCCCCGGCCCGCCGCTCCCCACGGCCAGGCGGCGCCCCCGTCCCGCTTCCCCGCGCCCGTCGAGGCCGCCCTGCGCGCGGCCGGCTGGCAGCCCGGACGCTGGGACATACGGCAGGCCGAGTTCTGGGCCGACGCCCTGCGCGACCACGCCTCCCCGGCCGGGCACCGGCACAGCGTGTTCCCCGCGGCCGTCGAGGCGTGGGCCGAGTTCGGCGGACTGCGCGTCGCCCCCGGCGGCCCCGGCCGCCAGGTCGCCCCCGCGGCCCTCGACCTCGACCCGCTGCACGGCCTGCACATGGCCCGCACGCTCGGCGACCTCGGCCGCGCCCTCGGCAGCGACGTCTGCCCGCTCGGCGCCGAGGCCGACGGCCTGTCCCTGCTGGCCGTCGACGCCGAGGGCCGCGTCTACGCCCTCGACCACACCGGCGACTGGTACCTCGGCGCGGACGTCGACCAGGCCCTGACCACGCTCCTCAGCGGCACAGCCCCCGTCCGCCTCACCGCGGGCTGACCCCTCGGCACACCGGCCGCGCCAGGCCGCGCCCGCCCTTCCCTCCGGGCGGGCGGCGTCCGATACGGCGCCTCGGCGGCGTCGTCAGATCACCCGAGCACGTCCCGTACGCGGGTGACCCTCCGCTGTGCGACGCACACCGCACCGAACGCGCCCGCTGACCCGGCGCGAAGGAGGTGAAGGAGCGAACAGGGCCTGCAACTGGCCTGGGACTCCCCCGCAGCCGCCGCCGGAAGCGCCCCCGCGCCCCGTCCCCGCCCCGCGCCCCTCACGCGGACGCCGGGATCACCGCCGACACCCGGAAACCGCCCGCGTCCGTCGGCCCCGAGACGAACGCGCCGCCCAGCGCCGTCACCCGCTCCCTCATCCCGAGCAGGCCGTTGCCGCCGGACGGCAGCCGCGCCGCCGACGCGGAGGCCGGCTCCGCCGGCGGCTCGTTCTCCACCTGCATCGCGATCTCCGCCGCCCGGTGCGCGAGCCGCACGTGCGTCTTCGCCCCCGCCGCGTGCTTGTGCACGTTTGTCAGCGCCTCCTGCACCACGCGATAGGCGGTCTGCTCGATCTCATGGCCGTACGACCGCGCCTCCCCCTCCACCGACAGCTCCACGACCATGCCCGCGGCCGCCGACTGCCCGACCAGCTCCTCCAACTCCTCCAGCCGCGGCCCGTCCCCGTGGGCCGCCGCGCCGGCCGCGCGGGAGGTCGCGACGGCCGCGGCGGCCCGCACCGCGACCAGCGGCGCCGCCGCGGCCGCGGGCACGGACGCCCGCTCCCGGCGCTCCCGCCCCGCCTCGCCGCCGCTGCGCAGCACGCCGAGCATCTCCCGCAGCTCGGTCAGCGCCTGCCGCCCCATGTCCCCCACCAGCGCCGCGTTGCGCACCGCCTTCTCCGGGTCCTTGCGCGCCACGGCCTGCAACGCGGCGGCGTGCACCACCATCAGACTCACCCGGTGCGCCACCACGTCGTGCATCTCCCGGGCGATCCGCGTCCGCTCCTCGGCGCGCGCCCACTCGGCCCGCTCCTCCGCCCGCTCCGCGAGCAACTGCAACTCCCGCTCCAGGCTGTCCGCCCGCTCCCGCAGCGACTCCATCAGCCGCCGCCGGGCCCCCGCGTACAGGCCGAGGAGCAGCGGAGGCGCCGTCAGGCCCAGCGAGGTGGTCACGGCGGCGAACGGCACGAACCAGTCCCCCAGGGAGAGATCCCCCCGCGCCACGTCCTGCCGCACCCGCACGAACGTCACGATCATCGTGCCGAGGAAGGACATCCCCGCCAGCGCGGCGATGACCCGGCGCGGCAGCTCGCACGCGGCCAGGGTGTACAGCCCGACGATGCCCATCAGGAAGCCCATCTCGGCGGGCGTGACGGCGATCGCCACCAGCACCACGGCGACCGGCCACCGCCGGCGCAGCAGCAGCACGGCCCCCGCCAGCGCCCCGAACGCCACCCCGGCCCACACCGGCAGCCCGGCGTCCCGCGCGAACGGCGCCCCCTCGGCCGCGCACTCCGCCGCGGACGCCAGCGCCAGCCCCCCGTCGAACGCGGCGCTCCGCCACCGCACCCACCACCAGGGCCCGGCCAGCCCCCCGGCGCGCTCTTCCCCCGTCTTGGTCATACGCCCAGCCTACGGGCGCACGCCGTGGCCCTCCGGGGAGTTTTGAGCGCACACGTCAATCACACTCCGTGATCGAGAGGTGGCCAAGTTACTCGACATCCCTCGAACTGGTGAACATCTTTCGTTCGACTGCGGAATACGATCTTCCGCCCGAACAGTGAGCACATGGAACATCTGAGCGGCAAATACGCCGATTTCGAGGGCTTGCGCGAACAGGCGGTGGCGCTGCGGCGAAGCGGGTCCAGCCTTCGGCAGATCCGCGACGAACTGCAAGTGCACGACAAGGGGACGCTTCAGCGCCTCATGGAAGGCGAGCCGCCTCCAGCCTGGACGAAGCGACCGCGCGCCAAGGACGCCATGCGCGACAGGGCGCGAGCGTTGCGCGAGCAGGGGTGGACGTATACCCAGATCCGGGAAGAGCTGGGCTGCTCAAAGAGCTCCATCTCACTCTGGGTGCGAGATCTGCCCTCCCCGGAACGCTCCCGACCCGACACGACAGCAGCGCGACGCGGGACGAAGCGCGCCGCCGAGAACCGCGCTGCGGCACGAGAAGCACTGGGCGACGCGGCCTACGCCGAGATCGGCCCCCTCGCTTCGCGCGAGCTGTTCTTGGTGGGCGTGGGGCTCTACTGGTCCGAGGGAGCAAAGGCCAAGGCAGGAGCACACCGGCGCGTCATCTTCGTGAACAGCGACCCGAACATGATCAAACTCTTCCTGCTCTGGCTTGACTTGCTCGGCGTGTCCCCCGACCGTCGCCGCTTCTCGGTCACCATTCACGAGTCGGCGGACATCGCTAGGGCCGAGTCCTTTTGGGCGGCCCAAGTCGACATCGAGGTCGACTCGTTGCTCAAGACGAGCCTCAAGAGGCACAACCCCAAGACCAACCGAACGAACACCGGAGAGCGGTACTACGGGTGCCTTAGAGTCGCCGTTCTCCAAAGCGCCGACCTGCACCGTCGCATCGAGGGCTGGTGGTACGGCATAGTAGGAGCTGCACCCGCTACTGATCTCACAAATCGGACATAGCGGTAATCCCGGGTCGTCTAAGGGTAAGACGTCAGATTTTGGTTCTGATCATGGGGGTTCGAGTCCTCCCCCGGGAGCATTCAGGTTCGGGTCCTGACCCCCACCGGGTCAGGACCCTTCGTCCTCTCCGGCCGCGTTGGCCCAACCGCCCCCCGGTATCCTGCGGACGTCCAGCACTCCACAGCCGAAGGGCATCCCGTGAGCGCCAATCGCCCGGCAGCCGTAGTCGTTCTCGCAGCGGGTGAGGGCACCCGTATGAAGTCGGCCACACCGAAGGTCCTGCACGACATCTGCGGTCGTTCCCTGGTCGGTCATGTGCTGGCCGCCGCACGCGAGTTGGAGCCCGAGGATCTCGTGGTCGTGGTCGGGCACGCGCGGGAGCGGGTGACCGAGCACCTCGCGCAGGCCGACCCGGGCGCCCGTACCGCCGTGCAGGAGAAGCAGAAGGGCACCGGGCACGCCGTTCGGATGGGCCTGGAGGAGCTGGGCGGCCCCGTGGACGGGACCGTGGTCGTCGTGTGCGGGGACACTCCGCTGCTCACCGGCGGGACGCTGGCCCGGCTCGCCGCCGCGCACGGCGAGGACGGCAACGCCGTGACCGTGCTGACCGCCGAGGTCCCGGACGCGACCGGCTACGGCCGGATCGTGCGCGACGGCGCCGGCGGCGCGGTGACCGCGATCGTGGAGCACAAGGACGCCACCGACGAGCAGCGGGCGATCCGGGAGATCAACTCCGGGGTGTTTGCGTTCGACGGGCGGCTGCTGGCCGAGGCGTTGGGGCAGGTGCGCACGGACAACAGCCAGGGCGAGGAGTACCTCACCGACGTGCTGGGGATCCTGCGCGAGGCCGGGCACCGGGTGGGGGCGTGCGTGGCGGCCGACCACCGGGAGATCGCGGGGATCAACAACCGGGTGCAGCTCGCCGAGGCCCGGCGGACGCTGAACGACCGGCTGCTGGAGGCCGCGATGCTGGCCGGGGTGACGGTGGTGGACCCGGCGACGACGTGGGTGGACGCGACGGTGACGTTCGAGCAGGACGTGACCGTGCTGCCGGGCACGCAGCTTCACGGCTCGACGCATCTGGGCGAGGGCAGCGTGGTGGGCCCGAACAGCCGGCTGACGGACACGCGGGTCGGTGCGGGGGCGCGGGTGGACAACACGGTGTCGGACGGCGCCGTGGTGGGTCCGGAGGCGTCGGTGGGTCCGTACGCGTATCTGCGGCCGGGCACGCGGCTGGGGCTGAAGTCGAAGGTGGGCACGTACGTCGAGACGAAGAACGCCCGGATCGGCGAGGGGACGAAGGTCCCGCACCTGTCGTACGTGGGCGACGCGACGATCGGCGAGTACACGAACATCGGCGCCGCGAGCGTGTTCGTGAACTACGACGGGCAGGACAAGCACCACACGACGGTGGGATCGCACTGCCGCACCGGTTCGGACAACATGTTTGTGGCGCCCGTCACGATCGGGGACGGCGCCTACACCGCGGCGGGCTCGGTGATCACGAAGGACGTGCCGCCCGGTTCGCTGGCCGTGGCCCGCGGTCAGCAGCGCAATATCGAGGGCTGGGTGGCCCGCAAGCGGCCGGGGAGCGCGGCGGCGAAGGCGGCCGAGGCGGCGCCCGAGGGGCCCGCGGACGAGGGCTGAGCGGAAACGGACGCTCCGAACACGGCGTACCGTGAGAGGAGCACCCGCACCCCCACCAGCCGAGACGCACCCCGCACGGTGCCGAGACCGTCTCGGCCTCCAGCCCCGCATCCCCTCCGAGGAGACACTGCTGTGACCGGGATCAAGACGACCGGCGAGAAGAAGATGATGTTCTTCTCCGGCCGCGCCCACCCCGTGCTTGCCGAGCAAATCGCCCACGAGCTGGGTGTAGGGGTCGTTCCGACGAAGGCGTTCGACTTCGCGAACGGCGAGATCTACGTGCGCTACCAGGAGTCGGCCCGCGGCGCGGACTGCTTCCTGATCCAGAGCCACACCGCTCCGATCAACAAGTGGATCATGGAGCAGTTGATCATGATCGACGCGTTGAAGCGCGCGTCCGCCCGTTCCATCACGGTCATCGTGCCGTTCTACGGTTACGCGCGTCAGGATAAGAAGCACCGCGGCCGCGAGCCCATCTCGGCGCGCCTGGTGGCGGACCTGATGAAGACGGCCGGCGCGGACCGCATCCTCGCGGTGGACCTGCACACGGACCAGATCCAGGGCTTCTTCGACGGTCCGGTGGACCACCTGTTCGCGCTGCCGCTGCTGGCGGACTACGTGGGCGGCAAGGTGGACCGCGCCAAGCTGACGGTGGTCTCGCCGGACGCCGGCCGGGTGCGGGTGGCGGACCGCTGGTGCGACCGGCTCGGCGCGCCGCTGGCGATCGTGCACAAGCGCCGGGACAAGGACGTGGCGAACCAGGTCACGGTGCACGAGGTCGTCGGCGACGTGAAGGGCCGCATCTGCGTGCTCGTGGACGACATGATCGACACGGGCGGCACGATCTGCGCGGCGGCGGACGCCCTGTTCGCGCACGGCGCGGAGGACGTGATCGTGACGGCGACGCACGGCGTGCTGTCGGGTCAGGCGACCGACCGGCTGAAGAACTCGAGGGTGAGCGAGTTCGTGTTCACCAACTCGCTGCCGACGGCGAGCGAGCTGGAGCTGGACAAGATCACGGTGCTGTCGATCGCGCCGACCATCGCGAGCGCGGTGCGCGAGGTGTTCGAGGACGGCTCGGTGACGAGCCTCTTCGACGAGCAGTAGGCGCCGCGCGGGCAGGGCGCCGCGCGGCGCTCCTCCCGGCCGGTGGAGATCGTTTTGGGAGCGGCCTCCCCTTCCGAGTACACTGCTCCAGTTGCTCGGCGAGGGAGGCCGTGGCCGTCTGCGGACGGATACGGCGGTCCGTAATCGACGCGCTCTTCGTAGCAGGCCGTTCGTGTGGCCGGGTGACCGCATCCCCTACTTCTACGAGGAGTGACGAGCATGTCCGAGGTCAAGATCACCGCCGCGACCCGCACCGAGTTCGGCAAGGGCGCCGCGCGCCGCATCCGCCGTGAGGACAAGGTTCCCGGCGTGCTGTACGGGCACGGTTCGCAGCCGGTGCACCTGACGCTGCCGGGCCACGACCTGCTGATGGCGCTGCGCACGCCGAACGTCCTGATCGCTCTGGCCATCGACGGCGAGACCAACGAGCTGGCGATCCCGAAGTCCGTGCAGCGCGACCCGCTGAAGGGCTTCCTGGAGCACGTCGACCTGCTGCTGGTCAAGCGCGGCGAGAAGGTCAACGTCGAGGTGCCCGTGCACGCCGAGGGCGAGCTGGCCCCGGGCGGCAACCTGCTGGAGCACGTCCTGCCCGCGCTGCCGGTCGAGGCCGAGGCCACGCACATCCCGGAGCAGGTGACCGTGTCCGTGGAGGGTCTGGAGGCGGGCGCCTCGGTGCACGCCAAGGACATCGCGCTGCCGAGCGGCGTGTCGCTGGCCGTCGACGAGGACGCGGTCGTCCTCCAGGTGCTGGCCGCGCAGGTCGAGGAGCTGCCGGAGGACGAGGAGACCGAGGAGACCGAGGGCGAAGAGACCGTCGAGGCCTGATCCCCGGCTCGTCGTCGCGGTCGCCGGCCGCCGCCTCCCGCGCTTGTGGCACGGGGGCGGCGGCCGGCGCGTATCAAGGAGAGATGGACGTGAGCACGGACGCGCGGGCGCCTTGGCTGATCGTCGGCCTGGGCAATCCCGGACCGGAGTACGCCATGAACCGGCACAACGTCGGGTTCATGACGGTGGATCTGCTGGCCGCACGCATCGGGGGCCGGTTCAAGCGGGCCGGCAAGGCGCAGGCGCAGGTCGTGGAGGGGCGCATCGGCCCGCCGGGGCCGGACAGCCGCCGGGTGGTGCTGGTGAAGCCGATGTCGTACATGAACCTGTCGGGCGGCCCGGTGAACGCGCTGCGGGAGTTCTACAAGGCGCCGGCGGCGAACATCGTGGCCGTGCACGACGAGCTGGACGTCGACTACGGCGCGCTGCGGCTGAAGCTGGGCGGCGGGGACAACGGGCACAACGGTCTGAAGTCGATGACGAAGGCGATGGGCGCCGACTACCACCGGGTGCGGTTCGGGATCGGGCGGCCGCCGGGGCGGATGCAGGTGGCGGACTTCGTGCTGAAGGACTTCTCGTCGGCGGAGCGCAAGGAGCTGGACTATTTCACCGACCGGGCGGCGGACGCGGTGGAGTGTCTGGTGGCGGACGGGCTGGAGCGGGCGCAGAGCACGTACAACTCCTGACGTGCCGTCGGGCGGCCGCGGGTCGCCGGGCCCCGGGGTCGGCCGGGCCTGGAGCCGACCGGGCACGGGGCCGGCCGGCCCCGGAGTCAGCCGGGCATGGAGCCGACCGGGCCCGGAGTCGGACGGGCACAGAGTTGACCGGGCGTGGGGGTATGGCCAATGATCCCCGCCATGCACGCCGCTCCGTCCGCCTCTCGTCCCCGTCGGCGCCCGCGCGCCGCGCTGCGGTTCGGGCGGGCGGCGGCGTCGGGCGCGGTGCTCGCGCTCGTCCTGATCGCGGGGGTGTGGGCGTCCTGGAGCAGCGCGCCGTACGTGATGCTGACCAAGGGCCGCGAGCGCGGGACGATGGTGGTGACGCGGTGCGCGGGCGGCGCGTGCAGCGGGCCGTACCGGCCGCGCTCGCCCGGCTCGGCGGCCCGCCCCGAGGTGATGCTCGCGCGGGCGGCGACGGTGCGCCAGGGCCGCAGTTACGACGTCGTGGTGAAGCCGGGCACCGACGAGGTGCTGCGGTCGGGTCCGGCCGGGGTGCTGTACGCGTGGGCGCCGCTCGGCGGTGCGCTGCTGCTGGCCTCGGTGCTGGCGGCGGGCGGGCTGCGGCTGACCCGGACCGCGTGGCTCATGGCGGGGGCGGGGACCGCGCTGCTGACGGCGGCGTTTCTGGCCCAATGACGCGGCCCAATGAGACGGCCCAATGATGCGGCGCAGTGAGGCAGCCCGGTGAGGCGGCCCAGTGACGCGGCGCGATGAGGCAGCGCAGTGAGCGGCGCAGTGAGGCGTCTCGCGCGAGGGCGCCCCGGGTCGCACGGACCCGGGGCGCCCTCGTCGTCGGGGCCGGCGGTCAGCCTGTGTTGCGCAGTCCGGCCGCCACGCCGTTGACGGTGAGGAGCAGGGCCCGCCCGAGCAGCGGGTCGGGCTCCTCCTGCGCCGCGGCGGCGTCGCGCTGCCGCTTGAGCAGGGCGACCTGGAGGTAGGAGATCGGGTCGAGGTAGGCGTCGCGGATGGCGAAGGTCTGCTTCAGGTCCGGCTGGGCGTCCAGGAGTTCCTTCTCGCCGGTGATGCGCAGCACCTCGGCGACGGTGAGCGCGTGCTCGGCCTCGATGGCGTCGAAGACGTGCCGGAGGCGGTCGGGGACGAGGGTGTCGACGTAGTGGCGGGCGATGCGCAGGTCGGTCTTGGCGAGCGTCATCTCCACGTTGGAGACGAAGTTGCGGAAGAAGTGCCACTGCTCGTGCATCTCGTCGAGCACGGCGCCCCCGTCCAGCCCGAGGCCCGCCTCGCGCAGCGCCTTGAGGCCGGATCCGACGCCGAACCAGCCGGGCACGATCTGCCGGGACTGGGTCCAGCCGAACACCCAGGGGATGGCGCGCAGTCCGTCGAGCGAGACGCCCGAGCCGGGGCGGCGGGAGGGCCGCGAGCCCAGGTGCATGTCGGCGAGCTGGTCGACCGGCGTGGAGGCGAGGAAGTACGTCGGCAGGTCGGGGTCCTCGACGAGCTTGCGGTAGGCGGCGTGCGCGGCGTCGGAGACGACGTCCATGGCGGCGTCCCAGCGGGCCAGGGCCTCGTCGGACTGGCGGGGCGCGGTGTGCAGGGCGGACGCCTGGAGGGTGGCCGCGACGGTCAGCTCCAGGTTCTCCCGGGCCAGGGAGGGGAGGAGGTACTTGTCGGAGATGACCTCGCCCTGCTCGGTGACCTTGATCTCGCCCTCCAGGGTGCCCCAGGGCTGGGCGAGGATGGCGCTGTGGGTGGGGCCGCCGCCGCGGCCGACGGTGCCGCCGCGGCCGTGGAAGAGGCGCAGCCGCACGCCGTAGCGGTGGGCGACGTCGCGCAGCCTGCGCTGGGCGCGGTGGATCTCCCACTGGCTGGTGGTGATGCCGCCGAACTTGGAGGAGTCGGAGTAGCCGAGCATGACCTCCTGGACGTCTCCGCGCAGCGCGACCAGGCGCCGGTAGGAGGGGTCGGAGAGCATGTCCTCCAGGATGGCGTCGGCCGCCTTCAGCTCGTCGGTGGTCTCCAGGAGCGGCACGATGCCGATCTTCGCCCAGCCGGCGTGCAGGTCGAGCAGTCCGGCCTCGCGGGCGAGGACGGCGGCGGCGAACACGTCGTCGGCGCCCTGGCACATGGAGATGATGTAGGACTCGATGACCTCGGGTCCGAAGGCGTCCAGGGCCCGCTTGACGGTCTCGAAGACGCCGAGGGTCTTGGCGCCGGCCGCGTCGACGGGCGCGGGGGCGGGGGCGAGCGGGCGGCGGGAGCGCAGTTCCTTGGCGAGCAGCTTGGCGCGGTACTCGCGGGGCATGTCGGCGTAGCGCCAGGACTCCTCGCCGAGCCGGTCGAAGAGCTGGCCGAGGGCGTGGTGGTGGGCGTCGGCGTGCTCGCGCACGTCCATGGTGGCGAGCTGGAGGCCGAAGGCGGCGAGGGTGCGGATGGTGCGGGCCAGGCGGCCGTCGGCGAGCAGGGCGCCGCGGTGCTCGCGCAGCGAGTCCTGGAGGAGGCGGAGGTCGGCGAGCATCCCGGCGGTGCCGAGGTAGTCCCGGCCGTCCTCGTGCCGGGCGCCCCGGGCCAGGCGCTCCTTGGTGTTGACCAGCTTCTGGCGCACGGCGGTGGCCTTGAGCCGGTAGGGCTCCTCGGCGTTGAGCCGCTTGTAGCGGGGGCTGATCTCCGGCAGGTTGTCCAGGTCCCTCTGGAGGGAGGCGAGCAGCTCCGCGGTGGCGCCGGCGTAGCGGATGGAGTTGGACAGCAGGCCGCGCAGCTCGTCGATCATGTCGAGGGCGTCGTTGATGCCGTGCTCGTGCTGGAGGATCAGCACGTCCCAGGTGACGTCGGGGGTGACGTTGGGGTTGCCGTCGCGGTCGCCGCCGATCCAGGTGCCGAAGGTGAGGGGGCGGGCGTCGTCGGGCAGCCTGACGCCGACGCGCTCCAGTTCGGCGGAGAGGTCCTCCAGGACGTCGCCGACGGCGTCGGCGTGCAGTTCGTCCAGGTAGTAGATGGCGTTGCGGGCCTCGTCGGCTGGCTCGGGGCGGACCACCCGCAGTTCGTCGGTCTGCCACACCAGGTCGATGTTCTCGGCCAGCCGGGTGTCCAGGCGGCGGCGGTCGGACTCGGTGACCGGGGCCTCCAGCAGCGCGGCGATGCGGCGCAGCTTGTTGAGGACGGAGCGGCGGGCTGCCTCGGTGGGGTGGGCGGTGAACACCGGGCGGACGTTGAGGTTCCGCACGCTCTCGCGCAGGTGCTCGGGGTCGGCGTCCTTGAGCCGGTCGGCGGTGCGGGCGATCAGGCCGCCCTCGGCGGCGCGGCGGACGCGCAGCTCGCGGCCGCGGTGCACCTGCTCGGTGACGTTGGCGAGGTGGAAGTAGGTGGAGAAGGCGCGGACCAGCTTGGCCGCGGTGTCCAGTTCGGCGCCGCGCAGCAGTTCGGCGGCGGCCTCGCCGTCCTCGCGGGTGAGGCGGCGGACCTTCTCGACCAGGTCGAGAAGCTCGGGGCCTTCCTGCCTGACCAGGGTCTCCCCCAGCAGGTCGCCCAGTCGGCGGATGTCGGCGCGCAGCTCGCTGCTGGTCGTCGTCTGGTCGTCGGCACTGCTCACAGGTGCGGCTCCTTGCAGTGATCAGGAAGTGTGTCGCGCCGACGGCCGCCCGGACGGGCTGCGGCGGGCGACGGGTGGGGTCGTCTGGGATGGGTACCTTGCCGGATGCCGGGCGCCGGGCGGCGGCCGCCGCTTGCGGGCCGGGCATCCGGGAAGGAATCTTCTTCAGCGGACCGCGCTGTCCGACCACCCCAAGTCTAGGCGCCGGGGGGGACGCGCTGGCCAGGGGCTCTTGCCGCCGGGCGGCGCGCTGCCATACTTACGTCGCCGTAGGTTACGCAACCGTAGACGCGGGAGCCGATGGTCTCCCCGCTCCCCCCTCCGGCACCGCTCCCGACCCTCGACCCCACAGGGGACGCCCATGACCACACGCTCCTCCGATGTCATCGACGACGCCCCGGAGGCGGCCGCCGGCTCGGCGCCGTCGGCCACCCTGGGCGGCGAGCAGAAGCGTTCGATCGAGCAGATCATGCTGCTGCTGTTCATCACCGTCCCGTTCCTGGCGCTGATCGCGGCGGTGCCGCTGGCGTGGGGCTGGGGGGTGAGCTGGCTGGACCTCGGCCTGCTGGTCTTCTTCTACTACCTCGGCTGCCACGGCATCACGGTCGGCTTCCACCGGCACTTCACGCACAGCTCCTTCAAGGCCAAGCGGCCGTTGAAGATCGCGCTGGCCGTCGCGGGGTCGATGGCGGTGGAGGGGCCGCTGGTGCGCTGGGTGGCCGACCACCGCAGGCACCACCGGTTCTCCGACCACGAGGGCGACCCGCACTCGCCGTGGCGCTACGGCGAGACGGTGCCGGCCCTGCTGAAAGGCCTGTGGTGGGCCCATATCGGCTGGATGTTCGACGAGGAGCAGACCCCGCCGGACAAGTACGCGCCGGACCTGGTCAAGGACCCGGCGATGCGGGCGATCTCACGCCAGTTCGCGCTGTGGACGGCCGTGTCCCTGCTGCTGCCGCCGCTCATCGGCGGCCTCGCGACGATGTCGTGGCAGGGCGCGTTCACCGCCTTCTTCTGGGGGTCACTCGTGCGGGTGGCGCTGCTGCACCACGTGACCTGGTCGATCAACTCGATCTGCCACGCGGTGGGCAAGCGCCCCTTCAAGTCCCGGGACCGCTCGGGCAACGTGTGGTGGCTGGCGGTCCTGTCCTGCGGCGAGTCCTGGCACAACCTGCACCACGCGGACCCGACCTCGGCGCGGCACGGCGTGGAGCGCGGGCAGCTCGACTCCTCGGCGCGGATCATCCGCTGGTTCGAGCAGCTCGGCTGGGCGTACGACGTGCGCTGGCCGTCCCGCGCGCGCATCGATGCGCGCCGCGCGGTCGGCGAGGGCGGCTCCCGCCGCCGGAAGAAGGCCCCCGAGGCGGCATGATGGACGCCGTGGCGACCGACTCCAGCACCCCCAGCGACGACAAGCCGCGGCGCGCGCGGCGCACCCGCATGACCGGCGCCGAGCGCCGCCAGCAGCTCCTGGAGATCGGTCGCACCCTGTTCGCGGCGAAGGGCTTCGAGGGCACCTCGGTGGAGGAGATCGCGGCGAAGGCCGGGGTCTCCAAGCCGGTGGTGTACGAGCACTTCGGCGGCAAGGAGGGCCTGTACGCGGTGGTGGTGGACCGTGAGATGCGGCGGCTGCTGGACATGGTGACCGGCTCCCTGACGGCCGGGCACCCGCGGGAGCTGTGCGAGCAGGCGGCGTTCGCGCTGCTGGACTACATCGAGGAGTACACGGACGGCTTCCGCATCCTGGTCCGCGACTCCCCGATCCCACAGTCCACGGGGTCCTTCGCGTCGCTGATCTCCGACATCGCCACCCAGGTGGAGGACATCCTCGGCCGCGAGTTCAAGTCCCGCGGCTTCGACCCGAAGCTGGCGCCGCTGTACGCCCAGGCCCTGGTCGGCATGGTCGCCCTGACCGGCCAGTGGTGGCTGGACGTGCGCCGCCCGAAGAAGGCGGAGGTCGCCGCCCACCTGGTGAACCTGGCCTGGCACGGCCTGGACGGCCTGGAGCAGAAGCCCCGGCTGATCGGGCACCGCAAGGCGTAGGGCCGTCCCGCCGCGCTTCCGGGCCCCGGTGAGCGGGGCGGGAGCCCGGCCCCGTCAGCGGGGACGCGAGAACCCCGGCCCGTCAGCGGGGCTCCAGGAACTCCAGCCGGTTGCCCACCGGGTCCTCGGAGAAGAAGCGGCGCCAGCCGGGCAGGTCGTCGTCCCAGACGACGCGGGCGCCGCGGTCGGCCAGCCGGGCGGCGTACGCCTCGATGCCGGTCACCCGCAGGCCCGGGTGGGCCTTGCGCGCGGGCCGGAAGCCCTCCTCGGCGCCGAGGTGCACTTCGGCGGCCCCGGCCCGGAACCAGCAGCCGCCCCGGGCGGCCAGGACGGGCGGCTTGGGGACCTCCGCCATGCCGAGGACGCCGCCGTAGTACGCGCGCAGCCGCTCCTCGGACCCGGGCGGCGCGGCGAGCTGGACGTGGTCGAACGAGGTGATCACGCCTCACGCCTCCTTCACGGCCACCGCGAAGACGCGGCGGAAGGGGAACGGGGTGCCGTGCGGGCCCGCCGGGTAGGCGGCGCGCAGCGCGGCGCGGTACTCGGCGAGGAACGCCTCGCGGGCGCCGGGGTCGTCGGCGAGCGCGGTGAGGACGGGGCGCAGTCCGGTGCCCTTCACCCAGTCCAGGACGGGGTCCTCGCCCGCCAGCAGGTGCACGTAGGTCGTCTCCCACACGTCCGCCGTGCGGCCGGGTCCGGCCAGCCGCTCCAGGTACGCCTCGGGGGCGAGCACGGCGTCCTCGTGGCGCAGCACGTCCGCGAGGCGGTCGCGCCAGCGGGCGGAGCCGGCCAGGGAGCGCATCAGGCGGTGACTGGGGGCGGCGAAGTTGCCGGGGACCTGGAAGGCGAGGACGCCGCCCGGCTTCAGCGCGGCCATCCAGTCGCTGAGCCGGGCGGCGTGGCCGGGGACCCACTGGAGGGCGGCGTTGCTGACGATCAGGTCGTGCGGCGCCTGCGGCGTCCAGGTGCGGGCGTCGGCGGGGCGGAAGTCGAGCCGGCCGCCGCCGGGGGTGGGGCCCTCGTGCTCGGCTGCGGCCTTGTCCAGCATCTCGGGCGCGTTGTCGTAGCCGGTGATGTGCGCGGTGGGCCAGCGGTCCGCGAGGTGCGCGGTGACGTTGCCGGGGCCGCAGCCCAGGTCCGCGATGCGGGGCGGGTCGGTGGGGAGGGCCGGGACCCGGGCGAGGAGGTCGGCGAAGGGCCGGGCGCGGTGCCCGGCGTGGCGGAGGTACTGGGCGGGGTCCCAGACGGGACGGCCGGCGGGGTCGGCGTTCTCTGCTGCGGGCATGGCGGCCTCCTTGGCGTCTCCGGGTCGTTCCCGCCCCGGTGTCCGCGGCGCGTCTGTCGTGCGTCCGCGGTGCGTCTGGCCTCATCCCACCGGGAAAACTATCTCGATGTCAAGATTGTCAAAGTCAAGAGACTTCATGTCGACACAACCACTACACTGATCGCATGGAGGACGAGGTCGATCGGCTGGTCGCGGCGTGGCGCCGGGAGCGCCCGGACCTCGACGTGGAACCACTGGAAGTGCTCAGCCGGGTCAGCAGGCTGGCCCGGCACCTGGACCGGGCGCGCCGTCTGGCCTTCGCCGAGCACAGCCTGGAGCCCTGGGAGTTCGACGTCCTGACCGCGCTCCGGCGCGCGGGCGCCCCCTACCAGCTCTCCCCCGGGCAGCTCCTCACCCAGACGTTGGTGACGTCGGGCACGATGACCAACCGCATCGACCGGCTGACGAAGAAGGGCCTGGTGGAGCGGCTGCCCGACCCCAGCGACCGGCGCGGGGTGCTGGTCCGGCTGACGGACGGGGGCCGCGACCGCGCGGACCGGTCGCTGGCGGGCCTGCTGGAGCAGGAGCGCGCGATCCTTTCCGAGCTGTCCTCCGCCCAGCGCGCCGAGCTGGCGGCCCTGCTACGCCAGTTGACCGCCCCGTTCGACAACGTTCCCGGATAGCTCCGCGGCGCTCCCGGACAGGTCCGCGGGCCCGACCCCGGCCCGCCGGGCCAGCGCCACGGCGGCCAGCGTGGAGTGCACGCCGAGCTTGCCGAGCACGTTCTGCATGTGGGTGCGCACGGTGTGCGGGGACAGGTACAGCCGCTCGGCGACCGCCTTGCGCCCCAGCCCGGCGACCATGCAGCGCAGCACCTCCCGCTCGCGCGGGGTCAGCGACTCCACCAGGCGCTCGCTCTCGGTGCGGTGCTTGCGCGCGGCGGTCAGCTCGCGCAGCACCCCGGTGAGCAGGGCCGGCGGCAGGTGGGTCTCGTCGCGCAGCACTCCGCGGATGACGGTGAGCAGCCGGGACAGGGAGCAGTCCTTGGCGACCCAGCCGCAGGCGCCCGCCTGGAGGGCGAGGGCGGCCCGCCGCGGGTCGTCCCGCCCGGCGAGCACGACGGTGCGCACCCCGGGCTGGGCGCCGCGCACCCCGGCGACCAGGGAGATGCCGTCCACCAGTCCGTCCGCGTTGCCCTCCTGGACGGGGACGGCGGGACGGCCGCCCGGCACGTTCCCGCCGAGGTCGGCGTCGACGAGGAGGACGTCGAAGCGGCGGCCCTCGGCGGCCGCCCGGTCCAGGCAGCGCAGCGCCGCCGGTCCGGAACCGGCGGCGGAGACCTCGACGTCCGGCTCGGCGGCCAGGGCGGCGGCGAGCGACTCGGCGAAGATGCGGTGGTCGTCGACGACCAGAACGCGGACACGCACCACTGAAACCCCCTTCCCCACGCTCCGGGCGGAGCAGGGGATTCGCGTCGTCCGGGACCGCCGGCACCGGCACGGCGCCCGAACCGGCAGCCGCACCCGCGCGACCGCCGCCACGCGGATCTGCTACCCCCGCTTCGGGCGCCGTATCCGGACTTCTCGCCCTGTGAACGGCGCCGGGCCCCCGCCGCCGTTTCTCAGCGTACGGCGGGGGGCCGTGCGGGGAAGGCACTTCGCGCAACTGATCGGCCGACGCGTTTAGGGTGTTCCGCATGTTCCGTATCGAGGCAGGAATCGACAGGCGGCGCCGCGATCTGCTCCGCTCCCGCCTCCGCGAGAGCAACACGGCGGCCTCTCCCGTGCTCGCCGCCCTGCGGACGTCCCCGGCCGGCCGCGAGGACCCGCTGCACGTCTGGGCGCTGGACGAGGACAGCGCCCTCGCGGGCGGCCTGGTCGGCCACACCTGGGCGAGCTGGCTGCACGTCGCCTGCCTGTGGGTGGACGCCCGCCACCGCGGCGCGGGCCTCGGCTCCCGCCTCCTCGCCCGCGCCGAGCGCACCGCCCGCGACAAGCGCGACTGCGTCGCCGCCCGCCTGGAGACCTGGGACTTCCAGGCCCCGGACTTCTACCGCCGCCACGGCTACGAGGTGCTCTGCGCCCTCCCGGACTACCCGCCCGGCGTCACCGAGTACACGCTGGTGAAGCGATTGCGGTGAGCCGGGCGCGGCCCCCGGAGACAGTGCGGGCGCCGCGTCCGGTGGCCCGGACGACAGTGCGGGCGCGTCAGCGCGGGCGTCGGGCGCCGCGCCCGGGGCGGCGCCCCGGGCGACAGCGCCGGCGCGTCAGCGCAGGCGGCGGGCGCCCGGGGACGGGACCGCTTCGAAGACGCGCGGGGGCGTCAAGTCCGCCGCGGCGAAGGCCGCTTCGATCGCCTTGGTGAGGGCGGGGACGTCCGCCTCCTCCGCCAGGACGATCGCCGAGCCGCCGAAGCCGCCGCCCGTCATCCGGGCGCCGAGCGCGCCGGCGGCCAGGGCGGTCTCGACGATGAGGTCCAACTCCGGGCAGGAGATGCGGAAGTCGTCGCGCAGGGAGGCGTGGCCCTCGGTCAGGACCGGGCCGATCGCGCGGGGGTCGCCCGACTCCAGCAGGGACACGACGCGTTCGACGCGCTCGTCCTCGGTGACGACGTGCCGGACCAGGCGGCGCGCCTCCTCGTCGTCGCCCAACCGCTCCAGCGCCGCGTCCAGTTCCGCGTACGGCACGTCCCGCAGGGCGTCGACGCCGAGCAGCGCCGCGCCCCGCTCGCAGCCGGCGCGGCGCTTGCCGTACTCGCCGTCGCTGTGGGCGTGCTTGACCTGGGTGTCGACGACCAGCAGGCGCATCCCGCGGTCGGCCAGGTCGAAGGGGATCTGACGCTGCGACAGGTCGCGGGTGTCGAGGAACAGCGCGTGACCGGACTCGCAGCAGGCCGACGCCGTCTGGTCCATGATGCCGGTGGGAGCGCCGACGTAGACGTTCTCGGCCCGCTGGCACAGGCGCGCCAACTGCCAGCCCGGCAGGCCCAGTTCGAACAGGTCGTTCAGAGCGAGGGCGACGACGACCTCCAGGGCCGCCGAGGAGGACAGGCCGGCGCCCGAGGGGACCGTGGAGGCCAGGTGCACGTCGGCGCCGGCGAGGGCGTGGCCGGCCTCGCGCAGCGCCCACACCACGCCCGCGGGGTAGGCCGTCCAGGTGCGGTCCGAGCCGGGCGCCAGGTCCTCGACGCGCAGTTCGACGGGGCCGCCCGGCACGTCCTGCGAGTGCAGCCGCAGCACGCCGTCCTCGCGGCGGGACACCGCGGCGACCGTGACGTGCGGCAGCGCGAAGGGCATCACGAAGCCGTCGTTGTAGTCGGTGTGCTCGCCGATCAGGTTGACGCGGCCGGGCGCCGCCCACACTCCCTCCGGCTCGCTCCCGTACAACTGCGTGAAGACCTCGGCGACGTGCTGTGACTCCATCACT
Organism: Streptomyces sp. NPDC046985; assembly: GCF_040644415.1. Lineage (NCBI taxonomy): Bacteria > Bacillati > Actinomycetota > Actinomycetes > Kitasatosporales > Streptomycetaceae > Streptomyces > Streptomyces sp. NPDC046985. Next base: position 65,527 of record NZ_JBEYWK010000006.1, read on the forward strand.
TCCCCCTCGCGGTGTGCTGCGCGAACTCCCAGGCGTCCGCGACGATGCCCGCGAGGTCCGCGCGGGACGGCTGCCAGCCGAGCCGGGCCCGAGCGGCGTCGGCGGAGGCTACCAGGACCGCCGGGTCGCCTCCCCGGCGCGCTGCGGGGACCTCGGGGATCGGGTGGCCGGTGACCTGCCGGGCGGTCTCGATCACCTCGCGCACCGAGAAGCCGTTGCCGTTGCCCAGGTTGCAGATCAGGTGCTCGCCGGGGACGGCCGCGTCCAGCGCGAGGAGGTGGGCCTCGGCCAGGTCCGCGACGTGGATGTAGTCGCGTACGCAGGTGCCGTCCGGGGTCGGGTAGTCGTCGCCGTAGACGGAGATCGCGTCCCGGCGGCCCTGGGCGACCTGGAGGACCAGGGGGATGAGGTGCGACTCGGGGTCGTGGCGCTCGCCGCAGCTCCCGTACGCGCCGGCCACGTTGAAGTAGCGCAGCGAGACCGCGCCCAGGCCGTGGGCCGCCGCCTCGCCGGTGATCATGTGGTCGACGGCGAGCTTCGACGCGCCGTAGGGGGAGGTCGGCGCGGTCGGGTCGGTCTCGGTGATCGGGGTGCGCACCGGTTCGCCGTACGCGGCCGCGGTGGAGGAGAAGACCAGCTTGCGCACGCCGGCCTCGCGCATCGCGCCGAGCAGCGCGAGGCTCCCGCCGACGTTGTTGTCCCAGTACTTCTCCGGCTTCACCACCGACTCGCCGACCTGGGAGAACGCGGCGAAGTGCAGCACGGCGGCGAAGGAGGAGTCCAGCCACTTGGCGGCGTCGCGGACGTCGCCCTCGACGAAGCGGGCGCCCGACGGCACGGCCTCGCGGAACCCCGTCGAGAGATCGTCGAGCACCACGACCTCGTGACCGGCCTCCAGCAGGTGCTGGGCCACCACGCTGCCGACGTATCCCGCGCCGCCGGTCACCAGGTACTTCCCGCTCATGAACTCGCCACCTCTCGCAGTCTCTCGGCCGCGCGCTCCGGCGGCACGTCGTTGATGAACACGTTCATGCCGGACTCGGAACCCGCGAGGAACTTCAGCTTGCCGGAAGTGCGGCGGATGGTGAAAAGCTCGAGGTGCAGGGCGTAGTCCTCGCGGACCACGCCGTCGAACTCCGCCAGCGCGCCGAACGGGGCCTGGTGCCAGGCCGCGATGTACGGCGTCGGGGAGCCGCCTTCGGATCCCGCCGTCCCGTCGGCGCCGTTCGCGCCCGTCCCGCCGTCGAAGATGCGGTCGAAGCGCCGCAGCAGCTCCAGGTAGACCCGCGGGAACTCGGCGCGCGCCGGCTCGTCGAGCGCGAGCAGGTCGGGGACGCGGCGGCGGGGGTAGAGGTGGACCTCGTAGGGCCAGTGCGCGGCGTACGGCACGAAGGCGACCCAGTGCTCGCTCTCCAGCACGACCCGTTCGCCGTCGAGTTCGCGGCGCAGCACGGCGTCGAAGAGGTTGTCCCCGCCGGTCGCCTGCTTGTGCGCGGCCAGCGAGCGGAGCATCAGCGCGGTGCGCGGGGCGGTGAAGGGATAGGCATAGACCTGGCCGTGCGGGTGGCCCAGGGTCACGCCGATCTCGGCGCCCCGGTTCTCGAAGCAGAAGACCTGCTCGACGGAGGGCAGGTGGGACAGCTCCGCGGTGCGGTCGGTCCACGCCTCCAGGACCAGCCGCGCCTGCTCCTCGGTCAGGTCGGCGAAGGACGCGTCGTGGTCGGAGGTGAAGCAGACGACCTCGCAGCGGCCGGAGTCGCCGGCCAGCGACGGGAAGCGGTTCTCGAAGACGGCCACGTCGTAGGACGAGTCCGGGATCTCGGTCAGCCGCTCGCCCTGCGTCGGGCACAGGGGGCACTCGTCGGCCGGGGGGTGGTAGGTGCGGCCCTGGCGGTGCGAGGCGACGGCCACCGCGTCGCCGAGCAGTTCGTCGCGGCGGATCTCCGACGTGGTGACGGTCGGCTCCAGCGGACGGCGGTCGGCCGCGTCGCGCACGGTGTCGTCGCGCAGGTCGTAGTAGATCAACTCACGACCGTCGGCCAGCCGGGTCGAGGTCTTCTTCACTGTCGGACTCCCTTGGATGCCAGGTCCGCCGTTCTCCATTACCCAACATAATTAAACATAACACATCACAAGTCGTCATCGGTGATCTACATCACGATCAAACAAAGACGACGATCGGAACCGTTCAGATTCTTAACGCCAGGGCATAGGTTTCCCGGCCGGATCAGTTCGCGCGACGAAGCGAGTTCTCATGCAAACCGCCCCCCATCCCTCCGCGTTCCAGGCGGTGGAGCTAGCGGCGAAGCTGCGGCTGCCCGTCAACGGTCTCGACTACGCGATTCTCGGCATCTACTTCGTCGTGGTCCTGGGCATCGGCTTCGCCGCCCGCCGCTCGGTCAAGACCAGCCTCGACTTCTTCCTCTCCGGCCGCTCGCTGCCCGCGTGGATCACCGGACTGGCGTTCATCTCCGCGAACCTGGCCGCCACCGAGATCCTCGGCATGGCCGCCAACAGCGCCCAGTACGGCGCGTACACCGTGCACTGGTACTGGGTCGGCGCCATCCCCGCCATGGTCTTCCTCGGCCTGGTGATGATGCCGTTCTACTACGGCAGCAAGGTGCGCTCCGTGCCGGAGTTCCTGCTGCTGCGCTTCGACAAGAGCGCCCACCTGCTCAGCTCCCTGCTGTTCGCCTTCGCGGCCATCCTGATCGCCGGAGTGAACCTCTACGCGCTGGCGATCGTGGTCCAGGCGCTGCTGGGCTGGCCGCAGTGGGTGGCGATCGTGGTCGCCGGATTCTTCGTGCTCGCCTACATCACGCTCGGCGGCCTGTCCTCGGCGATCTACAACGAGGTGCTCCAGTTCTTCGTGATCCTCGCCGCCCTGATCCCGCTGGTGATACTCAGCCTGAAGCGGGTCGGCGGCTGGGACGGCCTGACGCACAAGCTCACCGCGGCGCACGGCGCCGACTTCACCACCGCCTGGGGCGGCACCGGCATCGGCCACGCCAACCCGCTGGGCGCGAACTGGCTCACCATCGTCCTCGGCCTGGGCTTCGTGCTGTCCTTCGGCTACTGGACGACGAACTTCGCGGAGGTGCAGCGCGCGCTGTCCGCGAAGAACCTCTCCGCCGCCCAGCGCACCCCGCTGATCGCCGCGTTCCCGAAGGTCTTCATCGTCTTCCTGGTGATGATCCCGGGCCTGGTCGCCGCGGCCCTGGTGCCGAAGATCGGCTCCTCCGGCTCCGGGCTCCAGTACAACGACGCCATCCCCTACCTGATGCAGGAGCTGCTGCCCAACGGCGTGCTCGGCATCGCGGTGACCGGTCTGCTCGCCGCCTTCATGGCCGGCATGGCGGCCAACGTGTCGTCCTTCAACACCGTGTTCACCACCGACATCTGGGGCAAGTACCTGGTCAAGGACCGCGAGGACGCGTACTACGTGCGCTTCGGGCGGCTCATCACCGCGGTCGGCGTGCTCGCCTCGATCGGCACCGCGTTCCTGGCGTCGTCGTTCTCGAACATCATGAGCTACCTCCAGACGCTGTTCTCCTTCTTCAACGTGCCGATGTTCGTGGTGTTCATCGTCGGCATGTTCTGGAAGCGGGCGTCGATGAAGTCCGGCTTCTGGGGCCTGCTGGCCGGCACCACCGCCGCGATGGTGAACTACTTCGTCCTGTACAAGCACGGGATCATCGACCTGCCCACCGACCAGGGGGCCAACTTCGTCTCCGCCATCGCCGGCTTCGTCGCCGGCGCGGTGGTCATGGTCGCGGTGTCGCTGTTCACCCAGCCCAAGCCCGCCGACCAGCTCAGCGGCCTGGTCTACGGCACCCGCTCCCCCGGCATGACGGAGCCGCCCTCGCCCGGCGACGAGGCCTGGTACCGCAGGCCCGCGCTGCTCGGATGGGGCGCCGTCGTCATCGCCGCCCTCTGCTACATCCCGTTCTCGTTCTGATCGCGGGAGGATTGGAAGACCATGTCCGAGTCCGAGAACCCCGCAGAGTCCGCGCCCGCCGACCGCCCCGCAGAGTCCGGCCGGCCTGAGAAGTCCGGCCGGCTCGACCGGTCTGACGACTCCGGCCGGCCCGGCCCGTCCGACCAGCCCGGCCCGTCCGGCGCCTCCGAGCACGACGTCCATCGCCAGGTCACCGAGCTGGAGGGCTCCTCCGCCACCGCCGCCCGGATCTTCGACCTGCGGCGCATCATCGGCGGCCTGTTCGTGCTGTACGGGATCATCGTCACGATCACCGGCGCCACCGACTCGCAGTCGGCCATCGACAAGGCGCAGGGCGTCAACATCAACCTGTGGACCGGCATCAGCATGCTGGTCCTCGGGGTGTTCTTCCTGGTCTGGCTGAAGCTGCGGCCGGCCGCGGCGCCGGAGCCCCCGCGGGAGCCGACCGCCGAGTGAGCACGCGCGGGGCGGAGTCGAGCGCCGGTCCGGCGCTCAGCTCCGCCCCGCGCGGTCCAGCAGGCCCGTACGGGCCGCCAGCGCCGCGGCCTCCAGCCGGGAGCCCACGCCCAGCTTCATCAGCACCCGCTGCACATGCGTGCGGGCGGTGCTCGGCGCGATGCCCATGCCTGCCGCGATGGCTCGGGTGTCCTCCCCCTCGGCGACCCTGACCAGCACCTCCGCCTCACGCGGGGTGAGCATCCCCAGCAGCCGCCGGCCCTCGTCGTCCGGCTGCGCGGCCGGGTTCAGCAGCTCCCCGAAGGCGCCCTGGAGCAACTGCGGCGCCACCGCCGCCTCCCCGGCGCGCGCCTTCATGATGGCCCGCTCCACGCCCTCTATCCGCTCGTCGTGGCGCACATAGCCGACGGCGCCCGCGGCGAACGCGGCGGCGATGCCGCGCGGAGAGGGCACCGGGCCGAGGACGACCACCGCCACCTGCGGGCGCTCCCGCTTGATCTTGGCCACCGGCTCGAACGTGCCCGGCTCCGCCGGGGCCGCCGTGCCCAGCAGGCACACCTCCGGCGCACGGCTGATCACCAGGTCGGCCGCGCCCGCGGCCGGGGCCGCCGCGGCCAGCACGCGGTGCCCACGCAGCTTCAGCGCCGAGGCCAGCGCCTCGGCGAGCAGTCGGTGGTCGTCGACCACCATGAGCCGCACTCCCATCGAGCAACCCCCCAGTCCCCCCACGGATGCCCCCTTGGGCCGTCCATGCTCCGGCAGGCGTGGACAGGCCGGAAGCCCCCCGGCGGCCCGCCCGCCGCGCACCGGTGCTCCGGGAAGCTACACGCTCGGTCGGGCGGCGCGCTGCCCTACCGGCCAGAAGTGCCCCGGATCGCCGACATCCGGGCGCCCGCCGCCGTCCGCGCGCCCGCCGGGCCCGCACCGGCGGGGGCGGAGTCGGCGGGGGCGGACCCGGCGCACGGCTACTTCGCGCCGAAGCCGATCGACGTGTACCGCTTCTCGCCCGCCGAGATCGCCTTGCCGAGCAGGGACTTGCCCAGGAACAGCCGGCCGTCGGCGTAGAGCAGCTCGGCCCGGTCGGGGACCATGCTGCTGATCGCGGACAACACGGACTGGTCGGCGGGGGTCTCCAGGAGCTTCGTCTGCCGCGTGGTGGCGCCGTCCACCGAGACGATCTGGGCGCCCTTGTCGTAGGGGCCGTCCTTGTACGCGATGACGTCGCCGCCGTCCATGCGCACCGGGAAGATCGTGTACCCGTCGCCCGCGTCGATCCGGTCGCCGGTGCTCTTGCCGGTCCGCAGGGAGAACGCGACGATCTCGTTGGTCCTGCTGTACGCGGCGCTGCCGTCGTGCTCCTCGGTGGGGACGTACAGCTTGCCGTTGCCGACGGCGATCCCCTGGCAGCCGTCGGTCTTGCCGACCTCGCAGCGGTGGGCGTACTTGCCGTCCGGCAGCGAGATCTTATAGAGCAGCCTGCCGCCGTCGTCGAGCGAGAAGACGTCCGTGGCGCCGGAGGCGGTGATGCCGCCGGAGTCGGCGCCGAAGACGACGGGCTCGGTGGAGATCACCTTGGCGTTGTCGATGCCCGCGGGGAGCTTGTAACTCCACTTGACCGCGCCGTTCGCCGGGTTGAGGAGCTGCACCTGGTAGCGCTCGTTGCCGTAGTCGCCGCACTTGCGCACCGCGACGAGCTGCGCGCCGCCCGCGTAGCCGACGTCCTCGCAGGCGCCGGTCTTGGGCTGCCACAGCGCCTTGCCGGTCTTCACGTCGAACGCGGCGCCGCCGTTGAAGCCGCCGCCCGCCGCGACCGTCCCGCCGGAGATGCTGACCTCTCCGAACGCTGCTTTCGCGTCGCCGCTGGCAGCGCTCTCCGTCCACAGCTTGCGGCCGGTGGCGACCTCGAAGGCGGTGATCTGGTCGCAGGGCTGGTGGTCGCCCTTGGCGTTGCGCGGCTTCTCCTCGGTGAGGACCGCGGCGACGCCGTCGGCGGTCATCTGGCGGGAGGCGGCGCAGGTCTGGCCGGACAGCGGGAGGGTCCACTTCGCGGCGCCGGTGTCCGGGTCGTAGCCGACGACCTTGTCGATGCCGCTCTTCGCGTACACCGTGCCGGTCAGCCAGGAGCCCTGCACGCTGTCGACCTGGTCGTCCTTCACCGCCGGGGCGGGCACCTGGAAGAGCACCTTGGCCGCGGGGTCCGCGGGCGCCTTCTCCGTGCCGGCCGCGGAGGCGCCGCCGGCGCCGGCCGTGCGCCCTTTCTTGCCGCCCGCGCGGCCGCCGGCGGTCGCGGCGCCCTTCGTCCCGCCGCCGTGGCCGGAGTGCGCGTACCAGACGCCGCCGCCGACGATCAGCGCGATGGCGACCACGGCCGCGGCGACGATCGTGAGCTGCTTCCTGCGCGCCGTGCTCCCGCCCGGCTGCCCGGCCTGCGGATGCGTCGGCGCGGTGGGCGGCTGGCCCGGGTAGCCGTAGCCGGGCTGAGCCGGGTAGCCGTAGCCGGGCTGGCCGGGCGCGGCCGGATAGCCGTAGCCGGGCTGGCCGGGCTGCGGGGCGCCGTACGGGCCGGGCTGCGGGGCCTGGGCGTACGGGTTCGGCGCGGGGGCGGCGGGCTGCGGCTGGCCGGGGTATCCGTATCCCGGGGGCGCCTGCGGCGGCTGGGGGGCCTGGGCCGCCTGCGGGTAGCCGTAGCCGGGCTGCGGCGGACCGGGCGGCGGGGGCGTCTGGGGGGCGCCCTGCGGCGGCGGGGGCGCCTGCGGGTAGCCGTATCCCGGGGCCGGCTGAGCGGGCTTGGCGAGATCCGGACCGCCGGACGCGGGCGGGGCCTGCGGCGCGTGCGGGGGCTGCGGGGGCTTCCCGTCCTGCGGCGCCCCGTCCTGCGGCGGGCCGAAACCGCCCTGCTGCGGGGGCTCGTGGGGCGGCGGGGGCTGGGTCATGACGGGGGCACCTCGCAGGAGCGTGAGGACGGGTGAGCGGAAGGACGCGTGCGCGGGCGGGCGGCCGGGAGAAGGGGGTGCGGGAGGGGCGCCTCACTTGCCGAAGGCGAGCATCAGCTTCTCCTTCGAGGCGTCGTTGCCGTTCAGGCGGGTGGTGGAGAGGTAGAAGCGTCCATCGACCCAGTCGACGTCCTTGGAGAAGAAGCCCTGCTCGATCTCCGCGGTGCTCTCCGGGTTCTTCAGCAGCACGCCCGGGGTGTGGCTCGGCCCGGCGGTCGGCACGGACACCACCTGGCCGCCGGCGTCGTAGGACGGCTCGACGTAGGCGACGAGCTTCCCGGCCTCCACCGTGACCGGTGTCATCGAGGTGTCCTGCGGGGACTTCGCCCGCCACTTCTCCTTGCCGGTGGCGAGGTCGATCGCGACGATCTCGTTCGGGCCGGAAGTGGCCTTGGTGGGCAGGTAGAGGGTGTTCGCGTCGGCGGCGACGCCCTGGCAGCCCTGGAGGTCGCGTTCGAGGACGGCCCAGCCGCACTGCGGGTCGAAGGTCGCCTGGGAGGACACCTGGGAGCGGACGGCGCCGTCGTCCTTCAGGACTGAGATGTTGTAGTGCTTCTTGTCCTCGTCGGTCGAGTACAGCACCAGCGGGTCGACCGAGTAAGTCCGCTGCACCGTCCAGCCCTTGGGCATCTTCTTGGTCCACTTGGCCTTGCCGGTGGCCGGGTCCAGCTCCTGCACCTCGTCGTGCTCGGCGCCGCCGCCCGCGCCGCAGGAGGCGACCTGGATCAGCCGGGCGCCGCCCGCGAACCCGGTCGGGAAGCAGGCCGCGCCGTACCGCTGCTTGTCGTAGAGCTTGCGGCCGCTGTCCACGTCGTAGGCGGTGCCGGACTGCGAGCGTCCGACCATCAACGTCTTTCCGGTGAGGGTGAGTTCGAGGCTGATCGTGCTGTCGAAGAGCTGGCCCTCGGTCAGCTTGGCGCTCCAGCCCTTCTTGCCCGTGGCCAGGTCGATCTGCTGGAGCTGGTTGCACTTGGCGCGGTCGCTGACGCCGCTCTCGTAGGCCACCACGACCTTGCCGTCGGCCGACTGCCGCGGGGTCGCCGCGCAGATCTTCTGCGGGAAGGTGACCGGCGCCCAAGCCGGTCTGCCGTCGGCGACGCCGTAGGCGAAGACCTGCTTGTAGGCCGCCTTCACCGCCGCCTTGCCGGTGATCCACATGCCGGGGGCGTCCGCGCCGGACCCGGGGGCGTCGGGCGCCTCCTTGTACCAGAGCACCTTCGCCTCGCCGGGCTTGCGGCCCGCGTTGAGGTCTTCGCGGTCCGAGCCGCCGTCGCCGCTGCCGTCACCGGGGTTGACCGGGTCGTCGGTCGCGGACGGCGCCGCGGACGGGGCGCCGCTGCTGCCGTGCGCGACCGGCTTCTTCCCGTCGCCGCCGTGGCCGCTGAGCGCCCACACGCCGCCGCCGACCACGAGCAGCACGGCCACGGCCGCGCCGACGACGATCGCGGACCTGCCCTTGAAGGGGCCGCGCGCGCCGCCGGGCGGCGGGGTTTCGGGCCCGCCCGGGAACTGCGGCGGCGGATAGCCGTAACCGGGCTGCTGCCCGTAGGGGCCGGGCTGCTGCGGATAGCCGTACGGGCCGGGCTGATTCGGTTGGCCGTACGGGCCGGACTGCTGCGGCTGGCCGTACGGGCCCGGTGCGGGCGTTCCCGGCGCGGGGGCGCCCGGCGCGTGGGAGTCCGGCGCGGGAGGCGTGCCGTAGGGGCCCGGCTGCCCGTACGGGCCTGGCGCGGGGGCGCCCGGCGCGGAGGGCGTGCCGTAGGGGCCCGGCTGGGCGTACGGGCCCGGCTGGGCGTACGGGCCCGGCTGGGCGTAGGGGCCGGGCTGCTGCGGGTAGCCGTAGCCGGGCTGGGGCTGCGGCGGGGCGGCGGGCGGCGCCGGGGGCGGCTGCGGGACGCTCTGGGGAGGCTGCGGGGCGCCCTGGGGAGGCTGCGGAGCGCTCTGGGGCGGCTGCGCCGGAGGCGGCGGGGTGCTCTGCCGGGGGTCCTCGGCGGGCCGGGCGTCCTGCCGGGGGTCTTGGGCGGGCCGGGCGTCCTGCGGAGCGCCGAAGCCGCCGTCCTGTGGGGGTTGTTGCCCGCCGTCCTGCGGCGGCTGCCCGGCGTCCCGTGGCGGTCGCGGCTGCGCGGGCCCGTCGTGGGGTCCGTGCGGTTCCGGCGCTCCGGAGTCGTCCTGCGGCGGCTGTTCGGGCGGCTGAGTCATCAGCGCGTCTCCCCCTCGTTCACTGACTTTTAGCCACACCCCGAGGCTCGCGAAGGGACCGGAGCCGTACGGGAACGGTCTCGGACGGTTCTCGAACGGCTCTTTCTATCACCCGCCCACGACACGTGGCCGGGCCCCGACTGCCCCTGTTCCCAAGGGAGAACCGGCCCGTGATGCCCTCGTTACGCACCCGCCCCGCTCCGCGCCCCCGCCCCGCGCGGGGCGTGCGCCCGCTCGCGCACGCCTCCGCGAAGTGTCAGGCCTCCTCGGCGAGTTCGAGCCAGCGCAGCTCCAGTTCCTCGCGCTCCCCCGTCAAGTCCCTCAGTTCAGCGTCGAGTTCGGCGACCTTCGCGAAGTCCGTGGCGTTGTCGGCGATCCGGGCGTGCAGCGTCGACTCCTTGTCGGAGATCCGGTCCAACTGCCGCTCGATCTTCTGGAGTTCCTTCTTCGCGGCGCGCTGCTCGGCGGCGGACCTCTCGCTCCGGCCGGACTCCGCGGCGGCCGCCGCCTTGCCCGCGGTGGGGGCGGCGGCGGGCGCGGCGGCCCGCTGCTCGATGCTCCGGCGGCGCTCCAGGTACTCGTCGATGCCGCGCGGCAGCATGCGCAGGGCGCCGTCGCCGAGCAGCGCGTGCACCGTGTCGGTGGTGCGCTCGACGAAGAACCGGTCGTGCGAGATCACGATCATCGAGCCGGGCCAGCCGTCGAGGACGTCCTCGAGCTGGGTGAGCGTCTCGATGTCGAGGTCGTTGGTGGGCTCGTCGAGGAAGAGGACGTTGGGCTCGTCCATGAGCAGGCGCAGCAGTTGGAGGCGGCGGCGCTCGCCGCCGGACAGGTCGCCCACCGGCGTCCACTGCTTCTCCTTGCCGAAGCCGAACGTCTCGCAGAGCTGACCGGCCGTCATCTCCCGTCCCTTGCCAAGGTCGACGCGCTCGCGCACCTGCTGCACCGCCTCAAGAACCCGCACGTCGGGATCGAGTTCGGCGACCTCCTGGGACAGGTAGGCGAGCTTCACGGTCCGGCCGACGGCGACCCGGCCGGCCGCGGGCTGCGTCTCGCCCTCGGTCCGGGCGGCGTCCGCCATGGCCCGCAGCAGGGAGGTCTTCCCGGCGCCGTTGACGCCGACCAGGCCGATGCGGTCGCCGGGGCCGAGCTGCCAGGTCACGTGTTCCAGCAGCACCTTGGGCCCGGCCTGGACCGTCACGTCCTCCAGGTCGAACACGGTCCTGCCCAGCCGCGAGGAGGCGAACTTCATCAGCTCGCTGCGGTCGCGCGGCGGCGGCACGTCCTGGATCAGCTCGTTGGCGGCCTCCACGCGGAAGCGCGGCTTGGAGGTGCGGGCCGGGGCGCCGCGGCGCAGCCAGGCCAGCTCCTTGCGGACCAGGTTCTGCCGCTTGGTCTCCTCGGTGGCGGCGATGCGCTCCCGCTCGGCGCGGGCGAAGACGTAGTCGGAGTAGCCGCCCTCGTACTCGAAGACGGCGCCGCGCTGCACGTCCCACATCCGGGTGCAGACCTGGTCCAGGAACCACCGGTCGTGGGTGACGCACACCAGCGCGGAGCGGCGCACGCGCAGGTGCGCGGCCAGCCAGGAGATGCCCTCGACGTCGAGGTGGTTGGTGGGCTCGTCCAGGACGATCAGGTCCTGGTCGTCGATGAGCAGCTTGGCCAGCGCGATCCGCCGCCGCTCGCCGCCGGACAGCGGGCCGATGACGGTGTCCAGGCCCTTGGGGAAGCCGGGCAGGTCCAGGCCGCCGAACAGCCCGGTCAGCACGTCGCGGATCTTGGCGTTGCCCGCCCACTCGTGGTCGGCGAGGTCGCCGATGACCTCGTGCCGCACGGTCGCCGCCGGGTCGAGGGAGTCGTGCTGGGTGAGGACGCCCAGGCGCAGCCCGCCCGAGTGCGTGACCCGACCGGTGTCGGCCTCCTCCAGCCGGGCGAGCAGCCGGATCAGGGTCGTCTTGCCGTCGCCGTTGCGTCCGACGACGCCGATCCGGTCCCCCTCGGACACGCCGAGCGAGACCCCGTCGAGCAGCGCACGCGTCCCGTACACCTTGCTGACGTTCTCGACATTGACCAGGTTGACGGCCATTTCACTCCTGCCCGGGGGGATCGATCAGCCTTCAAGCGTAGGGCCTGGAGAGGACGGCCCGGCGCGGGACCGCCGTCACACGGCGTGACGCCCTACGGGATGCGGCGGCGCGGCCCGCGGTCCGCCCTCAGACCAGCGCGGCGCCCGGGGCGGGGCCCGACGCCATGCGCACGGACCGGCACGTCCCGGACCGGCGCAGCGCCTGCGCCGTCCTCGCCGCCGACTCGGCGTCCCGCACGAGGAACGCCGTGGTCGGCCCGGAACCGGAGACCATCGCGGCCAGCGCCCCGGCGGCGCGGCCCGCCGCGAGGGCGCCGGCGAGTTCCGGGAACAGGGACAGCGCGGCGGGCTGGAGGTCGTTGGAGACGCTCGCGGCGAGCGCGTCGGGGTCGCCCTTGGCCAGGGCGTCCAGCACGTCCTGGGAGGCGACCGGCTCGGGGACGCGCCGGCCCTCGCAGAGCCGGTCGAACACGCGGAACACCGCGGGCGTCGACAGCCCGCGCTCGGCGACCGCGAACACCCAGTGGAAGACGCCGCCCACCTCCAGCTCGCGCAGCCGCTCCCCGCGCCCGGTGCCCAGCGCCGCCCCGCCGACCAGGCTGAACGGCACGTCGCTGCCCAGCTCGGCGCAGAGGTCGAGCAGTTCGGCGCGGGAGGCGCCGGTCCCCCACAGCGCGTCGCAGGCCAGCAGCGCGCCCGCGCAGTCCGCGCTGCCGCCCGCCATGCCGCCGGCGACCGGGATGTCCTTGGCGATGTGGAGGTGCACGTCGGCGCGGCGGCCGTACCGGGCGGCGAGCGCTTCAGCCGCGCGGGCGGCGAGGTTGCTGCCGTCCAGCGGGACCTCGGCGGCGTCGGGACCGGCGCAGGTGACGCGCAGGCCGCTCGGGGACGGGGCGACGGTGACCTCGTCGTACAGGCCGACCGCGAGGAAGACGCTGGCCAGGTCGTGGAAGCCGTCCGGGCGGGCGGCGCCCACGGCGAGCTGGACGTTGACCTTGGCCGGGACGCGTACCGTGACGCTCACTTACTCGGTCTCCTCGATGCGGGCCGCCGGGGCCGCCGGGGCCGTCCCGCGCGGCGCGGCCTCGGCGACGCGGGCGAACTCCTCGACGGTCAGGGACTCGCCGCGGGCCTGCGGCGACACCCCGGCGGCGAGCAGGGCCGCCTCGGCCGCGGCGGCCGATCCGGCCCATCCGGCGAGTGCGGCCCGCAGCGTCTTGCGCCGCTGGGCGAAGGCCGCGTCGACCACCGCGAAGACCTCCCGCCGGGTCGCCGTGGTCGCGACCGGCTCGGCCCGCCGGACCAGGGACACCAGTCCGCTGTCCACGTTCGGCGCGGGCCAGAACACGTTCCGCCCGATCGCGCCCGCCCGCTTCACCTCGGCGTACCAGTTCGCCTTGACGGAGGGCACCCCGTACACCTTGGAGCCGGGCCCGGCGGCGAGCCGGTCGGCCACCTCCGACTGCACCATGACGAGGCTGCGCTCGATGCTCGGGAAGGTCTCCAGCATGTGCAGCAGCACCGGCACGGCGACGTTGTACGGCAGGTTCGCCACCAGCGCGGTCGGGGCCGGGCCGGGCAGCTCGGCGATGTGCAGCGCGTCGGAGTGCACCAGGGCGAACCGCTCGGCGGCGCCGGGCATCCGGGCGGCGACGGTGGCGGGCAGCGCGGCGGCGAGCACGTCGTCGATCTCGACGGCGGTGACCCGCTCGGCGGCCTCCAGCAGGGCGAGGGTGAGGGAGCCGAGCCCCGGGCCGACCTCGACGACCGTGTCGGCGGGCCGCACCTCGGCGGTGCGGACGATCCGGCGCACCGTGTTCGCGTCGATCACGAAGTTTTGGCCGCGCTGCTTGGTGGGACGCACGCCGAGGGCCGCCGCCAGCTCACGGACGTCGGCGGGGCCCAGCAGGGCGTCGGGGAGGGGGCTGCTCACGGCACCAGGGTACGGGGACGCGGGCGCCGCTCCGGCCACGCGCCCGCGCGAGGCCGCGTCCGAGGAAGCCGTCGCGCTCGCGATCCCGTCCGCGGGAGGCGGCGTCGCTCTCCGAGGCGGCGCTACTGCGCGCAGTCGATCAGGAGCGGGCCGGGAGGCGAAGGTCGGTGGGCGTGGGCGCGGGTCAGTGGGCGAAGGCCCGTGGGCGTGGGCGAAGGTCAGTACGCGAAGGCGCGGGCGGTGTTCGCGGCCAGCGCGGTCGCCATCGCGTCCTCGTCGACGCCCCGGACGGCGGCCATCGCGCGCACCGTGACCGGGACGAGGTACGGCGCGTTCGGCCGCCCGCGGTAGGGCGCCGGGGTGAGGAACGGCGCGTCGGTCTCCACCAGGACCAGTTCGAGGGGGGCGACGGCGAGGGCGTCGCGCAGGTTCTGGGCGTTCTTGAAGGTGACGTTGCCGGCGAAGGACATGAAGTAGCCGGCGCGGGCGCACACCTCGGCCATCTCGGCGTCGCCGGAGTAGCAGTGGAACACCGTCCGCTCGGGAGCGCCCTCCTCCTCGAGGACGCGCAGCACGTCCGCGTGGGCGTCGCGGTCGTGGATGACCAGGGCCTTGCCGTGCCGCTTGGCGATCTCGATGTGGGCGCGGAAGGACCTCTCCTGCGCCTGCTCGCCCTCCGGGCCGGTGCGGAAGTAGTCGAGGCCCGTCTCGCCGACGCCCTTGACCCAGGGCAACGCGGCCAGCCGGTCGATCTCGGTCAGCGCCTCGTCGAGGGCCGCGTCGCCGCCCGGCGCGCGGGCGCCCTGTCGCGACCATCCGTCGGGGTCGCCGTGCACGATGCGCGGGGCCTCGTTCGGGTGCAGGGCGACCGCCGCGTGCACGGCGGCGTGAGCGGCGGCCGTCTCGGCGGCCCAGCGCGATCCGGCGACGTCGCAGCCGACCTGGACCACCGTGTCCACGCCCACCGAGGCGGCCTTGGCGAGGCTCTCCTCGACGGTCGCGGACTGCATGTCGAGGTGGGTGTGGGAGTCGGCGACCGCTGTCCGCAGCGGCGCCGGCAGCGGCGGCGGCAGCGGCGGCGCCGCGTTCTTGTCGGCCTTGGCGGTCTCGCCGACGTCGCCGGCGGCGCCGGTCTTGTCGGCCGTACGGGCCTGGGCGCGGGCCTGGTCGGCCGCGCGGGCCTGGTCGGCGTGGGAGGGCATGGTCCGATCCTACGGAACCCGCGCCCTCCCCCAGGTCTCACCCGGTCTTGCGCTGGAACGGGTGCAGCAGGTCGGACAGGTGCCAGTGGTGGTCCCCGGAGGCGCCGGCCCCCGCCTCCTCTCCGGGCGCGGACTGCGCCGCCGGGGGCCGCCGGTCGTTCTGGTGCAGACAGCTCTGCACGGAGGACACCTGCCCGGCCCGCATGATCCGGACCACGTGCCCGTCGCAGTTACGGCAGCTCGGCCGGGACAGCGGCGACGGCACGACCTGGCCGTCCGCCACGTACCGCACGAAGGCGTTGCCGTCGGCGTCCGTATGGTGCTCTATCTCGAACGCCTGTTCCCAGCCGTGCCCACAGCGCATGCAGGCGAAGGAGTAGGACTCGTTGACGACGGCGGTGGCCGTACCGCGCTGGTCGGCCTGTCCTGCGAACTCACTCATGCCAGCTCCTCGTGTCCGCTGGTCGAGGGGACGGGTCGTCCCTCGCTCCAGTGGACGCCTCCGCCTGCGCGGACGCACCAGCCCCTGTCGAGTGTTGGAGCCGATTTGGCAGGTGCTTGCCCAAGACTCCCCTGAACGGCCGATGTCGCTTTGCTTTGCGGAAAAGCCCTTTGCTCCCGCATGGGGCGCTCGCTCATGAGAGATACGCCCTGCTCAGCGGGGGTGTGAGCGGCGCGACACGGCGCACTGCGCGGGGTCGCGCACGCATCGGCCCCGTGGGGGCCCCTGCGGACCGGCCGGGTCAGCCGGCCGGAGAGCCGGGGCGCCCGAGGGCGGTCCTGCGACCCCACCGCCCCCGGAGAGCCGGACCGCCAGGGCCCCAGCGGAGCCGGGGACCGCCAAGCCCCCGGCGGACGAGGAGCCCTTAGAGGCCCCGGCGGACCCGGACTACCGAGCAGACCCGGCGGACCCAGGCTCCCCAGTAGCCCCGTCGGCCCCAGCCGCCCCCGTATGCTTCGCCGCGACCACCGCGTCGAACACCTCCCGCTTGGGCACCCCCGCCTCCGCGGCCACCGCCGCGATGGCCTCCTTGCGGCGCTCGCCGGCCTCCTCGCGCACCCGTACCCGCCGCACCAGCTCCTCGGGGCCGATCTCGTCCGGCCCCCTCTCGGGGGCGCCCTCCACCACCACGGTGATCTCACCGCGCACGCCCTGCGCCGCCCACGCGGCCAGCTCGCCGAGGCCGCCGCGGCGCACCTCCTCGTAGGTCTTGGTCAGCTCCCGGCACACCGCGGCGCGTCGTTCGGGGCCGAACGCCTCGGCCATCGCCGCGAGCGTGTCGTCCAGGCGGTGCGGGGCCTCGAAGTAGACGAGGGTGCGCCGCTCCCCGGCGACGTCCCGCAGCCGGGACAGCCGCTCGCCCGCCTTGCGCGGCAGGAATCCCTCGAAGCAGAACCGGTCCACCGGCAGACCGGACAGCGCCAGCGCGGTGAGCACCGCGGACGGCCCCGGCACGGCGGTGACCCGCACGTCCCGCTCCACGGCCGCCGCGACCAGCCGGTAGCCGGGGTCGGACACCGAGGGCATGCCCGCGTCGGTCACCAGCAGCACCCGGGCCCCGCTCAGCAGCTCCTCGACCAGCTCCGGGGTGCGGGCCGACTCGTTGCCCTCGAAGTACGACACGACGCGCCCGCGCGGAGCGACGCCCAGGGCCTGCGTGAGCCGCCGCAGCCGCCGTGTGTCCTCGGCGGCGACCACGTCCGCGGCCGCCAGTTCCTCGGCGAGCCGGGGCGGCGCGTCCTGGACGTCGCCGATGGGGGTGCCAGCCAAAACAAGGGTTCCAGTCACGCGCCCCATCCTCTCAAGCATCCTCTCGAACACCGGCCCGCGGGCTGCCCCCGGCATCCTCCAGAGCACCGGCCCGGGGGCCGTCGCCGCCGGACCGATCCGGCCGCGCGGCGGCCAAGCACGGGACTCACACAGCGCGGTTCCCTACCATGGCGCGGTGACCAGTACCGCGTCCTCCACGGACACCCGGCAGGACTCAGCCCCGTGCGACCCGCGGCCGCCGTGGCAGCGGCGGCTGCGCCGCTACGGCCACACGGCGGACCCGGCGGCGCCCGCGGCCGACGTGCGCGAGCGCCTGGCGCCGCCGTACACGCGGCCCGGCCCCCGCCTGTGGGCGGCGCTCGGCCTGCCGCCGACGCTCGCCGACCGCCTCGCGCGCTGGTCCGGCTGGGGCGGCCCGCTGCTGGTCACCCTGGTCGCGGGCCTGCTGCGGTTCTGGCGCCTGGGCAGCCCGAAGGCGGTGATATTCGACGAGACGTACTACGCCAAGGACGCGTGGGCGATCATCCACCGCGGCTACGAGGTCAACTGGGACAAGAACGCCAACGACCTGATCCTGCACAGCGGCGGCCACGTCACGCTGCCCGCCGACGCCGCCTATGTGGTGCACCCGCCGGTCGGGAAGTACGTGATCGGACTCGGCGAGACGCTGTTCGGCCTCGATCCGTTCGGCTGGCGCTTCATGACGGCGCTGCTCGGCACGCTGTCGGTGCTGCTGCTGTGCCGGATCGGCCGCCGCCTGTTCCGCTCCGCGTTCCTCGGGTGCCTGGCGGGCGCGCTGATGGCGGTGGACGGCCTGCACTTCGTGATGAGCCGCACCTCGCTGCTCGACGGCGTGCTGATGTTCTTCGTGCTGGCCGCCTTCGGCTGCCTGCTGATCGACCGCGACCGGGCCCGGGAACGGCTGGCCGCCGCGCTGCCCGCCGACGCCGACGGCCGGGTCCGGCCGGACGCGCACACCGCGGAGACCGCCCGGCTGGGATGGCGCCCGTGGCGCTGGTCGGCCGGGCTGCTGCTCGGCCTGGCGATCGGCACCAAGTGGAACGGCCTGTACGTCCTGGCCGCGTTCTGCGTGATGAGCGTGCTGTGGGACGCGGGCGCCCGCAAGACGGCCGGTGCCCGGCGCCCGTACCGGGCCGCGCTCACACGGGACGCCGGGCTCGCCTTCCTGGCCACCGTCCCGGTGGCGGTCGCGGTGTACCTGGTGTCGTGGACCGGCTGGATCCTGTCCCCCGCCGACGGCTCCGGCGGCTACTACCGCAACTGGGCGGCCACCGACGGCCGGGGCGGGCAGTGGACGTTCCTGCCGGACTGGCTGCGCAGCCTGTGGCACTACGAGCACGAGGTGTACGAGTTCCACGTCGGCCTGTCCTCGCCGCACACCTACCAGTCCAACCCCTGGAGCTGGCTGGTCGACGCGCGCCCGGTGTCGTACTTCTACGAGTCCCCCGCGCCCGGCACGGCGGGCTGCCCGGCGGGCGCCGCGGACAAGTGCGCCCGCGAGGTCCTCGCCCTGGGCACCCCGGCGCTGTGGTGGGCGGCCTGCGCCGCGCTCGTCTACGTCCTGTGGCGCTGGTTCTTCCGCCGCGACTGGCGCGCGGGCGCCATCGCCTGCGGCGTCGCGGCCGGCTACCTGCCCTGGTTCCTCTACCAGGAGCGCACGATCTTCTTCTTCTACGCGGTCGTCTTCGTCCCGTTCCTGTGCCTGGCCGTGGCCATGCTCCTCGGCGCGATCCTGGGCCCCCCGACCGCCCCGGACACCCGCCGCGTGGCAGGCGCGACAGCCGCAGGCGTCCTGGTCCTGCTGATCGCCTGGAACTTCATCTACTTCTGGCCCCTGTACACCGGCACGACGATCCCCCTGGACTCGTGGCGAGCACGGATGTGGCTGGACACGTGGGTGTAGCTTCACAGACGTAGGGACGCACCCGGAAAGCCATCGAGATGCTCTACCAATCGCCTGTTCGCGACTGAACAGCTCAGTCCTCACGCTGCCGCAGGTCAAAACGTGTTGGTGCAGGTAATCCTGCACCAACAAATTCAGACCCACCGAATCGAACACGATATCGCGACGAGTCAGACTACTTCTTCAGACGAAAGCCCGTGAGCTCACGCATTTTCAAAATGAACTCCTCCGTTGCGGCACGGGCCTCTGGTCTGCCAAATCCTCGATCACGAAATTTTTTGCGCATTGCAGATCGCAGAATCGTCTCCCAAACCACAGCGAAGTCACCCCTGGGAATCTCAAGGAGTACGCGAGGATCATTCTGCTTCGCCATGAATCGATCACCAGGGCGCCCAGGCAACAAGTAGAGTGCTTGAGTCATCAATATTGAATCAATCAGAATTCCGCGAGAAGCGACATCGATGCCAAGCGTCACAGTCATCGGGGCTGGCCGAATAAACTCAAGGTGAAGCAGAACCTGGCCTTCGCCACCCAGGGTCGTACCCCACTGAGATTTGCAATCTCCGGATGAAACGTACTGGTGCACCCTGACCAACTCATCCAAGTCAGGGCGTGCGGTCGTGTCGACGATTAGCACAGGAATCAACCGGCCATCACCGACCAGGTGCGAAGCCATCGCCCCATCTCCGACAACCTCAAGGGGCTTCGGAGTGCGAACCACCTTTCTAGCGGGCCTCCGCCCGGTGGGCTTTCTCATTACGCCGCAGCACCCCATTGCGTTCCGTTTACTTTAAATATCTGCTGGGATTATAGATTCCACCACGAGCGGTATACCGTGCCCCATTTCTAGCGTAATGACGAACCTGTCCACGTCATTTCCAGACATCAGATTGCTCGCAAATTTGAAATGAATCCACCCTTCAATGGCAGCCCGTGCCGAAACATTCACAGGGACTTCCAAGCTGGATTCATTACCAAGATACTTAACCTCCTCCCCCTGCACTCGCTCGGCCGGTATCTTTACAGTGGTAACAACACCGTCCGGCGTGCGGTAGTCAATCCCCATTTCGGCGCGCGCGACGAAGTTCCCAGAGTCCGCAGAGTTCCCGATGTGAACCAAAAACGAGTATCGCTCGAAACCATCCATCTCCCTACGCTTACTTTGCATAAGCTCGACTTGGGGATCGATAGCCCTTCGCGCTTCCTGATGCATCGCGATTTCCAGGTTCTTTTTCGCCGTACGGCTAGTGCTCCAAGTTCGCGTAAGAGCCGTGAAAGCCGTAACCAAAGCCCCCAGTGATACCAGGTTGGACCCTTTTGTGAACCACTCAGGAATCATCAAGATGTACCCCCCTCCCGTTTCACGGTTGACCAACCCTGCGAGGGCAGACACCGCAGACAAGGTCAACTGTAGGCGGCATGCCGCCCTCATGGTTTGCGATTGAGCGATCGCGAAGCGATAGAGGTTCTCCCTGACGAAACCCTCGCGGCGCCGACCATCCCGCCGACTGCCCGCCTCCTCGGCGTCACGGCCCACAGACGGCCCCACTGCACGCTCGCAGCTTCCACCAGTCGCATACGACCTGCTCAGGGGCACCTCGCGCGACCGTTAGTCGACTTCATCCACTTCTGGCCCCTGTACACCGGCACGACGATCCCCCTGGACTCGTGGCGGGCGCGGATGTGGCTGGACACGTGGGTGTAGCGGGGCGGACACGACTGGGGGCGCGGCCGATGGCCGCGCCCCCCAGTCGTCAACGGTCGTCAGTGATGACGCGACCCGAGCTACCCCACGCCCCCGGTCACTGCGAGTTGTACGCCTTGACGCTCACTGCCGGGCCGTTGGAATACCTGGCCACCGCGCGCGCGGCGGCGCCGGTGACCTTGATGACCGCCGTGCCGTCAGCGGGTATGCGGACGAGTCCTCCGACCGGGGTGACAGAGATCGCTTGCTGAGTCTCGCCGTCGGCCGGCTGGTCGTACACCAGATAGGCGACGCGCACGGAGACCCCGTAGGCGTCGGGGTTGCTCACGCGCACGGCGGTGAACCGGGAGAACCTGCTGACGGACTGTCCGGCCGCGTTCAGCGGCTGCGTGGTCAGCGGGTGGATGTTGGCCCAGCCCTTGGCGTTCGCCAGGTGAGCAACGCTCACGCGAACGTCGTAGACCTGGTGCTCGCCGGGTCCCGAGAAGCGCAGGACGTCGTAACTCCACCCGCGAGGAACCGCCAGACGGCCGCTGTCGCTGCCGTAGACGGTCCGGACATGCACGTCCGGCAGCCGGCGACCCTGCCGGTCGAGCGCGGTGAACGTCAGGACAGGGACGGCCGAATGCTTCCCCGTGTTCTTGATGGACAGCGTCTGGTTGATGTAGTTGTCGCCGCCGCTTTCCCGCTGATAACTGAACGACAGCGCGTTCTTGTCCGGTGCGGATGACGACTTGCCCGCGCTCGCCTCGACTATGAACAGCGCTGCCATAGCCGCCCAGACCAACGCGGCAGCCCGTTTTCGTTCCACTGCGATCCCCCACGTACCCAGGTACCAGAGCCGCCCCCACCCCCTGGGAGCGCCGAGTGATCGTAGCCTGAGACGCGGCGGCTTCCTCCGCCTGCGCCTTGCTCCGCCCGCGGGCCCGCTGAACAGGTCGGCGCCCGCCCGCGGACAGGCCCTTGGACCGGCCCGCGGGCGGGCGTCGGGCGGGCGTCGGGCGGGCGTCGGGCGGGCGTCGGGCGGGCGTCGGGCGGGCGTCGGGCGGGCCGCGGCCGGTTTCCGTGGGGGCGGCATCCGGAAACCGCTCTCACTCTTTTTCCTCGCGCGCTCTAGAGTGCTCGGGTTGAACACGGGGAGGGAGCGCTCTCATGCGCAAGGGGGTCAAGGCCGTCGCGGTCGGCGGGGTGTGCGCCGTGCTGGTGGGCGGGGCGGTGTACGGGGGCTACAGCTTCGTCTCCGCGCTCAGCGGGGACACCGTCGCCGCCGGGCAGTCCGTGCAGGTGAAGACCGGGCCGCCGGACGCCGGCGAAGTGAAGGACGCCTCCGCGGAGTTCTTCGCCGCCTGGCAGAAGGGCGACGCGACGACGGCCGCCTCGTACACGAACTTCCCCGACGCGGCACGGGAGTTGCTCTTCTCGTACGGGCACGACGCGCGGATCGCCGGGGTGCGGGTCACGCCGGGCGAGGCGACCGGCGCCACCGTGCCGTTCTCGGTCAAGGCGACCGTCTCCTACGGCGGGACGTCCCGGACGCTCGCCTACCGCAGCCGACTGACCGTCGTGCGCGGGACCAACAGCCACCGCGCGCTGGTCGACTGGGCGCCGTCGGTGGTGTATCCCGGCCTTGAGAAGGGCGACAGGCTGGTCACCGGCGAGTCGGCCGCCCCGCCGATCCGGGCCGTGGACCGCCACGGCGCCGTGCTGACCGCGGACGCCTACCCCTCCCTGGGGCCCATCCTGGACGAGCTGCGCGAGAAGTACGGCGAACAGGCGGGCGGCACGCCCTCGGTGGAGCTGCGCGCCCGGCACCCGGAGACCGACGCCCCCGACACCCCGCTCGTCACCCTCGCCAAGGGCCGTCCGGGCACGCTGCGCACCACGCTCAGCGCGAGCGCGCAGGCGGCGGCCGAGCAGGCGGTGCAGCGGTTCGGCGAGTCCTCGCTCGTCGCCGAGCAGGCGTCCACCGGCGAGGTCCTGGCGGTCGCCAACCACCGCGACGACGCCTTCAACGCGGCGTTCCTGGGGCGGCTCGCCCCCGGCTCCACCATGAAGATCGTGACCGCCGCGGCCCTCATCGACAACGGACTCGCCACGGCGAGCGGCCCCGCGCCCTGTTACAGCGACCTCATGTGGGAGGGAGAGACCTTCCACAACCTCACGGGCATGCGGCCCGACCAGGGCGCCACCCTCGCCGACAGCTTCTCCCGCTCCTGCAACACCGCCTTCATCAAGTTCACTCCGAAGATGCGCGACGAGACGCTGACCCGGGAGGCCCAGGACCGTTTCGGGCTCGGCCGCGACGACTGGAAGACCGGCATACCGTCGTTCGACGGCTCGGTGCCCGCCGTCACCGGCCCGGACAAGGCCGCCGACCTGATCGGCCAGGGCCAGGTGCAGATGAGCCCGCTGAACATGGCGTCGGTCACGGCCACCGCGATGACCGGCCGGTTCCGGCAGCCGGTGCTGGTCTCGCAGCGGCTGGACCACCGCGAGACGGCGCGGGCCCGGGGGCTGCCGGCGGGCACGGTGGCCCAGTTGCGGCAGATGATGAACCGCGCCGCCACCACGGGCACCGCGGCCGCCGCGATGTCCGGGCTGAGCGGCAGCGTCGGCGCGAAGACCGGTTCCGCCGAGGTCGACGGCCAGGCCAAGTCGAACAGTTGGTTCACCGGGTACCGCGACGACGTGGCGGCCGCCGCCATGACCCAGGAGGGCGGCCACGGCGGCGACGCGGCAGGCCCGATCGTGGCGGCTGTGCTGCGCGCGGCCGACTGACCGACCGCGACGGCGGCCCCGGTTCAGGCGCGCGGCCGACTGACCGACCGCGACGGCGGCCCCGGCTCAGACGCGCCGCCGACTGACCGACCGCGACGGCCGCCCCGCCCGAAGCGCGCGCGAGGCGGCCGATTGTCGCAGCTTGGCCACGATGGGGTGGCCGAACTCACCTATCCGGCAAGGGACTCTAGGGTGGTGGCGGTAGCCGACCGCCCGAGGACGGACCGCGGCGGCCCCGAGCCGCGCGGGCGACGGGGGCCTGGAACACGCTAAGGACGGAAGGCAGTGGGCAAGAGAAAACGCGTCGCCGAGCGACGGAGGGCGACTCCCGCCGTGGTCGGAGCGGTCGTCGTCGCGGTCGCCGCGGGCGCCGGGATCGTCGCGTACACGCTGTACGGCGGCGGCGGAGGGGCGACCGAGGACGGCCGGAACCGGACCATGGCCGCGGGCGGCCCCCGCGCCGTGCCGACGGGGCCGCCGTCGGCGGCGGAGGTGCAGAGCGTCGCCACGCGCTTCCTGACGGCCTGGCAGCACGGCTCCCCGGCCGAGGCGGCGGCCGCGACCAGCGACTCCGCGGCGGCTGCCGCCCTGCTGACCGGCTACGCCGCGGACGCGCACCTCACGGACCTCACGCTCACGCAGGGCGCCCCCAGCGGCGGCAAGGTCCCCTTCTCGGTCAAGGCGACGGTGTCGTACGAGGGGCTGAGCAAGCCGCTGGCGTACGACAGCACGCTGACCGTGGTGCGGCGGCCCGCCGACGGCAGGCCGGTCGTCGACTGGCACGCCGCGGTCGTCCACCCCGAGCTGCACGACGGCGACACCCTGGTCACCGGCGAGTCCGGCACCCCGCCGGTGAAGGCCCTGGACCGGAACGGCGAGGAGTTGACCGCGGCGGCGTATCCCTCGCTGGGCTCGGTGCTGGACGGGCTGCGCGAGAAGTACGGCAAGAAGGCGGGCGGCCGGGCGGGCGTCGAGCTGCGCGTGGTGCGCGGCGCCGCCTCCCAGAAGGCCGAGCTGTCCGACGAGACGCTGGCGGAGCTGAGCAAGGGCACCCCGGGCACGGTGCGCACGACGCTGAGTCCCGGGCTCCAGGCGGAGGCCGAACGCCTGGTCGCCAAGCAGCAGAAGGCGTCGGTGGTGGTCATGCGCCCCTCGACCGGCGAGGTCCTCGCGGTGGCCAACACCGGCCACGGCTTCGACACCGCGCTCCTGGGCTCGCTGGCCCCCGGCTCCACGATGAAGGTCATCACCTCGTCGCTGCTGATCGACAAGGGCATCGCGGCGGCGGACAAGCCGCACCCGTGCCCGAAGACGTTCCGCTACGGCGGCTGGACGTTCCACAACGACGACGACTTCGAGATCAAGGACGGCACGCTCAAGGCGAGCTTCGCCCGCTCCTGCAACACCGCCTTCGTCAGCCAGGCCGGGAAGCTCAAGGACGACGACCTGACCAAGCAGGCCCAGCAGGTCTTCGGGCTGTCCATGGACGACTGGTCGATCGGCGTGCCGTCCTTCGACGGCGCGGTTCCGGTGCAGTCGGCGGCCCAGATGGCCGCGTCGCTGATCGGCCAGGGCGGGGTGCGGATGAACCCGCTGAACATGGCGTCGGTGGCCTCGACGATCGCCTCGGGCCGCTTCCACCAGCCCTACCTGGTCTCGCCGTCCGTGGACCACCGCACCCTCGCCACCGCCTCCCGGACGCTGTCCGCCGGCACGCTCGCGCAGGTGCGGGAGATGATGCGGTACACGGCCGCGTCGGGCACCGCCGCCGAGGCGATGGCCGGGCTCGGCCCCGACTACGGCGCGAAGACGGGGTCGGCGGAGGTCGACGGGCAGACGAAGCCCAACGGCTGGTTCACCGCCTACCGCGGCGACCTCGCGGCCGCGGGCGTCGTCCAGGCGGGCGGCCACGGCGGCGACACGGCGGGCCCCATAGTGGCGTCCCTGCTGCGCAAGGGCGCCTGACGGGCGGCGAGACGACCGGGGGCCGCCGACGTCGAAGACCAAGGGGCCGCCGGCGCCGGAAGCCGGGATCGCGGGCGCACGCACCCGTCAGCCGCTGACCGGACGCCCCCGGTCAGCGGCGCAGCACCGGCTCGGCGGCCCGCGTCGCGGCGGCCGCGTACGTGCTGCTCAGGAACCGCAGCAGCGTCCTGGTCTCGAACTGCACCACCGACAC
Organism: Streptomyces sp. NPDC046985; assembly: GCF_040644415.1. NCBI lineage: Bacteria > Bacillati > Actinomycetota > Actinomycetes > Kitasatosporales > Streptomycetaceae > Streptomyces > Streptomyces sp. NPDC046985. The sequence continues at coordinate 90,711 of NZ_JBEYWK010000006.1, forward strand.
GCCCCGCGCGGAGTGGAACTCGACCACGACCTGCACCCGGCCGCACGGCCACACCCGCACCTCGCCGGTCCCGACCGGGGTGCGCAGCCCCTGTTCGAGCAGCGACCGGGCGAACGTCCACTCCCGCGGGCCGGGCATCCAGACGCGCACCGAGCGCGGGTCGCTCTCGGGGTCGTAGCGCAGGATGACGGAGACGGCGCGCGGGTCATGGCGGTCGTCGTCGGTGAGGACGCGGGCTCGCGCGCACTGCTCGACTACGGACATCGGAGGGCACCTCGCACTCGGTGACTCGCGCCGCCGCCGCCGTGCGCGTCGCGACCCGACGGCACCCGGCGGCGCTGACATGAGTGACTCCCGTCACTCCGCTTACTGAATGTCCCCTATGTGGCTCTTTACACCTTTCAGGGCAGAAACGGCGACAACTCTGTCGCTCCTGCAAGGCGTTCGCAACAGGCGTTTATGATCGAACGGTGCATGTGCCAGACGGATTCATCGACGCCCCTGCCTCCGCCGCCGCCGGAGCGATCGCCGCCGGTGCGATCGCCGTGAGTCTGCGCGGCGCCCGCCGCGAGCTGGACGAGCGGACCGCGCCACTGGCCGGCCTCGTCGCCGCGTTCATCTTCGCGGTGCAGATGCTCAACTTCCCCGTCGCGGCCGGCACCAGCGGCCACCTCCTGGGCGGGGCGCTGGCCGCGATCCTCGTGGGCCCCTGCACCGGGGTGCTGTGCGTCTCGGTGGTGCTGCTCATGCAGGGCGTCCTCTTCGCCGACGGCGGCCTGACCGCGCTCGGCGTCAACGTCACCGACATGGCGATCACCACGACCGTCGTCGCCTACGCCGTCTTCCGCGGCCTGCTGAAGATCCTCCCGCGCCGCCGCTCCTCGGTCACCGCCGCCTCCTTCGCCGCCGCGCTGGTCTCCGTCCCGGCCGCCGCGGTCGTCTTCACCCTGATCTACGCCGTCGGCGGCACCGCTGACGTGCCCCTCGGCAAGGTCGCCACCGCCATGATCGGCGTGCACGTGCTGATCGGCGTCGGCGAGGCCGTGATCACCGCGCTGACCGTGGGCGCCGTGATCGCGGTGCGCCCGGACCTGGTGTACGGGGCGCGCGGACTGCGGCAGCGGCTGAAGCTGCGGGTGAACGGCGAACTGGTCGACGCCCCCGCCGCCTCCCCCGCCGCCGCGGCCCCCGTCGCCGCGGCCCCGGCGGCCGCCCGCGCCTCGCGCCGCCGCCTGTGGATCACCGGCCTGGTCGCCTCCCTGGTGCTCGCCGGGTTTGTCAGCTTCTACGCCTCCGCCAGCCCCGACGGCCTGGAGAAGGTCGCCCGCGACCAGGGCATCGACAAACGGGAGCGGCCGCACGCCTCCTCCGACTCCCCGCTCGCCGGCTACGGCGTGAAGGACGTCTCCGACGCCCGGCTGTCCGGCGGGCTCGCGGGCGTGATCGGGGTCGGCGCGACCGTCGTCGTGGGCAGCTCCGTCTTCTGGGCCGTCCGCCGGCGCCGTACGGCCGCCGCCGAACCCTCCTCGCAGGCCGCCTGAGATGGGGGCGGGACACAGCCACCGGCTCTACCGGCACGGACGCTCCCCGGTGCACGCGCTGCCGCCGCACACCAAGCTGGCCGCGGCCTTCGCGTTCGTCGTGGTCGTGGTCTCCACGCCGCGCGAGGCGATGTGGGCGTTCGCGCTGTACGCCGCGCTGCTCGGGGGCGCGGCGGCCGCGGCCCGGGTGCCCGCCGGGTTCGTGCTGCGGCGGCTGCTGATGGAGATCCCGTTCGTCGCCTTCGCCGTGCTCATGCCGTTCGTGGCGGAGGGCCAGCGGGTGCGCTTCCTCGGGCTGTCGCTGAGCGTGAGCGGGCTGTGGGGCGCCTGGAACGTGCTCGCCAAGGGCACCCTCGGGGTCGCCGCGTCCGTCCTGCTGGCGAGCACCACGGAACTGCGCGAGCTGCTGCTGGGCCTCCAGCGGCTGAAGCTGCCCCCGCTGCTCGTCCAGATCGCCTCGTTCATGATCCGCTACGGCGATGTGATCGCCGACGAGATGCGGCGCATGCGCATCGCCCGGGAGTCGCGCGGCTTCGAGGCGCGCGGCGTCCGGCACTGGGGCGTGCTCGCCAAGTCGGCGGGCGCGCTGTTCATCCGCTCCTACGAGCGCGGGGAGCGGGTCCACCTGGCCATGGTGAGCCGGGGCTACGCCGGTTCGATGCCGGTCATCGACGAGGTGACCGCCTCGCGGGCCCAGTGGTCGCGCGCCCTGGCCCTCCCCTGCGCCGCGCTCGCCGTCTGTCTGCTGGGATGGACGCTGTGACTTCCTCTCCGCGAGCGGCCGCGACTCCTTCCGCAAGGGACGCTGTGACTCCTTCTCTGCACGTGGCCGGACTGGCCTTCGCCTATCCCGACGGCCACCAGGCCCTGTTCGGCGTCGACTTCAGCATCGCCCGCGGCGAGCGGGTGGCGCTGCTCGGTCCCAACGGCGCCGGCAAGACCACCCTCGTGCTGCACCTCAACGGCATCCTCGGCGGCGGCGCGGGCGCCGTGACGGTGGCCGGGCTGCCGGTCGGCAAGCGTCACCTGGCCGAGATCCGGCAGAAGGTCGGCATCGTCTTCCAGGACCCCGACGACCAGCTCTTCATGCCGACCGTCCGTGAGGACGTGGCCTTCGGACCGGCCGCCGCCGGGCTGAAGGGGGCGGAGCTGGAGCGGCGCGTCGCCGCCGCGCTGGAGCAGGTCGGCATGCGGGAGTTCGCCGACCGCCCGCCGCACCACCTCTCCTTCGGCCAGCGCCGCCGGGTCGCCGTCGCGACCGTGCTCGCCATGGAGCCGGAGATCCTGGTCCTGGACGAGCCCTCCTCCAATCTCGACCCCGCCTCGCGCCGCGAACTCGCCGACATCCTGCGCGCGTTGGACGTGACCGTGCTCATGGTGACGCACGACCTGCCGTACGCGCTGGAGCTGTGCCCGCGCGCGCTGATCCTCAGCGACGGGGTGATCGCGGCGGACGGGGCGACCGGCGACCTGCTCTGCGACGACGCCCTGATGCGCGCCCACCGCCTGGAGCTTCCGTTCGGCTTCGACCCGGCCTCGGTCGCCGCGGGCGCCTGATCCGAGGAATCACAGGCGCCCGCCGGGCGTTGCACTCACTGTCGCAGGCGAACAGCGGACACGAGCGGCAGGAACGAGTGACAGGACGGCGAGCGTGGACGTAGGCGCGGGCGACGCGGGCGTGCGGGTGAACGGCGAGACGGCCGAGGGCTTCGAGCCGGTCAGGGAGGCGTTCGCGGGGAACTTCGCCGCGCGGGGCGAGCGGGGCGCCGCGGTCGCGGTGTACCGGGACGGCCGCAAGGTCGTCGACCTGTGGGCCGGGACCCGGGACGTCGACGGCGCGGGCGGTGCGGGCGGCGCGGGCGCCGCGACTGGGGAGGTCGGCGCGGGCGGCGCGGCTGGGGCGGGCGGGGAGGCCGGTGCGGGCGGCGCGCCCTCCGGCGGCCCCGCACCCTGGGAGCGGGGCACCGCGCAGATCGTGCGCTCGGCGGGCAAGGGCGTCGCCGCGGCCGTCCTCCTGCTGCTGCACCAGCGCGGGGAGATGGACCTGGACGCGCCGGTGGGCGCGTACTGGCCTCAGTACAAGGCGGCGGGCAAGGAGCGGACCCTGGTCCGGCACCTGCTCGCCCACCAGGCGGGCGTGCCGGTGCTGGACCGGCCGCTGACGCCCGAGCAGGCCGCCGACCCGGAGCAGAGCGCGCGGGCGGTGGCCGCCCAGGCCCCGGCGTGGGCGCCGGGCACGGACCACGGCTACCACGCGCACACCTACGGCTGGCTGACCGGCGAGCTGGTGCGGCGGGTGACGGGACGGTCGATCGGCGAGTGGATCGCCCGCGAGGCGGCGGCCCCGGTCGGCGCGGACCTGTGGATCGGGCTGCCGGCGCACGAGGCCGCCCGCGTCGGCCGGGCGGGCCGCGTCGAGCCCCCGGCGACCGAGGCCGGGGCGCTGCGCCTGCGCCCCAAGCGCGCGGTGGCCGACGCCTACGCAGACCCGTCCTCCCTCACCCGCCGCGCCTTCGGCGCGATCGACCCGCAGCCGGACGAGAACGACCCGGCCTACCGTGCGGCCGTGCTGCCCGCCTCCAACGCCGTCGCCACGGCCGACGGCCTGGCCCGCTTCTACGCCGCGCTGATCGGCGAGGTGGACGGCGGGGTGCGCCTGTTCGCCCCGGAGACCGCGGCCCTGGCCCGGCGGGAGGCCGCGGCGGGCCCGGACCGCGTTCTGGTCGTCCCCACCCGCTTCGGCCTCGGCTACATGCTGCACAGCAGCGCGTCCCCGCTGCTCGGCCCCGGCTCCTTCGGCCACCCCGGCCGCGGCGGCGCCCTCGGCTTCGCCGACCCGGAGTCGGGCATCGCCTTCGGCTACGTCACCAACGGCTTCCGCGGCGGCGTGACGGCGGACCCGAGGGCCCAGGCCCTGATCCGCGCGGTGCGCGCGTCGCTGACGGCGTAAGGCGGGCGGGGGTGCGGGCGTGCGGGTCTTACGGTCCTGCGGGGCCTACGCGTCTTCGGGGTCGGCAGACCTGCGAACCCCGGGGCCCGGGGAGGTGCTCGGGCTGTGCGACGACGCCGCGGCGAGGCGCCGCACCGGGCGTCGCGAGCCGGTGAGCCTGTCCGATCCCAGCACCGGTGGGCGGATCAGACGTGGATCGGTCGGGTCGGACACAGATCGACCGGGTGAGACGTGGATCAGCCGGATCAGACATGGATCGACCGGGTGAGACGTGGATCAGCCGGATCAGACATGGATCGGCTGGGTGAGACGTGGATCAGCCGGGTCAGACGTGGATCGGCTGGGAACGGCGGCCTGACGCCTCGTCGATCTCCACGTGCGCCTTGTCGAGGAGTTGCAGGGCGATCTCGTTGAGCGCGCGGGCCCCGGCGATCTCCTCGCCCACCCGGGGCTGGTCGGAGTCGGTGCGGTGGCGGCTCGCGCGGCCGTGCCCGCGGACCTCGCTGCCGTCGGGCAGCCGGACCAGCGCCGCCGCCCGCGTGTGCTGGCCGTCCTCCTCGAACTCCAGCTCCACATGCCATCCCACGGCGGTATTCAACATGTCCATCACCTCCGGAGCGCCTTCTCCCAGGGTGCTCCTTTCCTAACCGGCGTGCAGCATCAGCCCGATGCCGAGCACCAGCAGGCCGGCCGCGGCCAGCCGGGGCGCGCCGAAGCGCTCCTTGAAGAACAGCGCGCCGATGGCGGCGCCGACCAGGATGGAGGACTCGCGCAGGGCCGAGACCGGCGCCAGGTCCGCCCTGGTCTGGGCCCACAGGACGAGCGCGTACGCGGTGACGGACAGGGCGGCGCCGAGCAGGCCGAGCGGGACGTACGGGCGCAGTTCGGCGGCTGGGCGGCCGCGCAGGCGGCGCACGGCGTAGACGGGGAGGACCAGGCCCTGGAGCGTCATGAGCCAGGCGATGTAGGCGAGCGGCGCACCGGAGACGCGGACGCCGAGGCCGTCGACCACCGTGTACGCCGCGATCGACAGGCCGGTGCCGAGCGCGGCCCCCACCGCCGCCCAGTTCGGCCGCCGTCCGCGCAGTCCCCACAGCGCGACCCCGGTCAGCCCGGCGCACGAGAGCGCGATGCCCGCGGCGACCCACCCGTTCGGCGTCTCGTGCGCGAAGACGGCGGCCAGTACCGTGACGACGAGCGGCGCCGTGCCCCGCGCGATCGGGTACGTCTGCCCGAAGTCGCCGAGCCGGAAGGACGTCATCAGCAGCGCGTAGTACACGATGTGGAGGGCCGCCGACGCGCACAGGTACGGCCACGCGCCGGACGCCGGCAGGCCGGTGAACAGCGCGGCGACCAGGCCGAGCAGCAGCCCGCCGCCGGAGATCAGCGCGAACCCGACGAGCTTGTCCGGGATCTTGTGCGCGAGGGCGTTCCAGCAGGCGTGGGCGAAGGCGGCCAGCAGCACCGCCGCGGTGACCAGCGGCGTCATGAGGCGCGCTCGCGCACGATCACGAATCGGGCTGCCCCGAACCGGCGTATCCCGGCGGCCGGTTCGCCGAGACCCGGCTCTCGCGGGACCCCGGCGCACCGGGGATGCGCTCCTGATGCTGTGTCGTCGCCCGCGGCACTCGTCGTCATGCGGGGCACGCTACGGCAACATTCGATCACGGTGACCACGCACTGACCTCGAACGGCGACCGGCGCCGCGGGAGTGGACCCGGTGCGCAGGCCCTCGCCCTCGCGACGTCGGCGGCGGGCGGGGCCCGCTCCGGCCATCCCTCGGCCGCTGCCAGGCCCGGCGCCCGCTCCAGCCAGCCCCCGGCCGCTGCCAGGCCCGGCGGCCGAGCAGGGTCAGCACCGCCGGGGCGCACGGGCGCACGAGTTGCTGGCGCTCCATGCCGGGCCAAGCATGGGGAGGTGGGCTATCTGCGACTGCCGCACATCAGCGGCGATCTGCTGTGCTTCGTGTCCGAAGACGACCTGTGGCTCGCGCCGCTCGACGGAGCGGAACGCGCCTGGCGGCTCACCGTGGACCGCACCAAGGCAGGCCGCCCCCGCTTCTCCCCCGACGGCCGCTCCCTCGCGTTCGCGAGCTGGCGCAGCCTGGCGCCCGAGATCAACCTGGCGCCGGTGGACGGCGGCCCGGCCGAGCAGCTCTCGTACTGGGGCTGCTCCGACACCCAGGTGTGCGGCTGGGCCCCGCCGGACGAGCACGGCCGCAGCGAGATCCTGGCCGTCACCTCGCAGGGCGAGCCGTTCTCCTACTTCACCTGGGCCTACAAGGTCGACGTCGACGGCGCCCCGGGCCGCAGACTGCCCTGGGGGCCGGTGTCCGACTTCCAGGTCGCCGAGCTGGACGGCGAGCGGCAGAGCCTGCTGCTCACCGGCACCCCGCCGCACGAACCCTTCTCCTGGAAGCGCTACCGGGGCGGCGCCATGGGGCGGCTGTGGCTGCACGGGCGGCGCCTGCTCGCCGACGTCGACGGGCACCTGGCCTGCCCCATGTTCGTCCGCGGCCGGATCGCCTTCCTCTCCGACCACCAGGGCGTCGGCAACCTCTACTCGTGCGCCTACGACGGCTCCGACCTGCGCCGGCACACCGACCACGACGCCTTCTACGCCCGTAACGCCTCCACCGACGGGCAGCGCGTGGTCTACCAGTGCGCGGGCGAGCTGTGGATCGTGGACGACCTCGCCCCCGACTCCCCGACGCGCCGGCTCGACGTGCGGCTGAGCGGGCCACGGGCGGGCCGCCGCCGCTACCCGGTGCCGGCCGCGCAGAACCTGGACGGCCTGTCCGTGGACGAGACGGGCCGGGCCAGCGCCGTCGTCGTGCGCGGCTCGCTGTACTGGCTGACCCACCGCGACGGGCCCGCGCGCACCCTCAGCGACACGCCCGGCGTCCGCATCCGGCTGCCGGAGATGCTCGGCGCCAGCGGCCGGGTCGCCTACGTCACCGACGCCGAGGGCCCGGACGCCATCGGGATCTCCTACCTGCCGCGCGCCTCGGGGCCCCGTCCCGCCCGCCGGCTCGCCGCCGGGCTGCTCGGCCGGGTGCGGGAGACGGTCTCCGACCCCGACGGCGAACGCCTCGCCCTGGCCTCGCACGACGGACGGCTGCTGCTGCTCGACGTGTCGGAGGACGTTGAAGACACTGAGGCCGCTGAGGTCGCTGAGGATGTCGAGGCTGCCGAAGGCCCCGGGCTCGGTGAGACCACCGAGGGCGCCGGGGCCGCTGAGACCGCGGAGGGTGCCGGAGCCGCTGACGCCGCCGGGACCAACCGAACCGCTGAGGCCGCCGGCAGCACCGCCGCCGGGAGCACGGCGGACACCAAGGCCGCGGCGGATACGGAAGGCGCGGCAAGCACGGAAGGCGCGGCGGCCGACGAGAGTCTGGCGGGCGCCGGGAGCAGCGCGGGCGGCGGAAGCGGCGGAAGCGGCGCAGGCGCCAGGAGCAGCGCGGGCACCGGAAGCGGCGCGGGCGCCGGGAGCAGCGCGGGCGCCGAGGACGCTGCCGGGGCGCTCGGCGGGCGGCTCACCGAGGTGATCCGGTCGGACAACGGCCCCGTGCGCGACCTGGCCTTCTCCCCGGACGGCGCCTGGTTGACCTGGTCGCATCCGGGGGTCGGCCGCTCGCTGCGGCTGATCAAGATGGCCCGTATCAAGGACGGGCTGGTCGTGGACGTGACCGACGGCCGCTTCGAGGACGAGAATCCCGTCTTCACCGAGGACGGCCGCTATCTGGCGTTCCTGTCCTGGCGCGGCTTCGACCCGGTGTACGACGTGCACACCGGCGACCTGTCCTTCCCGCTGGGCTGCAAGCCGTACCTGGCGCCGCTGTCCTCCGCGACCCCCTCCCCGTTCGCGCTGAACCCCGAGGGGCGCCCCGCGGCGGGCGGCCTGGACCCGCTGGAGGGCGAGACAGGCGGCCCGCCGGGCCAGGTGACCGTGGAGGTGGAGGGCCTGTCGAGCCGGATCACCCCGTTCCCGGTCAGCGCCTCCAAGTACTCCTCGCTCCACCCGGTCGCCGGGGGCGGCCTGGTGTGGCTGCGCTGGCCGATCTCCGGCGCGCTGGGCGAGACGTTCGCGAACCCCGACGACACCACGGGGCGGCCCACGCTGGAGCACTTCAGCCTCGTCAAGGCGAAGAAGTCCGAACTCGTCGCGCACTTGGACTGGTTCGCGGTCAGCGGGGACGGCGCCCGGCTGGTCGTGGTCGACGACGGCGACCCGCGGGCCGTGCCGTCCACCGAGCCCGGCGACGCCGACACCACGACCTGGATCGACACGCGCCGGATCCTGCACGTGGTCGACCCGCCCGCCGAGTGGCGCGGCGCCTACGAGGAGGCGGGCCGGCTGATCCGCGCCTACTACTGGGACCCGGGCATGTGCGGCATCGACTGGGACGCGGTCCTCGCCCAGTACCGGCCGCTGGTCGAACAGGTCGCCGCGCCCGACGAGTTCGCCGACCTGCTGCGCGAAGTGCTGGGCGAGCTGGGCACCTCGCACGCCTACGTCGCCGCCGCGCGCCGCAACGAGGGGCCGCCGCACTACCAGCGCTGGCAGGGCCTGCTGGGCGCCAACCTGGTGTGCCGGGAAGGCCGTTGGGTGGTCAAGCGGATCTTGCCCGGCGACTCCTCCGACTCCCGGGCCCGCTCCCCGCTGGCCGGGGCCGGAATCCGGCAGGGCGCCGCGCTCACGCACGTGGACGGCCGCCCGGTGGACCCGGTGACGGGCCCGTTCCCGCTGCTGGCCGGCTCCGGCGGCACGACGGTGGAGCTGACCTTCTCCCCGGAGGGCGGCGAAGGGCCGCCGCGCCGGGTCGCCGTAGTCCCGCTGATCGACGACCGGCCGCTGCGCTACCAGGACTGGGTGGCCAAACGCCGTGCCGTGGTGCGGGAGTTGAGCCAGGGCCGGTGCGGCTATCTGCACATCCCCGACATGGGCGGCTCTGGCTGGGCGCAGTTCAACCGGGACCTGCGCCGGGAGGTCTCCCGTCCGGCGCTCATCGTGGACGTGCGCGGCAACGCGGGCGGCCACATCAGCGAACTGGTGGTGGAGAAGCTGACCCGGACCATCCTCGGCTGGGACCTGACCCGCGACGCCGAGCCGGTGTCGTACACCTCGAACGCTCCGCGCGGACCGATCGTGGCCCTCACGGACGAGGCGACCTCCTCCGACGGCGACATGATCTCGGCGGCGTTCAAGCTGCTGAAGCTGGGGCCGGTGATCGGCCAGCGCACCTGGGGCGGCGTGGTCGGCATGACCGGACGGCACCGCCTGGGCGACGGCACGGTCATCACGGTGCCGATGAACGCCGCCTGGTTCGACGCCTACGGCTGGTCCATCGAGAACCGCGGCGTCACGCCCGACGTGGAGGTCCTGCGCACCCCGCTGGACTGGGCAGAGGGGCGGCACGTCGAGATGGACGACGCCATCGCCCTCGCCCTGAAGCTGCTGGACTCCTACCCGGCGGCCATCCCGCCCGGCTACGCCGAGGTCCCCGACCGCTCCCGCCCGAAGCTGCCGCCGCGTCAGCTCTGACGGCGGGGCGAGCGTGGGCGTCCGCTCTGACGGCGGGGCGAGCCCCTGTCGCGACCGCGCGGCTCCCGGGCTTCCGGGCTTCCGGGCTTCCGGGCTTCCGGGCTTCCGGACATGAACGTGGGGCGCCCCCACACACAGGGCGCCCCACGCCTTCCCGGCCAAAGCCGAGCGAAGCAGCGGACCGCGACCTACCGGTCGTAGTCCTCCGTCATGTGCTCGTCCGTCTCGTGGGTGTCGCCCATGGGGTGACGACCCTGCTCACGCTGCTGGGAGCCGCGCTGGCCGGCCTTGTCACGGGCCTCGCCGGGGCGCTGACCCGCCTTGTCGCGAGCCTCGCCGGCGCGCTGACCCGCCTTGTCACGGGCCTCGCCGGCGCGCTGGCCGGCCTTGTCACGGGCCTCGCCCGCGCGCTCCTTGCCGTGCTGCTTCATCTGCTCGGCCTTGTCCTGGATGTTGTCCTTCATACCCATGCTGTTTCACTCCCGTAGTGGGTGAGGGGATCCCCCGTGAGCTGGGGGATCGACCTCGTCCAGATTCACATGGGCGGTGACCCTGCGCATGTCGATCACTCACGCAGGGTAGTTGGGGTCAGGGAGGCCCCACGGTGCTGCTCGTCGGCCGCTCCTCCGGCGCCGACCAGCCCGGTGCGCATCCCGGCCAGCCGGTCCGCGAACCGCCGCATCTCCCGCTGTCCCACGGTCCCGACGGCCGCGGGCAGAAACCCGCGCACGCCCTGCATCCCCCGCAGCCACCACTGCCCGTAGACATGGGCGGCGCGCCGCTCGACGCCGTCCACGATCCGGTCCACGGCCGGGCCGAGCGGATAGGTCTTGTTGGACGGCCAGGGCAGCCGCTGCCGCAACTCCCGCATGACGTCGTCCTGATCGGCCCCGCGCACCATGTCGGTGTCCGTCCACGACAGGTAGGCGACGCCCACCCGCACGCCCCGGTGGCCGACTTCGGCCCGCAGGCTGTGCGCGTACGCCTCCACACCGGACTTGGAGGCGCAGTACGCCGTCATCATCGGCGCCGGGGTGATCGCGGCCAGCGAGGCGATCTGGAGCAGGTATCCCCGGCTCTCGGTGAGCGCGGGCAGGAACGCCCGGCCGGTGACCGCCGATCCGATCAGGTTGACCTCGATCACCCGCCGCCAGGACTCCGGGTCGGAGTCGGCGAACGGGCCTCCGGCGGCCACTCCCGCGTTGGCCACCACGACGTCCACCGTCCCGAAGCGGTCCCTGACGTCGGCGGCGACCTGGGCCATCGCCTCGTGGTCGGTGACGTCGGCGTGCCAGTGGGCGCTGTCGCCGTGCAGCCGCCCGCTGAGCTGCTTGAGCGCGTCCGGCTCCAGGCCGACCAGCGCGACCGCGGCGCCCCGCGCCGACAGCTTGCGGGCGAGCAGCTCGCCGACGCCCCGCGCGGCCCCGGTGACCACCGCGACCTGCCCCTTCAGACTCGTCCTGCTCATGCGCCCTCCCCGATCCGTGCGGTGTCAGTGTCAAGTTCGTTGTCAATGTCGGTGTCGGTGTCGGTGTCTTTGGCGCCGTCGCGGCCGACACGGACGGCGCCGCCGCCCCCGGTCGCGTAGACGGCGGCGAGTTCCCTGATCTTCCCGGTGATCAGGCCGGGCGCCTCCACGGGCGTCATGTGGCCGAGGCCGGGCAGCTCGGTCAGGCCGACGCAGTGCGGGAGCGCGGCGGCCAGCGCCCGCGCGTGCACCGGCGGGGTGAGCCGGTCGGCGCCGCCCACCACGACCGCGGTCGGCACGGTCAACTTCCGTACGCCTTGGTCGAGATCGAGCCCGGCGAGCACCCGCGACCAGGCGTGGCGCACCCGGGGCGGGCAGCCGAGCACGATCCGCGCGCACGCCTCCACCGCCTGCGGCCCCGAACGGGGACCCATCGTCGCGTACTTGAGGATGCGCAGGGAGAGCGGGGTGAGCGGGCCGAGCGGCCCCCGGGCGCCGAGGACGCGCGCGGTCAAACGGGTGCGCAGCCGTCCGGGGCGGATCGGCACGACGGTGGACTCGGCGACCAGCCGCGAACTGCCGGTGCTGCACAGCAGGACGGCCGCCGCGTGCTCCTGGAAACCGGGTCGGCCGGCCGCGGCCATCACCGTCATCCCGCCCATCGAATGGCCCGCCACGACCGCCTTCTCGCCGGGCGCGAGGGCTGCGGCGAGCACGGCCTCCAGGTCGTCGGCGAGCGCCTCGGCGCCGCACGCGGGACTCGCCGGGCTGCGCCCGTGGCCGCGCTGGTCGTAGGCGATGACGCGGTGGTCGGCGGCCAGTTCGCGGATCTGCGCGGCCCAGAAGGCGGTGGAGCAGGTCCAGCCGTGGGCGAGGACGACGGCGGGCGCGCCGCTGTCCTCGGCCGGTCCGTGCACCTCGACGTGCAGCCGGGCGCCGTCGGCGGAGACGGCGGTGAGCGCGCGGACGGGCTTCGCGGGGGCGTAGGGGCCGGAGACGACGTGCGGGGGACGGCTCACGCGTCCGCCTCCGCGGGGACCGTCCCGGCGACGGGCCGGGCGGAGGTCGCGGCCGGGCGCGGGGCGCGCAGCACGGCGTACTCCGCGAGGTCCACCCGGCGGGTCGCGCGCCGGAACTCGGTCGTGGTGCCCGGCCAGACGGTGGTGTTGCGGCCGCTGGCGTCCAGGTACCAGCTCGTGCAGCCGCCGGTGTTCCACACCGTGCGCTTCATGCGCTCCTGCACCGTGCGGTTCCAGGCGTTGACGGCGCTGGGGCGGGCGTCGAGGGCGGCCCGGCCGCCGAGGACGTCCAACTGGCGCAGGTAGTCGGCCATGTAGGCGAGCTGGGACTCGATCATCAGGATCATCGAGGAGTTGCCGAGGCCGGTGTTGGGGCCGATGATCGTCATCCAGTTCGGGAACCCGGCCGCGCAGGCGCCGCGCAGCGCGGCCATGCCGCCCTTCCACGCCTCGGCGAGCGTGACGCCGTCCGCGCCGACGACCCGTTCGGCGATCGGCATGTCGGTGACGTGGAAGCCGGTGCCGAAGACGATCGCGTCGGCCTCGGCCTCGGCGCCGTCGGCGGCGATCAGGGTGGCGCCGCGGATCTCGCTGAGCCCGCTCGCCACCACGTCCACGTTGTCCTGCGCGAGCGCCGGGTAGTACGCACTGGACAGCAGGATGCGCTTGCAGCCGATCCGGTAGTCGGGGGTGAGCTTGGCGCGCAGCTCCGGGTCCTCGATGGCGCGGGTCATGTTGCGCTTGGCGATCCGCTCGACGAAGCCGAGTTCGTCGGGATGCTTGGTGAACGCCTGGACCTGCGCCTCGCGGATGCCCCACAGCAGCCCGCGGCGCAGTCGTGCGGTGAGCGGCAGCGCCCGGTGCAGCGCGCGCTCCATGCCGGTGACGGCGCGGTCGGCGCGGGGCATCACCCACGGCGGGGTGCGCTGGAACAGGGTGAGCCGGGCGACGTCGGGCTGGATGGACGGCACGATCTGGACGGCCGAGGCGCCGGTGCCGACGACGGCGACCCGCTTGCCGGTCAGGTCGTAGTCGTGGTTCCAGCGGGCGGAGTGGAAGACCGTGCCGGGGAAGGAGTCCAGGCCCGCTATGGCCGGGATCTTCGGGTCGGACAGCGGGCCGGTCGCGGAGACCACGACGTCGGCGGAGAGGTTCCCGGCGGCCGTCTCGACGTCCCAGCGCAGCAGGTCCGCGTTCCAGGTCATCTTCTCCACCTCGGCGCCGAACCGGAGGTGCGGGCGCAGGTGGAACACGTCGGCGACGTGCTCCAGGTAGGCGTGGATGTGCGGCTGGCCGGAGAAGGTGCGGGGCCAGTCGGGGTAGGGCGCGAAGGAGAAGGAGTACAGGTGGGAGGGCACGTCGCAGGCGCACCCCGGGTAGCTGTTGTCGCGCCAGGCGCCGCCGACGCTGTCGGCTCGTTCGAGGACGACGAAGTCGGTGATCCCCTCGCGGCGCAGCCGCACGGCGGCGCCCAGCCCGCCGAACCCGGACCCGATCACCGCCACCCGTACGTGCGTCGACTCGTGCTCGGTCATTGCGCGCCCCTCCATGACTCGCGTGGCGCGCGCACCGCGGCGCGCGTCCGCACTCCAGCGACTGCGCCAGTGAACACTGGCGCAATGGGGAGCGTAGAGGAGAGCCGTACCGATCGGTAGGGGTGCGGGACGGAAAGTCACCGGCGGCACGACATAGGCTTCCGGGGTGGCAGAAGACGCTGGACGAGGCGGCGGACGGCCCGGGGACCCGCGCGAGTACCGCATGGAGGAGCTGGCCCGGCAGGCCGGCATCACCGTACGCACCCTGCGCTTCTACCGCGAGCGCAAGCTGATCGCGCCGCCGCGCCGCGAGGGCCGCATCGCCTGGTACGACGACCGCCACCTGGCCCGGCTGCGCACCATCGCGGCGCTGCTGGAGCGCGGCCACACCCTCAACGGCATCGCCGAACTCGCCGAGGCGTTCGACCACGGCCGCGACGTGGGCGACCTGCTCGGCGTGGGCGAGCCCAGCGAGGAGACGCCGGTCCGCCTCACCCCCGAGGAACTGGCCGACCGCTTCGCGGGCGAGGTCACCGCCGAGAACCTGGCCGCCGCCATGGACATGGGCTACCTCGGCGCCGACGGCGACGCGATCGTGCACATCAGCCGCCGCCTGCTGGACGTCTCCGCCGCCCTGGTCCGCGAGGGCATCCCGCTCGCCGAGGTGCTGGACGCCGCCCACCGGGTGCGCCGGCACGCCGAGTCGCTGGCGGAGCTGTTCGCCGACCTCGTCGGCCGGCACGCCTGCGAGCAGGAGCTGCACCGGCTGCGCCCCCTGGCCAAGAGCGCGGTGGAGGCGGAGCTGTCGCTGGCGCTGGACAGGCGGCTGCGCGCGAACCCGAAGGGCGACTGAGCCCGTAGCGCGACTGAGCCCGGCTGAGCCGGACGCCCGCGCGCCTCGGGCGCACCGACGCACCGACGCACCGACGCACCGACGCACCGACGCACCGACGCACCGACGCACCGACGCACCGACGCACCGACGCACCGAGCAGGGACTTACCGCCTCAGCGGGCAGGGGTCGCTCAGCCTCCGCCTCAACGGGCAGGGGTCCTCAGCGCAGGGGTCCCTCAGCTTCCGCCTCAACGGGCAGGGGTCCTCAGCGCAGGGGTCCCTCAGCTTCCGCCTCAACGGGCAGGGTCCCTCGGCCTCCGCCTCAGCGAGCAGGGGTCGCACCGCCTCAGCGGTCAAGGGTCCCTCAGCGCAGGGGGTCCCTCAGCCTCCGCCTCAACGGGTCACCGGTCGTAGACGACCGTCACCGGCGCGTGGTCCGACCACCGCTCGGCGTGGGCGGCCGCGCGCTCCACGACGCCCTTGACGGCCTTGGCCGCGAGGCCGGGCGTGGCCATGTGGTAGTCGATCCGCCAGCCCGAGTCGTTGTCGAAGGCGCGCCCCCGGTACGACCACCAGCTATACGGTCCCTCGACGTCCGGATGCAGGGCGCGCACGACGTCGACGTAGCCGCCGTCTCCGGGAGCGAGGACCGCGCTCAGCCACGCGCGCTCCTCGGGCAGGAAGCCGGAGTTCTTGGCGTTGCCGCGCCAGTTCCGCAGGTCGGCCTGCTGGTGGGCGATGTTCCAGTCGCCGCAGACCAGCACCTCGCGCCCGTCGGCGGCGGCCCGCTCGCGCAGTTGCTTGAGGTAGGCGGCGAACTCGCCCATGAAGCGGGACTTCTCCTCCTGGCGCTCGGTGCCGACCTCGCCGGAGGGGAGGTACAGGCTGGCCACCGTCACGCCGGGCAGGTCGGCCTCGACGTACCGCCCGGCGGCGTCGAACTCGGACGACCCGAAGCCGATGCGGACGCGGTCCGGCTCGCGGCGGGTGTAGAGGGAGACGCCGGCGCGGCCCTTGGCGGCGGCCGGCGCGTGCACGGCGTGCCAGCCGCCGGGGCTGCGCACCTGCTCGGGGAGCTGCTGCGGCTCGGCGCGCACCTCCTGGAGGCACAGCACGTCGGCCCCGGTCCCGGCCAGCCACTCCACGAAGCCCTTCTTCGCGGCGGCGCGCAGGCCGTTGACGTTGGCGGAGGTCACAGTGAACACGCGGGCACTTTACCGGCACACTGGACGGGGTCCCGTAAGAGACCCCGCACCCGTTCCCCCGTTACCCAGTGACATACGGTACCCAGCATGCACATCCGTCCCGTGCCCTTCGACCACCCGGACGCCGTCAAACTGAACGACGAGGTCCAGTCCGAGTACCACGTGCGCTACGGCGACGGCGGCGACGCCACGACCCTGGAGCCGTCCGACTTCCGGCCGCCGAACGGCGTCTACCTGATCGCCTACGACGAGAGCGGCGTCCCCGTCGCCACCGGCGGCTGGCGCAGCCAGGACGGCAACCCCGAGGGCAACGAGGACGGCGACGCCGAGCTGAAGCGGATGTACGTGATCGACTCCATGCGCGGCCGCGGCCTGGCCCGCCGCCTGCTCGCCGCGCTGGAGGCCGACGCCCGCGCCGCCGGCCGCCTGCGCATGGTCCTGGAGACCGGCGACCAGCAACCCGAGGCGATCGCCCTCTACACCTCCAGCGGCTACGCCCCCTGCACCAAGTTCGGCTACTACCGCGAGTACGAGTCAAGCATGTGCTTCGCCAAGCCCCTACACGACGCATAACCGCCCCCGCAGCCCCTCACCTCTACGGGGCGCGCCCGCCCACGACTCGGCTCGGATCAGCGCACGGCGCGGCCCCCGACGACGGCCGAGTCCTCCGGCCGCCTTCAGGGGCTGCTGAGCAGACGCCGCACGGAGTCGGTGATCCACGTCCCGATCGACGAACGCAGGCACTGGTTGTCCGCGAGGTGTTCCTCGAACTCCGGCCAGTGGGCGCGGGTCCGCTCGATCGTGCGCACGGCCTCCTCGCGCAGCCGGCCATTGCTTGTGCCGAGCCGATGGTCCAGGACGCGTTCGAGCCGGTCGAACGTGGCGAGCTGTACTCGTTCGAAGGACTTGCTGCCTCCGAACTTGAGCCCGAGGTCTTCCGGATCGTCGCTGGGGGCGTAGGAACTGGTGGACACCAGGTCGTACACCGGCGACAGCGACGGGACTCGGCGGTCGCGATAGATCAGAGACCAGTTCTTCAGATGGGCATCTCCATTGCCCACCACCACGGAGAACGCGATGCGACGGGCGGCCTCGCGCAGCGATTCCACGTCGTGGCCGCGAAAGGCGATGGCCGCGACCGTCTCGAACGCCGACTGGTACTTGTCCTGCGGATACTTGTCCCTGACTTGTGCGAAATCCTCGATGTGGACGGGAGTGCGGTGCTCGTCTCGGGTCCGGTCGAAACGCCGGACAGCGTAGGCCCACTTTTCGTCGTTCGGCCACATCCGGTCAGGCAGACCCTCGAACTCGTCACGATGCATGATGCGGACATCGGGGACGTCCAACCCTGCGGCCTTGGCCAAGGACATGATCGTGAATTCGTTGCGCGGCACGTCCGGGTGCCGGTAGTCCGGGAACTTGACCAGCCAGTCACCGTACTCGCCCGCGGCAGGAACAGTGAGCCGATCCCCTCTGGCCAGCATGGAGAACTTCAGGGCGACTCCCGCCAGGGAGAATCGCCACGGTGAGTCTGGAGAGGGAAAGCCGAAGGCCCCGCCGCGGCGCTTCTCCGCTGCTCCCGACGATTCGCCGTCAGGCCACTCCCAACCGTCGTCGGGACCGTCGGCCGGCAGCACCTGGACGGCGCCCGGCAGGTCATGGCCCACCTGGGCGAGGAGTTCCATCTCCCGGTCGAGCGAGACACCCCGGTCGCCGGCGATCCACTCTCGCAACGGGCCTTCGGGGAGAAGGTTGGAGAACCAGTAGGGCAGGCGCAGAGCCGAGGCGTAGGGGGCGCGCAGGTTTTCTTCGAAACGAAGCCCGAGGACGGGGCGCCGCGGGTCGGTCGCATACGACTCGTTGACGACGAAACGGGTGTAGTCGCCCTTCTGGCAGAGCGTGCCGACTCTTTGCGAATGCAGAAGTACGGCGTAGTACTTCTCCGGAATCATGGTCATGCGCGACGATTTCCTGTTCAAGCAGAGTGGACCGGTCAGAACCTTTCTTCGGGTTCGTCGAGTTCATCGAGAGTGTCGAAGTCCAGAGAGCCCAGCGAGGGGGTGTCCTCGTAGTCCCATTCGGCCATGCGCGCGAGGAAGTCCTCCAGATTCTGCTGGATGATCCGCTGACGCAGGGAAAGGAAGCCCTCTCGGTCTCCCTCGGCAAGTGCCTGGCTTGTCCGATCGTCCATGACGTGCGACGCCAGGACGAGCTTCCAGGTCTCGGCGTCCAAGTGAGCAGGACGATGGGCCAGTAGCGTCGCACTCTCGGACACCGGATCTTCCTCGCTGGGCAGGAACAGGCGGTTCGCCGCGTATAGGACCTGCTGGGACGTCAGTCCACGGGGAAAGATCACGTGGGCTGCCGTGCTCGCGGTCTTCTGGTCCGCCAGCAGGATGGAGAGGGTCGGGAGATCGACAGGTGCCCCGGTGACCAGTGAACGGGGCCGCAGTGACCACCAAGAGCTGAGAATGATCTTCGCGGCGGCCTCGTTGGTCCGGAACCGCTCGATGGTCGGGAGCGCCGGCTGGGCCTCGGCCATGGCGTCCATGAGGCCCATGATCGAGCCGTGTTCGTCGCCCTTGCGGATACGGGCGCACAGGACACGCGACACCTGCGTGAAGCTGCCCTTGAAGACGGCGGGACCGGACACGGCCACACGCCAGTACAACCGTCGCAACAGGCGGCGCGTGTTGGGTTCCGGGTCGGGGAAGTGCGCGAAGAAGCGGGTCAGGACGACGAGCAGCGCACGATAGACGAGCAGCGCGAGGTGCGGCACCTCCGCCTCGGTCTGTAGGAAGCCGATGGCGCGAACCATCGCCTCTTCTCCCTCGCCGTAGGCCGTGTACTGATCCTCGTCTTTGAATTCCGGGGCCGTACGGCGGCCGACAGAGCTGAACTCGTTGCGGATGTCTCGGGAGGGGTCCGGCCCGCGGCGCGCGAGAATAGACGCGAGGACAGTGTCCGTGTCAATGGTGCCGAACCCGGTTCTGGCGGCGACGCGGTCGGCGATCCTGGAGAGATTGAGCCGCTCCTCGGCGCCTTCTTCCGGGCCGGCGTAGAGCGCGGAGAAGATCTCCGCGCGGTTGAGGCGTTTCCCGTAGTTGTTCATCCGGTCGAAGATGTCCGTCAGGATGTCCAGGTCGTCCTGGCGTACGAGATAGGCGGGCACCTTGTACTGGCGCAGCGCGGTGGCCACACGGTCTGCCTCTTCGAACAGCTCGGTCACCAGTTCACCCTCCGCACGGAACCAGCCGATGAGCTTCCTCAAGTCGAAGAGGACAGGCAAGGGGATGTGCTGGGGCTCGCGCGTCTTGGGCTGCGCGATGAACCTCTTCTCCCTGAGGTCGTAGTAGATGGAGAAGGGTTCGTGAAGGTGCCCCTCCGGACTGAGGGCATTCGCGAGACTGGTGATGCGCTGCTGTCCGTCCACGACCCAGAGGGCGTCTGGTGCGGCCGGTCCGTCGATCTTCAACTGTCCTAGAGTGAAGGAACGCGCGGTCGTCTCGCGGACCCAGAGAAGCAGGTTCCCAATGGGATAACCCTTGACGATGCTGTCGAAGAGCCGGAGCACGTCGGTGGTTCCCCAGCGAAACTCACGCTGAAAGTGCGGAACGTGGATTCTGCCCTTCCATGCCTGGGCCACGAGATCGCCCAGCTCGTATGTGGTCGCGCCGGGCTGGGTTTCCAGACCTGAGTTCGTCATCTCCAGAGCCCCTTGTCAGGTGTTCGTGATCAGACTCGCGTGATGACGAGCATGTGGCAACGTGTTTCCGGCTGCCCCTCAGCGAGGATCTTCGCAGCCCGCCGACCGCTCTCGCAGGCACTCCTCATGCCGTCAGAAATCCGTACGTCCTGGATCCTGCGCCTGGAACGCCGCCATCCACCGACCGGAGCAGGGATCGAGCGATCCCCGAAACGACTAGATCCCGCCGATCATGATGATCGGCGGGATCTAGTCGACCACTCCTGAGCGGACTCAAGAACAGTCGTTACGTGGACCTGAGGGGATTCGAACCCCTGGCCCCCTCGATGCGAACGAGGTGCGCTACCGGACTGCGCCACAGGCCCTTGCAACGAGTGAAACTCTAGCATCCCGATCCCGGTGCTCGGAAATCCGCTCCCGGCCAGGTCAGGGACGGCGGTCCGGGAGGACTGGCCCGAGCGGGGCGTAGGACGTGCCGGGCTCCGGGTCGGGAGGACGCGCCCGCGCGGGGGCGTCCGACCGGTCGTCGTGCGCTACTCGTTGGCGGCGCGCGGGCGCTCGCCGTCCTCGTACTGGTCGAAGAGCGGGGTGCGGCCGCGCTCGCGCGAGCGGCGGGCGGAAGCGGCGCGGCGGGCGTCGCTGCGGTCGGCGTCGGCGTCGGCGGGGCGGTCCTCGTCCGCCGGGGCGTCCTCCGCGGCCGGCGCCGGCGCCGGTTCGGGCACGGCGGCGGAGGAGCGCGCCGAGCTCCAGGCGTCCGGCGCTCCCAGGTCGACGTCGGCGGTGGCCCGGGGGGCGACCGGCGCGGTCACGTAGGTGGGCAGCGGAACCGGCACCGGCTCCCAGCTCTCGCCCTGCCCCGGGCGGCGCCCGCGCTCGCGCTGCTGGTCCAGCCACTCCGCGTGGTCGGTCTGCTCGACCAGGGCCCGCCGGTCCGCGGCGAGCGCGGACAGCTCCGGGTCCGGGACAGGCTCGGCGCCCGCCTCCGGGCCGGCCGCGTCCTCGTCCGGCAGGCCGCGGCGGCGCGGCGCGCGCCGGCTCTCGCGCAGCCGCTGGGCGGCGACCTCGGCGCGACGGCGGTCCATCTGGTAGGCGAAGCGGCGGCGCTCCTTCGCCCGCAGATGCGCGATGTAGGCGCTGAGCAGCACGGCGGGCGCCGCGGGCGCCCACAGGAAGGCGAGGCCGCCGACGGCGGCGACGACCGCGCCCAGGGTGAAGGCGAGGAACAGCAGCACGGTGGTGCGCCGACGGCGGGCGAGCACCTTGGTGCGCCGGGCGCGCGCCGCCGCCTCCTCCGCGCCGGGCGCCCGCCGCGCGGCGGGGACGCGGGCGCGGGCCGGGGCGCCTGCGTCGGCGGAGGCCGACCGGCTCGCCGGCACGTTGGACCGCGCCTGCGGCGGGGCGCCCGCTTCGGCCGCGGCCGCGGACACCCGGTCCGGCGTGGGCTGCGCCCGGTCCGGCGCCGGGGGCCGTTCGGGCGCCTCGGCACGGGCCGGGGGCACGGCGAAGGCCCGGACGTCCACCGCGCCGGTGGCGTCCGGTTCCTCGGCGCCGGGCTCCCCCTCCTCGGCGGAGCGCGCCCTGAGATCCCTGGCGTAACGGCGCTCCATGCCCGCCCTTCCGGACAGCAGCCGGATGGCGGTGCTGAAGCGTTCCGTCGGACGGGCTTCGTTCAGCTCGTCCTGCCTACGGAGCCACATCGGCACCAAGTAGGCGGCCCAGGCCCCGACGATGACTGCGTAGATGAGGCCGCTGCTGCTCACGTCTCACACGGTAGAGGGGTTTGTGTGAGGCCATCCGCCAATTGGGCCGGTGTGTCGCACGATCCGGCTGATATTTCGAACTTTTTTTGTGACCGATGCGATCAGCAGGCCGCCGAGGCCGTGAATTCCGCGCCACCGCACCGATCGCGGCGGTTCTATTCGAACACTTATTCAATTACCGGGCCGGGCGGGATTCCCCTCCGCGTTCCGCAGGCTGCCCGGGTCGCGCGGCCGCCTGCGCCGCCAGCGGCTGAGCAGCCCGTCGGCCGCCTCCTCGGCGGTCAGCGCGAAGACCATGTGGTCGCGCCACGCGCCGTCGATGTGCAGATAACGCGGCCGGAGGCCCTCCTCGCGGAATCCGAGTTTCTCCACGACCCGCCGGCTCGGCCGGTTCTCGGGGCGAATGCAGACCTCGACGCGGTGCAGCCCGACGGTGCGGAAGCAGTGGTCCACGACGAGCGCCACGGCCGTCGGCATCACCCCGTGCCCGGCGACCTCCTGGTCCACCCAGTAGCCCACGTGACCCGAGCACATCGAGCCCCAGGTGATGCCGGCGACCGTCAACTGCCCGACCAGCCGCCCCTGGTACTCGATGACGAACGGCAGCATCCGTCCCGCGGCGGCCTCGGACCGCAGGTGCCGCACCATCTGGCGGTAGGTGGGGCGGTGGGTGATCGGGCCGCTGGGCGTGGGCGGCGGGATGGTCGCCTCCCAGGGCCGCAGCCAGTCCCGGTTGCGCCGGTTCACCTCGCGCCAGGCCCGCTGGTCGCGCATCCTTATCGGCCGCAGGACGACCTCGCCGTCCGTCAGCACCGCGGGCCAGGAGGGGCTGTTCAGCTCGCACCCCCGCTGCCGTCGGCGGGCCGGGCATGGTCGCCGCCGCGCACCTGGTCGACGGCGTGCGTCAACAGGGGCTCCAGGACCGCCAGCCCGTCCTTCACGCCGCCCGCCGAGCCCGGCAGGTTGACGATCAGGGTCCGCCCGGCCACCCCGGCGAGGCCGCGGGAGAGCGCGGCGGTGGGCGTCTTCTCCCGGCCGAACGCCCGGACGGCCTCCGCGATGCCCGGGACCTCGCGGTCGATCACCCGGCGGGTGGCCTCCGGCGTGCGGTCGGTGGGCGAGATCCCCGTGCCGCCGGTGGTGACCACCACGTCGTAACCCGCCGCGACGGCGGCGCGCAGCGCGGCCTCCACCGGGTCGCCGTCCGGCACGACCCGGGGGCCGTCCACGGCGAAGCCGAAGCGCTCCAGGGCGTCGGCGATCAGCGGGCCGCCCGTGTCCTCGTAGACTCCGGCGGCGGCCCGGTTGGACGCGGTGACCACCAGTGCGCGGTAGCTCATGGCCTGCTCCAGTCGCCGGACGCGCCGCCCGTCTTCTCCTCCACCCGCACGTCCGTGATGACCGCCCCCTTGTCGACCGCCTTGACCATGTCGATCACGGTGAGCGCCGCGACGGATACCGCGGTGAGCGCCTCCATCTCCACGCCGGTGCGGTCCGTCGTGCGCACGGCGGCCGTGATCTCCACGGCGTCGTCCGCGACCGACAGGTCCAGTCTCACACCGGACACCGACAACGGGTGGCACAGCGGAATCAGGTCCGGGGTGCGCTTGGCCCCCATGATCCCCGCGATCCGCGCGACGGCCAGCGCGTCGCCCTTGGGCACTCCCTCGCCGCGCAGCAACGCCACCACGCGGGGCGAGACGAGGACGCGGCCGCTGGCGCGGGCGGTGCGCGCGGTGACGTCCTTGCCGGAGACGTCGACCATGCGGGCGGCGCCCGCGTCGTCGATGTGCGTCAGTCGGTCCTGTGCGCGCTCCCGCGCGGAGGAGGGTCCGGGGGCGTCCCCCCGGGAAGGCGTGTTCATGCTCTGCGGCGCTCCCGGTCCCGGCCCGGCGCGGTGCGGCGCGCGGACCTGCTGTGCGCGACACGGTACCCCGGGGCGGCGCCGCTCAGCCGAGCAGGAGCACCTCGACCTCGTCGCCGGGCGTCACCGTCTCGACGTCCTCGGGGACGACGATCAGGGCGTCGGCTCGCGCGAGGGCGGCGACCAGGTGGGAGCCCGCGCCGCCGACGGCGGTGACCTCGCCGTCGGCGTAGGTCCCGCGCAGGAACTGCCTGCGGCCCTTGGGCGAGCTGAGCGTCCGCGTGCCCGCCAGCGTCGCCCGCGCGGTGGGCCGGTGCACGTCCGTCAGGCCCATCAGGGTGCGGATGACCGGGCGGACGAACAGCTCGAAGGAGACGTAGGAGGACACCGGGTTGCCGGGCAGCGCGAGCAGCGGGATGTGATCGGGGCCGACCGCGCCGAAGCCCTGCGGCTTGCCCGGCTGCATGGCGAGCGTGCGGAACTCCACCCCGGCGCCGGGCTCGTCCTCGTCGCCGACGTGCGACAGCGCCTCCTTGACCACGTCGTAGGCGCCCACGCTCACTCCGCCGCTGGTGACCATGAGGTCGGCGCGGACGAGCTGGTCCTCGATGGCGGAGCGCAGCACGTCGGCGTCGTCGGCGACGGCGCCCACCCGGTAGGCGATGGCGCCGGCGTCCCGGGCGGCGGCGGTCAGGGCGAAGCTGTTGGAGTCGTAGATCTGCCCGGCGGCCAGCGGCTCGTCGGGCTGGATCAGCTCGCTGCCGGTGGACAGCACCACCACGCGCGGGCGCGGGCGCACGAGGACGGCGCCCCGTCCGATCGCGGCGAGCAGCCCGATCTGCGGCGGTCCGAGGATGGTTCCGGCCGTCAGGGCGCGGTCGCCGGCCCGCACGTCGCTGCCCCTGTCGCGCACGTGCGCCCGCGCCTTGGCCGGCCGGTACACGCGCACCTGTCCCTCGGCGTCCTGCGGGGACCGGCTGCGGGCGCGCATGGCGCCGGCCGGGCCCTCGCCGAGTCCGCCGTCGGTCCACTCCACGGGGACCACGGCCTCGGCGCCGGGCGGCAGCGGGGCGCCGGTCATGATCCGGGCGGCCTGTCCGGGGCCGACCCGGACCGGGTCGGACGCGCCCGCGGCGACGTCGCCGACGACCTCCAGCACGGCCGGGAACTCCTCGGCGGCGCCCGCGACGTCGGCGACCCGCACCGCGTAGCCGTCCATGGAGCTGTTGTCGAACGGCGGCAGGGAGACCGGGACCGTCACGTCCTCGACCAGGACGCAGCCCAGCGCGTCGAGCAACGGGAGGTCGATGGGGTCCAGGGGGCGGACGGCGCCGAGCACGTCCTCCAGGTGCTCGTCCACCGACCACACGTGCTCGGACTCGTCGGCTGGGCGCCCCGCGCTGCTCAAGCTCGTCACATCTCCTCGGCCACGTATTTCTGGAGCCAGGCCCGGAAGTCCGGGCCCAGGTCCTCACGTTCGCACGCCAGGCGGACGATGGCACGGAGGTAGTCGCCGCGGTCTCCGGTGTCATAGCGGCGGCCCTTGAAGACCACGCCGTGCACCGGGCCGCCCTCGCTCCCGGCGGGGCCCGGCGCCGCGTGCGCCTGGGCGAGCTGCTGGAGGGCGTCGGTGAGCTGGATCTCGCCGCCGCGGCCCGGCTCGGTCTTGCGCAGTATCTCGAAGACGTGCGGGTCGAGGACGTAGCGGCCGATGATCGCGTAGTTCGAGGGGGCCTCGGCCGCCTCCGGCTTCTCCACCAGGCCGGTCACCCGGACCACGTCGCTGTCCCCGGTGCTCTGCACGGCCGCGCAGCCATAGAGGTGGATCTGCTCGGGATCGACCTCCATGAGGGCCACGACGCTGCCGCCGTACGACTCCTGAACGTCGATCATCCGCTGGAGCAGCGCGTCGCGCGGATCGATCAGGTCGTCGCCCAGCAGCACGGCGAACGGCTCGTGGCCCACGTGCGGGGCGGCGCACAGCACCGCGTGGCCCAGGCCCCGGGGGTCGCCCTGGCGGACGTAGTGGATCATCGCGAGGTCGCTGGACTCCTGGACCTTGGCGAGCCGCTTGTCGTCGCCCTTCTTCTCCAGGGCCGACTCCAGCTCGTAGTTGCGGTCGAAGTGGTCCTCCAGCGGGCGCTTGTTGCGGCCCGTCACCATGAGGACGTCGTCGAGGCCCGCGGCGACGGCCTCCTCGACCACGTACTGGATGGCCGGCTTGTCCACGACCGGCAGCATCTCCTTGGGAGTGGCCTTCGTAGCCGGCAGGAACCGGGTGCCGAGACCCGCGGCGGGAATGACGGCCTTGCTGATCCGGGCGTGCGACTGACTCATGCCCGCAACCTTAACCTCTGCCTTAACGGGCCTTTCCCGGCCTCAGTTGATTGACTCGCACCGGAGAACGAGCACGGGCGCGCGGGCGCCCGGGAAGGACGCGGTGGCGGCTTTGGGCGAGACCGGCCGGACGACAGACCCTGCCAAGGGCGCCTTGCGGCGCGATGTCCTGGCGGCGAGGAGGGCGTTGACCGCGGACGACGTCCAGGGGGCGG
Source organism: Streptomyces sp. NPDC046985 (assembly GCF_040644415.1). Lineage (NCBI taxonomy): Bacteria > Bacillati > Actinomycetota > Actinomycetes > Kitasatosporales > Streptomycetaceae > Streptomyces > Streptomyces sp. NPDC046985. The sequence continues at coordinate 116,689 of NZ_JBEYWK010000006.1, forward strand.
CGCGGGCGCTGGCCGCGCACGCGCTGGAGCTGCCGGAGCTGGCCGCGGCCCGCACCGTGGCCGCGTACGTCGCGATGGGCGTCGAGCCGGGCACCTCGGCGCTGCTGGAGGCGCTGCGCGCGCGGGACGTGCGGGTCCTGCTGCCCGTGCTGCTGCCCGACGGCGACCTGGACTGGGGCGCCTACGCCGGCGAGGGCGCCCTCGCGCGCGTGCGGCACGGCGGGCGGATGGAGCTGTCCGAGCCGGCCGGGGAGCGGCTGGGCCCGGACGCCGTGACGGGCGCGGACGTCGTCCTGCTGCCCGGCCTCGCCGTCGACGCCCACGGCATGCGCCTGGGGCGCGGCGGCGGCTCCTACGACCGTGTGCTGGCCCGTCTGGAGCGGGCGGGCGCGCATCCCGTGCTGGCGGTCCTGCTGTACGACGCCGAGCTGGTCGAGCAGGTGCCCGCGCAGCCGCACGACCGGCCGGTGCACGCCGCGGTGACGCCGTCCGGCGTCCGCCGCTTCGTCTGAGAGCCGCGCGCCCCGGCCCCAAACCGCGCGCCCCGGTCCCCGCCTCGCGCGCCCCGGCTCTGGAAACGCCGAAGGCCCTCCACGCGCGCGTGGAGGGCCTTCGGCGCGGAGCGCGGCCGGGTCAGCGGCTCACGGTGTGAGCACCAGGGTGTCGCTGGTGCTCTTGTCGACCGCGTTCGCCGAGGACGGCCACGGCAGCAGCTCGCCCTTGGCCCACAGGTCCGTCTGGTCGGTGTAGTGGGCGCTGTAGGCGTGCCCGGAGGCGCCGGTGAGGTTGATCCAGCGGGACTTGTCGAGGTCGGCGAGGTTCACCACCATCCGCATGGACGGCACCCACACGACGCCGTAGCCTCCGGCCGCGTTCCACCCGGTGGCGTCGACCGTGGCCTCGCCGCCGCTGAGCTTCCACGGGCCCCGGTTGAGGACGTACTGGAGGAAGCCGGGCCCGTCCGTGCCCAGCGTCTGGTTCTTCAAGAAGAGGCGGTGCAGCCGCCCCCAGCTCCAGGTGTCGATGTCCTTGCCGAGCTTGGCGGTCAGCTCCCAGCGGGCGTCGATCATGGCCCGGCGCAGCAGCTCGTCGCGGTTGTCGGCCTTGGGGCGGTTGCCGGCGGCCGGCGTCTTCCACCAGTCGCTGTCCGGCTGGTTCACGAGAGTGCGGACCACCTCGAACCAGCGGTCGCCGCCGTCGGGCTGCGCCTGGTCGGCGTCGCGCTCGCCGCACTCGCGGACCTTGGCGGTCTCGTCCACCGGGCCGGTGTTGTCGGCGGGCTTGACCCACAGGCACTGGCCCTTGACCCGCAGTTCCTTGGGCAGCTTGTCGGCGAAGGCGAGCCGCAGCACGTTGCGCCAGACGGCGTTGAAGTAGGCGGCCGCGGCCGAGTCGGCGTCCTGGGTGTAGTCCCAGCCCTCCAGGAGCTTCTGCGCCTGGCGGACGTCCTTGTCGCCGAGGTCGACCTTGAGCAGCATCGGGACGAGCAGCTTGGCGATCTCGCTGCTGTCGTCCGTCTGCATCTGGCGCATGTCGTCGGTGGAGATCTTGCCGCCGCCGTCGATCTTCGACTGGATCAGGTCGGTGATGCGCTGGCTGCGGGCGCCGTAGCCCCAGTCCGCGGTGAGCGTGTAGGGGTAGGTCTTCGGGCTGACGACGGCCTGGTTGGCGGTGACGATGTAGCCGCGCGCCGGGTTGTACTCGTAGGGCAGCTCGTCCTGGCGCAGGTAGCCGGTCCAGTCGTAGCGGGAGTCCCAGCCGGGCGCCGGGACCGAGCCGTCGTCGCCCTTCGCGCGCGTGGGGATGCGGCCGGGCAGGGTGTAGCCGATGTCGTTCTTCGTGTCGGCGTAGATCAAGTTTTGCGAGGGCACGTCGAACAGCGACGCCGCCGAGCGGAACGCCTTGAAGTCCGTGGCCCGGTCGAGGGCGAAGACGGCGTCCATCGTGGTGCCCGGATCGAGCGCGGTCCACTTCAGGGCGACGGCGTAGCCGTCCCCGCGGTCCGGGGCCGCGGTGGCGACCTGCGCCTTCTTGCCGACCGTGACCAGTTCGCCGTCGCGGTCGGACAGCAGCGGCATGCCGTCGCCGGTCTGGCGGACGACGATCTTCTTGGACGGCCCGTCGGCGACGGCGATGGTCTCCTCGCGGGTGCGGAACGGCACCGTCTTGTCGTCGCGCAGGTAGCCGTCGCCGCTGAGCTTCTCCAGGTACAGGTCGCTGACGTCGACGCCGGAGTTGGTCATGCCCCAGGCGATGGCCTGGTTATGGCCGATGACCACGCCGGGCATGCCCGCGAAGGTGTAGCCGGTGACGTCGTAGGGGCAGGCGCTGGAGACCGCGCGGCAGTGCAAGCCCATCTGGTACCAGACGGAGGGCAGCGAGGCCGACAAGTGCGGGTCGTTGGCGAGCAGCGGCTTGCCGGTGATGGTGTGCTGGCCGCCCACCACCCAGGAGTTGGAGCCGATGCCCTGGCCGTTCACGCCGACGGCCGTGGGCAGGTTCTGCATGACGTCGTGCAGGCCCAGGAGCTGGCTCCGCACACCGGCGCCGGAGGAGGCCGCCGGGGCGCCGCTCGCGGGGGCGGTGGAGCGGGCGGAGGCGCCCGTGGCCGTCGTCCCGCCCGTGCCCGTCGTGGCGCCCGTGCCCGTCGTGCCGGAAGCACTCGACGTGCCGGCGCCGCTCGACGTCCCAGCGCCGCTCGACGTCCCCGTGCCGCTCGACGTCCCCGTGCCGCTCGACGTGCCGGAGGCGCCCGCGCCGCTGCCGTCGGTCGCCTCGAACACCTTGCTCAGCTCGTCGTACTGGCCCTGCGTGACGATCGGCTTGTTCCGGTCGTACGGGTAGTCCGGGTAGAGGTCCTTGATCTGCTTGGGGCCGAGGCGGCTGGTCATCAGGGCGCGGTCGATCTCGTCCTGCATGTTGCCGCGCAGGTCCCAGGCCATCGCCTTCAGCCAGGAGACCGAGTCCACCGGCGTCCACTGCTGGGGCTTGTAGTCGTTGGCGAAGCCGAGGGCCGCGTACTCCAGGGAGACGGCCGATGCGTCGCGCCCCTTGAGGTAGGCGTTGACGCCCTGGGAGTACGCCTGGAGGTACTTCTTGGTCGAGTCCGACAGCTTCTTGTCGTACTCCTCCTGGGCCACCCGGTTCCAGCCCAGGGTGCGCAGGAACTCGTCGTTCTGGACCTGCCCCTTGCCGAACATCTCCGACAGGCGGCCGGAGGTCATGTGCCGGCGCACGTCCATCTCGTAGAACCGGTCCTGCGCCTGGACGTAGCCCTGCGCCATGAACAGGTCCTGCGCGGAGGAGGCGTAGATCTGCGGGATGCCGTGGCCGTCCCGCTTGACGTCCACCGGGCCGGACAGGCCCTGGAGCCGGACCGAGCCCTTGGTCTGCGGGAAGGAGGCGCGGACGGTGCTGATGGACCAGTAGGCCCCGTAGGCGATGCCTCCGATGAGGGCCAGCACCAGGACGAGCACGACGAGTCGGGCTTTTCGCCCCTTCTTCCTGCCGGACTTGCCGGGCTTGTCACCCGTTGAGGCGGTGGTTTTGGGGGGCATCGCTGTCCTTGCTGTCCTAACGCGAGCGGCAGGCGGTACATGAGTGCTGGAGCAACCATAGGCGCAGGGGTCCGCGCCACTTGACGCGGAGTCGTGTGCGGCCCCGGACGGAGGTTCGACCATGAGCGCGGCCAACGTCAAGGAATCGTCAAGAGTTAGGTAAGGTAACGAAGTAGTCGAAGATCCACGACCGCACCGGCGCCCCCGCGCGCCCGGTCACCGGAGAGGGGCCAGCCGCTGACTGTCCACCACCTCGACCAGCTCCTGCTCGCCTGCTCGCTCGTCCTGCTCGTGGCCGTGGCGGCGGTGCGGATCTCCTCGCGCAGCGGGCTCCCCAGCCTGCTCGTGTACCTGGGGATCGGCGTCGTCATAGGCGCCGACGGCTTCGGGCACGTCCACTTCGACAGCGCCGCGCTGACCCAGGTCATCGGCTACGCCGCCCTCGTCGTGATCCTCGCCGAGGGCGGTCTGGGCACGAAGTGGACGGAGATCAGGCCGGTGCTGCCCTCGGCCGCCGTGCTGGCGCTGCTCGGGGTCGGGGTGAGCGTCGGCGTCACGGCGGCCGGCGGCCACTACCTGGTGGGACTGGAGTGGCGCCAGGCGCTCATCGTCGGCGCGGTGGTGTCCTCCACGGACGCGGCGGCCGTCTTCTCCGTGCTGCGGCGCATCCCGCTGCCCGCGCGGGTGACCGGCACGCTGGAGGCCGAGTCCGGCTTCAACGACGCGCCCGTCGTCATCCTGGTCGCCGCCTTCTCCACGGCCGGCCCGGTCGAGCACTGGTGGGTGCTGGTGGGCGACATCGCGACGGAGCTGGCCATCGGCGCGGCCATCGGGCTCGCGGTGGGCTGGCTGGGCGCCTGGGCCCTCAAGCGCGTCGCCCTGCCCGCCTCCGGCCTGTATCCGATCGCCGTGATGGCCATCGCGGTCTCGGCGTACGCCGCCGGCGCGCTGGCGCACGGCAGCGGCTTCCTGGCGGTCTACCTGGCGTCCATGGTCCTGGGCAACGCCCGGCTCCCGCACTGGCCGGCCACGCGCGGCTTCGCCGAAGGGCTCGGCTGGATCGCCCAGATCGGGATGTTCGTCCTGCTGGGCCTGCTGGTCACGCCGCACGAACTGGGCGACGACGTGGTCCCCGCCCTGCTCATCGGCCTGGTGCTGACCATGGGCGCGCGACCGCTGAGCGTGGTCCTGAGCCTGCTGCCGTTCCGGGTGCCGTGGCGGGAGCAGGCGCTGATGTCCTGGGCCGGGCTGCGCGGCGCCGTGCCCATCATCCTGGCGACCATCCCCATGGTGAGCGGCGTCGAGTCCAGCCGCCGCCTGTTCAACATCGTCTTCGTCCTTGTCGTCGTCTACACCCTCGTCCAGGGCCCGACCCTGCCGTGGCTCGCCCGCACCCTGCGCCTGGGCGTCGCGGACGCCGCCGACGACCTCGGCATCGAGTCGGCGCCCCTGGAGCGGCTGCGCGGGCACCTGCTGTCCGTCGCCATCCCGCGGGGGTCGCGGATGCACGGCGTGGAGGTGGGCGAGCTGCGGCTGCCGGCCGGCTCCGCGGTCACCCTCGTCGTGCGCGAGGGGAAGTCCTTCGTCCCGCTGCCCAGCACGGTCCTGCGGCGCGGCGACGAGCTGCTGGTGGTCGCCACCGATCCCGTCCGCGCGGCCGCGGAGCGGCGGCTGCGCGCCGTCGGCCGGGGCGGCAAGCTGGCCGGGTGGCTGGGGACGAACGGGACGTCCGGGTCGAGGTGAGGGCCGGGCGCCGGGCGTAGGGGGCGGGCCCCCGGCGGGCCGCATGGGGCGGGCGCCGCCGGGCGGTTGGGGCGGGCGCCGCCGGGCGGTTGGGGCGGGCGCCGCCGGGCGGTTGGGGCGGGTGCCGCCGGGCGGTTGGGGCGGGTGCCGCCGGGTGCATGGGGCGGCCGCAGGCGGGCCGCCCGCCGGACGCCTGGGGCGGGCCTCCCTCGCGCGGCCCCCGCGCATCCCGGTATCGCGGTATCCCGCGCACGCTCCCTGCCTCTCCCCTGCGCGTTCCCGTGCGCCTTCCCCTGCCGTATCCGCCTTGTACGATGAGCGCGCACCCTGATTGAACCGACTCTGCCTGACGCAGAGCTGGCGCGACCGTATGGCGGTCGGGTCGCCCCCGCAGCGGGCGCCGGCATCTACCGCAGTCCGCACAAGAGGACAGCTCTCGGCGCGCGCCCGCTCCCCGGGCCGGCGCTACCAGGCGGCAGAAAGGCACGGCCGTGGCATCCGCGGTCACCGCCACCGACCCCTCTACGCCTTCGACGGCGCCCTCCCGACCGGGATACGGGTCACTGCTGCGCACACGCGGCGCCTGGACGTTCCTGCTCCCCGGCTTCGCGGCCCGCCAGCCGTTCGCGATGCTCACCGTCTCCTTGGTGCTGCTGGTGCGGCACACCACCGGCTCCTACGGCGCGGCGGGCGCCGTCGCGGCCGTCACCGGCGTCTCCATGGCGCTGTGCGCGCCCTGGAGCGGCCGCCTCGCCGACCGCTACGGGCAGCGCGCCGTCCTGGTCCCCAGCGTCCTGGCGCACGCCCTGGCCGGGCTGGCGCTGACCGGCCTCGCCCTGGCGCACGCCCCCCTGTGGGCGCTGTGCGCGGCGGCGGCGCCGACCGGCGCCTCGGTGCCGCAGATCGGCCCCATGGTGCGCGCCCGCTGGGGCGTGGTCCTTCAGGACTCGCCGCTGACGACCACCGCGGCCGCCTTCGAGTCGGTCACCGACGAGCTGACGTTCGTGCTCGGGCCGCTGCTGGCGACCGCCCTGTGCACGGCCGTCGCCCCGGCGGCCGGCCTGCTCGCGGAGGCCGGGCTGACCCTGGTCGGCGGTCTGCTGTTCGCCGCGCAGGGGCGCACCCAGCCGACGGCCGCGGCGGACGGCGGTCCCGCACGCGGGGAGCACGCCTCAGCCCTGGGCGTGCCCGGAGTGCGCGTGCTGATCGCGGTCTTCCTCGGCATCGGCGCGGTCTTCGGCGGCATGCAGGTCTCGCTGGCCGCGTTCACCGAGTCGATCGGGGCGCCGGGCCTGAACGGCGTGCTGTACGGCACGTTCGCCGCGGGCAACATGCTCTCCGGCGCCGTCTGCGGCGCCCTCGCCTGGAAGGCGGCCCCGCAGCGCCGCCTGGTGCTCGGCTACGCCGCCCTGGCGCTGGCCGCATCCACCCTGTGGACGGCGCACTCGGCGCCGCTGCTGGCCGCGCTCGGCCTGCTGGTCGGCATGTGCGTCGCGCCGTCCCTGATCACCGGATACACCCTGGTGGAGGGCCTGGTTCCGGCCGGCGCCCGCACCGAGGCGTTCACCTGGCTCACCGGCGCGGTCGCGCTGGGCCAGGCCGCGGCGGTGACGGCGGGCGGGCAGTTGGAGGACCGCCTCTGGGGCGGCGCCGGGTTCCTGGTCCCGATGGCCGGGACGGTGCTCGCGCTGATCACCCTGGTGGCGCTGCGCTCGCGGCTCGCCGCGCGGGACGGCGGCCGCACCGTGCGCGTGGCGTCGGTCACCGCACCGCCGTCACAGTGGACTGATCCGGGGGAATGCGTCACTATGGACCCTCGTTAGCACTCATCGAGTCAGAGTGCCAGGAGGAAGACAGTGCCGACCTACCAGTACCAGTGCACCGAGTGCGGCGAGGGCCTCGAGGCGGTGCAGAAGTTCACCGACGACGCGCTCACCGAGTGCCCTCACTGCGGTGGCCGCCTGAAGAAGGTGTTCTCCGCGGTCGGCATCGTCTTCAAGGGCTCCGGCTTCTACCGCAACGACAGCCGCGGCTCCTCGTCGACCAGCAGCCCGGCGTCCGCCAAGGCCTCTGGGGCGTCTGGTTCTTCGGGCTCGTCGAGCACCTCGTCGTCGAGCGAGGGTGCGTCGTCGTCTTCGTCTTCCTCGTCGACTTCTTCGTCTTCGTCGTCTTCCTCCACGTCTTCGTCGTCCTCCTCGTAGGGCTGCCAGGGCGTCATCGCCCATCCTCCGCTTCCGGGACCCCGCCGTCGTGTGACCGCGGGGTTCGCTGCGTTCGGGGGGCGGCACGTTCGGGGGCCGCGTTCGCAGGAGGGGTGCGGTGCGGTTCGCGTTGCGCCGGGGGTGGGCGGGCGCCGCGCAGGGCGCTGGCGGGCGCCGCGCAGGGTGGCTGAGGGGCGCAGCGAAGGGTGGCTGGCGGGTGCCGCGCAGGGTGGCTGAGGGGTGCTTGAGGGCAGGGCCTAGGGTGCTGTCCATGGCGAACGCAGAGATCGGTGTCATCGGCGGTTCCGGCTTCTACTCGTTCCTGGACGACGTCACCGAGATCCAGGTGGACACGCCGTACGGGGCGCCCAGCGACTCCCTGTTCCTCGGCGAGATCGCCGGGCGGCGCGTGGCGTTCCTGCCCCGGCACGGCCGCGGCCACCACCTTCCGCCGCACCGCATCAACTACCGGGCCAACCTCTGGGCGCTGCGCTCGGTGGGCGTGCGCCAGGTCCTCGGCCCGTGCGCGGTGGGCGGTCTGCGCCCCGAGTACGGACCGGGCACGCTGCTCGTGCCGGATCAGTTCGCCGACCGCACCAAGTCCCGCGAGCAGACCTACTTCGACGGGCTGCCGCTGGCCGACGGCTCGTTGCCGAACGTCGTGCACGTCTCCCTGGCCGACCCCTACTGTCCCGCGGGCCGGGCCGCCGCGCTGAAGGCGGCCCGCGGACAGGACTGGGACGCGGTCGACGGCGGCACGCTGGTCGTGGTCGAGGGGCCGCGCTTCTCCACCCGCGCCGAGTCGCTGTGGCACCAGGCGCAGGGCTGGTCCGTGGTGGGCATGACCGGTCACCCCGAGGCGGCGCTCGCCCGGGAACTGGAACTCTGCTACACCTCGCTGACCCTGGTCACCGACCTCGACGCCGGCGCCGAGAGCGGCGAGGGCGTCTCCCACGAGGAGGTGCTGCGGGTGTTCGCCGCCAACGTGGAGCGGCTGCGGGGCGTCCTGTTCGACGCCGTGGCCGCGCTGCCCGCCCCCGGGGAGCGGGACTGCCCGTGCGCGAACGCGCTGGGCGGCATGGATCCGGGGTTCGCGCTGCCGTAGCGCATGACGGGGCGAGGGGGCTGCCCGGCGGCCGGGCGGGGCGCACGGGACGTGCGGGTGCGGCGGCGCCGCGGGGGGCTGTGCCCAGCGGCTGCGCTGCGCACACCGCCCGTCGGGGTGGGGCGGTTGTCCACAACCCGTGAGTAGCTCACAGGCTCAAGCGGGCGGCGGCGCGATGCCCGATCGTGGGGGTCGCAAGCGATTCCGCCCGTCCCCGCACCGCAGGTGGTGGTCCCGTGTCCGCGCCGTCCCGTCGTCCTTTCGCCGTCGACATCAGCGTCCCCGCGCATGACGTCCGCGCGCCCTCAGACGTCCCCGCTCCCCGCGAGGTGCCGCACTTCGCGCCGGTGCGGCTGCGGGGCGGGCCGGGCGGCGTGCGCCGGCTGCTGCGCCGGCGCCGGCGGCCCGTGGCCGCCGGGCTCGCCGTAGCCGCGGTGGCCCTGGCGGCGGGCGCCCGCGCGGCGCCCGGAGCGCCGCACATCGGAGTACCGCGCACCGGCTTTCCACGGACCGCGCACGCCCTCGCCGGCATGCCGGACATCAGCGGCCGAGCGGACACCCCGGGCGCCGCGGACACCCCGGGCGCCGCGGACACCTCGGGCGCCGAAGACACCGGTTCTGCGTCCGCTCCCCCATCCGACCAGGTCAGAGCGCCGGACGCGAGGCGCGCGCCGGTCGCGCCCGTCGTGCCGCGCTCCACCGCGACGCGTCCGTCCCGGGCCAATGCGCGGACCCGGCTGGCGGTGACCCGGTGGTGAGCCGTAGGTTGCTGAACTGTTTGTTCAGCAACCGGTACGTCCTAGGAGGGGCCACAGGTGAGCGCAAAGAAGGACCCGAGCGTCTGGCAGGGCTTCAGAGCCTTTCTGATGCGCGGGAACGTCGTCGATCTAGCCGTCGCCGTAGTCGTCGGCGCCGCCTTCAGCAACATCGTCAGCTCGGTCGTGAAGGGAGTGATCAATCCGGTCGTCGGAGCGATCGGCACGCAGAACCTCGACCACTACAACTCCTGCCTGAGCGAGACGTGCAAGGGCGACGACGGCATCCGCATCATGTGGGGCTCGGTCCTGGGCGCCGCGCTTCAGTTCACGATCACCGCGGCGGTGGTCTACTTCCTGATGGTGCTGCCGATGGCCAAGTTCCTGGCCCGGCAGGAGGCGCGCCGGAAGGCGAAGGAGGGCTCCGAGGAGGTCGCGCAGGTGACCGAGCTACAGGTGCTCCAGGATATCCGCGACGAGCTGGTCGCCCAACGCGGCCCGCGGCAGGGCGTGCCGGAGCCGGGAGTTCCGCAGCAGGGCGGCGCGCGGGAGCAGGGCGGACGGTAGCGGCCCGGCAGCGCGGGCCACGCCGGCCTCAGAGGTGGTGGGGCGGCTTCTCGTCCAGGAAGCGCTTGAGGTCGGCGGCGGCGCCGTCCGCGCGCTCGCCCCAGCCCCGGTCGGTGTCGTCCGTGGACTGCTGGTTCAGCGGATCGTCGAAGATCAGCGCGTTCTTGGGATCGCGCGGCTCGGGAGCGGTGGTCATGCCTCCAGGGTACGGTGACCGCCCCGCCCGCCCGTCCCGGGCGGTCCCGGCCGGTTTCTGCTGTGCTGGGAGCCATGACGTCCCGTTCCGGATTCCCCGGGGGTTCCGCCCCCAGGAGCCGTCCGCCCCACCCCCTGCGTCCCCTCCGCCCGCTGACGGCGCGCGGGCGCCACGAGGAGCACCGGGTCGCCTCCTCGCTGGAGCTGCTGTTCGACCTGTGCTTCGTCGTGGCGGTGGCGCAGGCGGGCACGGAGCTGGTGCACACCGTGGCGGAGGGCCGGGCCGCCACGGGCATCCTGAACTACGCGATGGTGTTCTTCGCCGTCTGGTGGGCGTGAACCAACGGAGCAACACTTCATCGCGGGGCGTCTGAGCAGCGGGGATAAACGCGAAAGAGCCCCGCCGCACACCACGGGGGTGGTGCGGGACGGGGCGGATGCGAGCGTCGCTGAGGGGCTTACCCGCGGGTGCTCTGGTCCCGCAGCTCAGCTAGCCGCCGCTGGTACACGGCCCCGGCGGCGTGAGCGCCCCTCTCCCTGCTGGGGGTGGCTTGCTCGATCAGGTGATGAGCCGCCGCCTTCAGATGCGCCGACCACGCCAAGACGTGTTGCTGAGCAGTCCGCCCGCACTGCTGAGGCTCGCCAGGCAGACACAGCGGAAGATCGGGGCCCACCTTGTCCGCGGCGTGCCGGATGTACCGGGCGATGGTGGCCCACTCCTCTTCGGTTCGCTGTATGGCGCTGGCGTTGCCGTCCACGCCCCACGGGCCGAAGTCGTCACCGTGATCGTGCATGTGCGTGCTCCCTGGTGATCTCAGCGTCTTACGCAGGTGCGCCGATCGTATCCGTGGCCGCTGAGCTGTCTGCCTCTCTCGGGTCGCAGTGCCCCACGGATGGGACGCATGGACCGCATGGCCCGCACATGGGCAGGAACTGCGGGGGCGTACACGATTGCGCGCCCTCTCCGTGAACAGCAGAGATATCGGCCAGCACCGCCGCCATTCGCACCCCTTCCCAGATTTCGGAAAGCGGCGACTCAAGCACGTTCCGGACATTCAGGAACCGTCCCAGCACGCACGGCCACACGTTCCCGTCGGGGCCAATGGCGCACTTCTCATGCGCACAGTGCCCGCACAGGTCACCGATGGTCGGCTCAGCGCCCTTGCCGGCCCGTCCGAAGGCACGGGTGCGGTCTCCGCCGACAGTTCCCACACCAAGCGCCGAAAGGTCCCGTGCCGCCTCCCGGACGCGCTGCCCGGACTGCACAGCGACGACGCCACCCCGAAGCGGGATATTCAGGCTGAGCGCCTTTTCGATGTTCGCCCGCGTCTTCTTGTGGGAACCCCGGAGCCTGGTCACCTCGTCGTGTTCCTCCGCCGTATCGGAGTAGTACGACGTTGCGAGCTTGACCCCGCACCCCGTAAAGGTCTCCCACAGCTCATCCTGGATGTGGGTCATGTTCGAGAACACTTCGACAGACAGACCCGCGCCGTGAGCGTGCGTGATCAGCTCCCGAAGGTGCGGGTACAGGGTGGGTTCCCCGCCGATGAACTGCACGTCAAGCGCGCCGATTTCAGCGAGCTGGTCGATGGTGCGCTTCCAGTCCCGCACGGTCATGGCGCCATGCGTTCCCTTCGGAGACGAGTCCGCATAGCAATGACCGCAGAACTCGTTGCAAAGACCCGTCACCTCCAACCACACAAATTTCAGTCGGTTTCGGGCAGCGCTCATCGTGAGACTCCTTACGACTGGTGTTCAGCGGACAGGACACCGCCCCTGCCGGGATTCCGAATGGGCATCGAAGGGAGCCCCAGTTCGGCTACGTTCGGCAGGGGCCGAGATCAGAGGCGGCCAGTAGCGGTCAGGTGTCGCCCCATCCGGACGTTGCAGTCACTTACGCCACTGGCGTCGCCGTTGGCCTGCGCGCGGTCTCGGTCGGTTGCGATGCTGTCGCACAGCGGGCGCCCCGGCACGGGCTTGGGTTCGCCCTGCAACCTCAACGCGAGGCCTGCGGGGTCCGCCTGCGTCGTCTGCGTGGTGGTCATGTCGTCCCCTCGCGTCGGCGATCCGGGGTCCACCCTCCGACCGCGTCCGATCTCCGACTAGCGGCCGCCTGTAGGCCAGTTGTCGGCCAGACTGGGTGCATGACCAGCACCATCGGGGCCAACATCAAGCGCCTTCGTGAAGAGCGGGAGTGGAGCCAAGCGCGTCTAGCACGGGAGACGTGCCGTGCTGCCGGGATCAACGGTGAACCCATCGGGCGGCAGGAAATCAGCCGGTACGAGACGGGCAAGCGCACCCCCCGCGAATGGTTGCCGTTCATCGCGACAGCCCTCGGCGTTCCGGTGACCACCCTCAAAGAGCCGCAGAGGACAACTGAAATTCCTTTGCCGACTCTTGCTGACTTCGTCCCCGCCGAGGACCCGCTAAGCCTTCTCACTGTTCGCACGGGGCGTCGCTTAGGCATCCAATCAGTCAATGACCTACAGCAGCGGGTGCACGGGCTCAGGCTCGCTGATGATGTTCTCGCCGGGGGTGATCTGATCCGCCCGGCGCTTCGGGAACTCCGATCAGCCGTCAGGCTGTACCGGGAAAGCTCGCACACAGGCGAAGTGGGACGGCAACTCCTCAGCCAGATTGGCGAATTGGCGCAGATCGTCGGATGGATCGCCAGCGACGCCGGGCAGCGCGATGAAGCCGAGCGCATTTACAGGTTGGGGATCAGCGCGGCAAGGCAGGCCGGGGACCACACCCTAGCCGGGAATCTGGCAGGGTCTCTTGCCTACCAGATGAGCAATACCGGCCGAGAGGCAGAAGGGCTGCTACTCGCTCAGGCGGCTTTGAGAGAAGCGGGAGTCAACGCCCCTGCGAAAGCCCGAGCGCTCTATCTCGACAGGGTTGCGTGGGCGCATACGCAGGCAGGAGAAGCGCAATCAGCTATGCGGGCGCTCGGAGAAGCAGCAGAGGCATTGGCGGAGGACAGCGAGGAGAGTGAGGCCCCAGCCTATTTGTATTGGGTCGATGCCGGAGAACTCCAAGTCATGGAGTCTCGCGTTTACACGGAACTGCATCGGCCGCTACGTGCCGTCCCGCTATTAAGGGGCGTTCTCAAGAAGTACGACGCCACACACACCCGCGAAATTGCCCTCTATCTCTCATGGCTTGCTGTCGCGCTAGCCGATGCGAACGAGCCCGAAGAGGCGGCGATAGTTGCAGAGCGCGTCATCAGGATTTCTGCTGATGTCGCATCGGAGCGCACCGCCGAACGAATCAAGGTCGTCATGGCCCGTTTGCAGGACTTCGCGGATGTTCCCGAGGTTTCCTCCTTGCTCGCCGACAACGCTGCCTGAACGCACGGAAGCCCTCGAACCGCCACGTCTTTCCCTTGGCACCCGCACCACATCGCCGAGCGGTACGGGCTGTTCACCCTCATCGTGCTGGGCGAGACGGTCTCGGCGGCCACGATCGCGGTGAAGTCGGCCGCCGACGAGCACGACGCGCTGGGCGCGTTGCTGCCGATCGCGGTGGGCGGCCTGCTGATCGTCTTCTCCGCCTGGTGGATCTACTTCGTGGCGCCGGTCCACGCGCATCTGCGCGCCAGCCGCGACGCGTTCCTGTGGGGCTACGGCCACTACCTGATCCTCGCCTCGGCGGCGGCGATCGGCGCGGGCCTGGAGGTGGCGGTGGAGCAGGCGGTCGGCAGGACACGTCTGTCGGCAGGACACGTCTGTCGGCCCTGGAGGCGTCGGCCGCCACGGGCCTCGTCTCGGCGCTGGCGGTGGCGGTGGCGGTGAGCGTCGCCTTCGCGGCCCGCCGGGCGCCGGGCCGCGAGACTGTCCCCCATGAAAGCTGACGCTCTGACGGACGTCCCCGGTGTGCGGGTGGGCCATGCGACGCGCAGGGGCGGAGGACAGCTCACCGGAACGACGGTCGTACTGGCCCCCGAGGGCGGCGCCGTCGCCGCGGTGGACGTGCGCGGCGGCGGCCCCGGCACCAAGGAGACCGACGCCCTCGACCCGCGCAACCTGGTGCGGACGGTGGAGGCAGTCGTGCTGACCGGAGGCAGCGCCTACGGTCTGGACGCCGCCTCGGGGGTGATGGCCTGGCTGGAGGAGCACGGGCGCGGGGTGCGCGTCGGGCCCGACCCCTCCCATGTCGTGCCGGTCGTGCCCGCGGCCTGCGTGTTCGACCTGGGCCGAGGCGGCGACTTCCGGGCCCGCCCGGACGCGGCCGCCGGACGCGAGGCGGTGCGGGCCGCGGCGGCGAGCGACCCGGGCGCCCGCGTGCCGCAGGGCTGCGTCGGCGCCGGGACGGGAGCGGCGGTGGGCCCGCTCAAGGGCGGGGTCGGCAGCGCGAGCACGGTGCTCGACTCGGGCGTCACGGTGGCGGCCCTCGTGGTGGCCAACGCGGCCGGATCGGCGGTGGATCCCGAAACGGGGGTGCTGTACGGGGAGTTGTTCCAGGGGCGGGTGGAGTATCCCGGCGCCGGGGTGCACGAGGCGGCCCGGCGGCGCATGGCCGAGTCCGCCGCGCGCAACGCGCCGCCGCCGCTCAACACCACGCTCGCCGTGGTCGCCACCGACGCCGACCTGTCCAAGGCGCAGGCGCAGAAGCTCGCCGGGACCGCGCACGACGGCATCGCCCGCGCCGTCCGCCCGGTGCACCTGCTCAACGACGGCGACACGGTGTTCGCGCTGGCCACCGGCGCCCGCCCGCTCGACCCGGCCCAGCCGCTCGCGCTGAACGAGATCCTCGCCGCCGGAGCGGACGTCGTGACCCGCGCGATCGTCCACGCCGTCCGCGCGGCGGAACCGGTGAACGGGCCGGGCGGATGGTGGCCGGCCTACGAGGAGTTGTACGGGGCCGGGTGAGAGGAGGCGGTCGCCGGACCGCGCGGGCCGTCCGTCGGTTTTTCGCGGACAGTCGCTTCCCCGGGACGCTGTCGGCAGCGGAACGGCCCCCTCCCCGTCTCCACCGGGCCTCGTTTGTCGCGGTTCTGTCACGTGCGAGCCCGTGAGGCGCGGGGCGGGAACCCGGGGCCGGGCGATCCGCCTCTCTCCCCACACACTGCGGCGGACCACGCCCTCCACACGACCCGGGAGCAGCCCGTGACAAGGCCGGACACAGCAGCGCGGCGCGTACTGGGGGCGTGTGCCGCCCTGATGGTCGGCGCCCTCGCCCTCACCGGATGCGGCGGCGGCGCCGCAGGCGACGCCAAGAGCGGCGGCGGGCAGGGGACCGTGGCCCCCGGCGCGCAGATCGTCATCTCGGCCAAGGACGGATCGACCGGAGCGTCCATCAACGCGACCGGGGTCCAGGTCAGTCACGGCCGGCTCACCGGAGTCCGGATGACCACGGCGGCCTCCGGGCAGGCCGTGCCGGGCGCGATCACGGCGGACGGCGCCGCCTGGAAGCCGAAGGAGCAGTTGGAGCGCGGCGAGAAGTACCGGATCTCGGCGACCGCGAAGGGCGCGGACGGCCGCACGGCCACCGCCACGTCCGAGTTCACCACCGTCACCACGGCGCACAGCTTCATCGGCGCCTACACCCCGGAGAACGGGACCACGGTGGGCGTGGGCATGCCGGTGTCGTTCGTGTTCGACAAGGCGATCCGCGACGAGAAGGCCGTGCAGTCGCACATCACGGTCGCCTCCAGCAGCGGACAGCGGGTGGCGGGCCACTGGTTCGGCGCGCAGCGGCTCGACTTCCGGCCCGAGGAGTACTGGAAGCCCGGTTCCAAGGTCACGATGCGGATCGATCTGGACGGCGTGCGGGGCGCCGACGGCCTCTACGGCGTGCAGCGCAAGACCGTGACGTTCACCGTCGGCCGCTCCCAGGTCTCCACGGTGGACGCCGCGTCGCAGACCATGAGGGTCGTCCGCGACGGACGGACCGTCCGGACGCTCAAGGTCTCCACCGGCAGCCCGGAGCACACCACGTACAACGGCATGATGGTGATCTCGGAGAAGTTCGCCCAGACGCGGATGAACAGCCAGACGGTCTCCCTGGGCGGCGAGTACGACATACCGGACGTGCCGCACGCGATGCGCCTGACGGAGTCCGGCACCTTCATCCACGGCAACTACTGGTACAAGAAGGACAATCCGCCGTTCGGGCGGGTGGGTTCCAGCCACGGCTGCGTCGGCATGGCGGACCTCCGGGGCGGCCAGGGCGCCACCGACGCCGGGTGGTTCTACGACCACTCGCTGCTCGGCGACGTCGTGGTGGTCGAGCACTCCGCCGACAAGACCGTCGCGCCGGACAACGGGCTCAACGGCTGGAACATGCCGTGGAGTCAGTGGACCGCGGGCAGCGCGCTGTGACCGTGCCGCGGTCCCCCGCCCCTCGGTGAGCCGCGCGCTTCCCGACGGGCAGGGCGCCGCGGCACGGGCGGGGGCCGCGCGGGGAACTCCCCACGCGGCCTGGGCGTTCGCTGGGCGACGGCTTCCCCGCCGGCCCGGGTCGGCCGAGATCTCCGGGTCTTTTCCGGTTCTTTTCCCCGTTCCCGGAGACGACGGCCGACCGAGGGGCTACGGTATGCACCCACCAGGTGACATGCAGCAACGCCGGGAGAAGCCTTGAGCGTTCCGTACGAGACGGCGGCGCACGAGCCACGCGAGTCGACCCAGTCCCCCGAGGAGCGCCTCGCGCGGCTCCTCGGCCGCGCCCTGAACTCCTTCGAGCTGCCCGACGAGGCCCTGCGGCCCATGGAGTCGGCGCTGGCCTACGACGGCTCGCTGCACTCGGCGATGCACAGCGCCGGGCTGCACCGCGAGACCTACCGGCACACCTGGCTGCTCGCCGACGGCTCGGCGCTGACCCTGTGGGAGCTGGTGCACAACACCGCCCTCACCGGCGAGCCGCAGCACGAGCTGTACGTCGACGAGGAGGAGCTGCGCGCGGCCACCGTCCGGCTGCCGCTGCCGTCGGACGCCCCGGAGCTGGAACTGCCGCCGCCGTCGCTGCTCTCCTCGCTCTCTTCCATGCCCGAGATCCCGCGCGCCTACGCCCCCGACGCCTCGGCCGACCACGCGCGCCGTCTGCTGCGGCGCGCGGAGAACGCGGACCGGCCGGGCGCGGACGTCGCCGCCGTGCTGGAGGCCGCGTGCGGGCACCGGATCACGCAGGCGTTCGGCCGCCCGTGCCGCGCGGGCCGCACCGGCCTGTGCTTCTCGCTCTACGAGCACGCGTTCCTGCTGGGGGACGGCAGGGAGACGTCGCTGTGGGAGGTCGAGCACACGGCGACTCCCGACGGGCGCCACATGTGCGAGGTCTACGCCACGGAGGACGCGGCCCGAAACGCCATGGAGGACCGGGCGGCGCGAGTGAGCTGAGCCGGGCGGCGGCGGGGGCGGTGAGCCCGGCGGCGCAGGTGCGGTGAGCCCGTCGGCGCAGGTGCGCTGAAGCCGGGTCGGCGCGGGGGTGCGGTGAGCCGGGCGACGGCGGGCCGCCGCGGCGGGCGTAGCGGTCCCGGAGGTCGTGAAGGTCCCGGGGGGCGTGGCGGTCCCAGAGGTCCCGGCGGGCGTGACGGTCCCGGCGGGCGTTCAGCGGCCGTTGCCGAGCTGGCGCATCAGTCCGGCGAAGGCGGCGCGCTCGGCCGGGGTCAGCTCGACGTACTCCCGGTGCGGGCCGGAGCCGCGCTGCGGCGGTATGACCGTGGAGGCGACGGGCTGGCGGCGGCGGAGCTCGAAGCGCAGACCGTACCGGTAGCCGGCGAGGGCGACGGCGCTGGCGGCCATCAAGACGGCGGGTATGGCCACGCCGAGCCACATGACGGTCGAGACGTGGTCAGGCATGCCTCAAGTGAACACCACGGTCCGGGGCGTGGGCCCCGGACCGTGACGTACCTCGCAGGTGACGTGAACTACTCATCGCACCGCAAAGGCGCTTGATCTGCGCGTTCCGGATCAGGCCGCCACCGGGTGCTTGCGCTCCGCCGACCCGGCCGGGGCGTCCTGGCCGCTCGCCCCGCTGCCGGCCGCGTCCCCGGCCGCGCCGCCCTCGGCGGGCTTGCGCAGCGACTTGAGGACGACGACCAGCGCGGTCGTCGCGCACACGCCGGCCGCGATGGCGATCAGGTAGAGGAAGGGGTTGCCGATCAGCGGGACCACGAAGACGCCGCCGTGCGGGGCGCGCAGCGTGGCGCCGAAGATCATCGACAGGGCGCCGGTGAGCGCGCCGCCGACCATGGAGGCGGGGATGACGCGCAGCGGGTCGGCCGCCGCGAACGGGATCGCGCCCTCGGAGATGAAGGAGGCGCCCAGCACCCAGGCCGCCTTGCCGTTCTCGCGCTCGGCGCGGGTGAACAGCCTGCCGCGCACGGTCGTGGCCAGGGCCATCGCCAGCGGAGGCACCATGCCCGCCGCCATCACCGCCGCCATGATCTTCATCGCGGAGTCGCTCGGGTCGGACACCGCGATTCCGGCGGTGGCGAAGGTGTAGGCGACCTTGTTGACCGGGCCGCCGAGGTCGAAGCACATCATCAGGCCGAGCAGCGCGCCGAGCAGGACGGCGTTGGAGCCGGTGAGGCCGTTCAGCCAGTCGGTCATCGCCTTCTGCGCGGCGGCGATGGGCTTGCCGATGACCACGAACATCAGGAAGCCGACCACCGCCGAGGAGATCAGCGGGATCACCACCACCGGCATGATGCCGCGCAGCGCGGCGGGGATCCGCACCCTCTGGACTCCCATCACCACGCCGCCGGCGATCAGGCCGGCCGCGAGACCGCCGAGGAAGCCCGCGTTGACGGTGAGGGCGATCGAGCCGCCGACGAAGCCGGGCACGAGTCCGGGGCGGTCCGCCATGCCGTAGGCGATGTAGCCGGCCAGGACCGGGACCAGGAAGGCGAAGGCCACCCCGCCGATCTGGAACAGCAGGGCCGCCCAGCTATCGCCCTGGCTCCATATGAAGTGGTCCACGACGGAGGGCGCCTTGTTGATGCGGTAGCCGCCGATCGCGAAGCCCAGGGCGATCAGCAGACCGCCCGCCGCGACGAACGGGACCATGTAACTAACGCCGGACATCAGCCACTTGCGCAGCTTGGTCCCATACCCCTCGCCCGCCTCGCCGGACCGTTCGACCGGGCTCGCGCCGGACGCCGCCGGGGCGGTCGCCTCGCCGCGCGCGGCCTTCTGCCGCACCTCGCCGATCAGTTCGGCGGGCCGGTTGATGCCCGCCTTGACGCCGACGTCGACGGTCGGCTTCCCGGCGAAGCGGTCCTTGTCGCGCACGGGGACGTCGTGCGCGAAGATCACGCCGTCCGCCGCCGCGATCACCGCCGGGTCGAGCCGGGTGAAGCCGGCCGAGCCCTGCGTCTCGACGGTCACCTCGACGCCCGCCTCGCGTCCGGCGTTCTCCAGCGACTCGGCCGCCATGTAGGTGTGGGCGATGCCGGTGGGGCAGGAGGTGACGGCGACGATGCGGAAGGGGCGGTCGCCCGCGGCGGTCGCCGGGGCGCCGGGCCTCGTGGTGGTACCCGCCGCGGCGCCGGGAGAGGCCGCTCCCGGCGTCGCGGCGGAGTCTGCGGTGGGTACGGCGCCCGCGGGGGCGGTGTCCGTGTCGGCGCCTGCGGTGGCGGTGTCTGCGGGAGCAGTGTTCGTAGCGGCGCCGGCCGACGCGCTCGCATCCGGGGACGGCGCCTCGGCGGGAGTCCCGGCCGACGTCGGGGCTGACGTCGCGGCCGAGGCGACGGCCGGGGTGGGGGCCGGGACGTCGGCGGCCGGTTCCTCCGTCGGCGTCGCGTCGCCGCGGATGAGGGCCGCCGCGCGCCCGGCGTCGTCCACCGCGCGCAGCGCGCCGGTGAACTCGGCGTTCATCAGCTTCCGCGCCAGCGAGGACAGGATCGTCAGGTGGGCGTCGTCGGCGCCGGCCGGAGCGGCGATCAGGAACACCAGGTCGGCCGGGCCGTCCGGGGCGCCGAAGTCGATGCCGGCGGCGCTGCGCCCGAAGGCGAGCGTCGGCTCGGTGACGTGAGCGCTGCGGCAGTGCGGGATGCCGATGCCGCCGTCGAGGCCGGTCGGCGTCTGCGCCTCGCGGGCGGCGACGTCGGCGAGGAAGCCCTCCAGGTCGGTCACCCGCCCTTGGGCCGCCATCCGCTCGGCGAGCGCGCGCGCCGCCGCTTCCTTGGTGTCGGCGGACAGGTCGAGATCGACCAGGTCCGCGGTGATCATCTCGCTCATCGCGGGCTCCTTCGCACGCGTATCGCCCCGTGATGGGGAGGGGCGGGGGTGGGGACGGGAACGGGGGTGACGCGGGGGGTGGCAGCAGGGCCGGGGGTGGCGCACGAGCGGACCGTGGGGACGGCGGCTCGGTGGGGAGCGGTGAAGAGGGCTGAAGGGGCGGAGGGCGCTGAGGGGCCGGAGAGGGAACGGCGCGCGGGGGCGGCGCGGCGGGCGGTCACGGGGCCGGCTCCGTCAGGAGGCGGTCGGCCGGGACGTCCGCGGTGACCGTCACCGCGCCCGGGTCCAGGTCGTCCGGCGTCGGCATCACGCTGCCGGGCAGTCCGACCGCCGCGGCGCCGTGCGCGACCGCGGAGGCCAGGGCCCGGGGGCCGGAGCCGCCCGCGATCAGGAACCCCGCGAGCGAGGAGTCGCCGGCGCCGACGTTGCTGCGGACCGCGTCGACGCGCGCGCTGCCGAACCAGACGCCCGTGTCCTCCACCAGGAGCTGGCCGTCGGCGCCCAGGCTCGCCAGCACGGTGCGGGCGCCCAGGGCGCGCAGTTCCTCGGCCGCCTTCAGCGCGTCGCCCACCGTCGCCAGGGGGCGCCCGACGGCCTCGGCGAGTTCCGCGGCGTTGGGCTTGACCACGTCCGGGCCCTCGCGCAGCGCCTGGAGCAGGGCGGGCCCGGAGGTGTCCAGGGCGATGCGGCCCCCGGCGGCGTGCGCCCCGGCGACCAGGTCGGCGTACCAGGAGGGCGCGAGGCCGCGGGGCAGGCTGCCGCAGCAGGCGATCCAGTCGGCGCCGCGCGAGGTCAGGCGCACGGTCTCCAGGAGCAGTTCCCGCTCCGGCGGGCCGAGCTGCGGGCCGGGGGCGTTGATCTTCGTCAGGACGCCGTCGGCCTCGGCGAGCGCGATGTTGGACCGGGTGGCGCCGGCCACGGGGACCGGCGCGACCTCGATGCCCTGTGCGTCGAGCAGTTCCGCGACGAGAGCGCCCGGCGCGCCGCCGAGGGGCAGCACCGCGACCGTGCGGCGGCCCGCGGCGGCGACGGCGCGCGAGACGTTCACGCCCTTGCCGCCCGGGTCCACGCGTTCGCCGGAGGCGCGGACGACTCCGCCGCGGTCGAGGCGGGGGACTTCGTAGGTGCGGTCCAGCGAAGGGTTGGGGGTGACGGTGACGATCATGCGCGTACTACTTCCGTGCCGCCGCACCCGAGGGCGGCGGCGTCCTCGGGGCTCAGCCCGCTGTCGGTGATCAGCAGGTCCACGTCGCTCAGGTCCCCGAAGCGGGCGAAGTGCTCCTGGCCGTGCTTGGCGGAGTCGGCGAGCAGCACCACGCGGCGGGCGGCGGCGATCGCCGCGCGCTTCACCGCCGCTTCCGCGAGATCGGGGGTGGTCAGACCGTGGGCGGCGGAGAAGCCGTTGGCGGCGACGAACAGCACGTCGGCGCGGATCTCGCCGTACGCCCTGAGCGCCCAGGCGTCCACCGCCGCTCGCGTGCGGTGCCGCACGCGGCCGCCGACGAGGTGGAGCTGGAGGCCGGGGTGGTCGGCGAGGCGGGCCGCGATCGGCAGCGCGTGGGTGACGATGGTGATCTCGGCCTCCAAGGGCAGGACGGCGGCGAAGCGGGCCACCGTCGTGCCGGCGTCGAGGATCACCGTGCCCTCGGCGGGCAGTTCGGCGAGGGCCGCCTTGGCGATGCGGTCCTTCTCGTCGGCCGCCGTGGACTCGCGCTCGGTGAGGTCCGGCTCGAAGTCCAGGCGTCCGGCCGGAAGCGCACCGCCGTGCACCCGGCGCAGCAGGCCGGCGCGGTCGAGGGCCTTGAGGTCGCGGCGGATGGTCTCCGCCGTCACCTGGAACTCCTCGGCGAGCGACACGACGTCCACCCGGCCGCCGTCCCGGGCGAGCCGGAGGATCTCCTGCTGCCGCTCCGGTGCGTACATGCCCGCTTACCTCCGAACCGTGCCCGAACGTGTGGTTTCCCCGGAGAGTACGCCCGACCGTGTGGAAAGTAAACGGGATCAGAAACCAAGCGGGCGTGAACGGACTTCCGGGGGGGGCGGCACGGGCGGGGGAAACGACGTAGGCCCGGCACACCTTCCGGTGCCGGGCCCACGCCTCATCCGATGACCGCTGACGGCTGACCGCTGACCGCTGACCGCTGACCGCTGACGGCTGACGGCTGACCGCTGACGGCTGACCGCCCCGAGATGCGGTCCGCCGACCGTCTCCGGATCAGGCCACCAGTTCGCCCTGCCGCGCAGGCGCCGCACCGTCCGCCGTCTGCGCCGCGTCGGCGCCGGTGTCGCCGCCGCCCTCGACGTGCTGGGCCGGGCGCCGGGGCAGGGCGGACATCAGGACGAAGATGACGGCGAGCACCGCGGTCACGTAGACCAGCGCGTGCTGGAAGGCGTGGACGAACGCCGGGCCGACCTGGGCCGGGGTCAGCCGGTCGCCGATCACGCCGAAGAACACCACCGACACCAGGCCGAGTCCCAGCGCGTTGCCCATCTGCTGCACGGTGTTGATCAGCCCGGACGCCGAGCCGGCGTGCTCGCGCGGCACCTCGGAGAGCACCGCGTCGGTCAGCGGGGCGACGATCAGGCCCATGCCCAGGCCCATGACGACCAGCGGCAGCGCCATCTGCCAGGAGGCGATGCGCAGTCCGTACCGCTCGGACTCGCCGATGTAGAGCAGCACGCCGACGGCCATCAGCAGCGCGCCCGCCTGGAGCACCTTGCGGCCGAAGCGCGGCACCAGCATCTGCACCGACATCCCGGCCGCCGCCGACACCGCGATCGAGAACGGCACGCCCGTCAGGCCCGCCCGCAGCGGGCTCCAGCCGAGGCCGATCTGCATGTACAGGGTCCAGGTCAGGAAGAACACGCCCAGCGCGACGCCGAAGACGGTCTGCACCGCCACGCCCGCCGCGAAGCTCTTGACCCGGAACAGCGACAGCTCGATCAGCGGGGAGCCGTCCCGCGCCGCCTTGCGCCGCTCGTAGGCCACGAGCACCGCGAGGACCAGCAGGGAACCCGCCATCGACAGGTACCCCCACAGCGGCCAGCCCAGCTCGCGGCCGCGGGTCAGCGGGTACAGCAGCATCAGCAGGCCGAGCGTCACCAGGCCCACGCCCACCAGGTCCAGTTTCAGCGCGCGCGGCGCCTTGGACTCGGCGATGAAGCGGCTGCCCAGCAGCAGGGCGACGGCGCCCACCGGCAGGTTGATCAGGAAGATCGGCCGCCATTCGAGGCCGAAGAGGTTCCACTCGGTCAGCAGGGCGCCGAGCAGCGGGCCGGAGACCGCGCCCAGGCCGACGATCGCGCCGAACAGGCCGAAGACCTTGCCCCGCTCGTGCGCCGGGAAGGTGGCGTGCACGATCGACAGCACCTGCGGGACCATCAGCGCCGCCATGCCGCCCTGGAGTATGCGGGAGGCCACCAGCATGCTCGGGTCGACCGCGAAGCCGCACAGGGCGGAGGCGACGGTGAACCCTCCGATGCCGATGAGGAACACCCGCTTGCGGCCGTGGATGTCGCCGAGCCGGCCGCCGGTGATCAGCCCGGCCGCGAAGGCGAGCGCGTAACCGGCGGTGATCCACTGGATCTGGCTGAAGGACGCGCCCGCGTCCCGCTGGATGGAGGGGATCGCGATGTTGACGATCGTCACGTCCACGAGGTCCATGAAGGCCGCGGTCATCACGATCGCCAGCGCGAACCAGCGGCGGCGGTCGGCTGCCCGCGCCGGGTCGCCGGGGGCTTGCGCCGCACTGCTGACTGGGGTTTCGCTGGAGGTCATGCAGGCACACTAGGTCGGGTGTAGGTCAGAGCGTGTCCTACATCTGCGGCATCCTCGGACGTATGACGACGGACACTCCGGCCCGGCTCCTCCAGCTCCTCTCCCTGCTCCAGACGCCCCGCGAGTGGCCCGGCGGCGAGCTGGCCGACCGGCTCGGGGTGTCCCGGCGCACCGTGCGGCGGGACGTCGACCGACTCCGCGAGCTGGGCTATCCAGTGCAGGCGACCATGGGCGCCGACGGCGGTTACCGGCTGGTCGCGGGCAAGGCGATGCCCCCGCTGCTCCTCGACGACGAGGAGGCGGTGGCGATAGCGGTCGGCCTGCGGGCGGGCGCCGGGCACGCGATCGAGGGCCTGGACGAGGCGTCGGTGCGGGCACTGGCCAAGCTGGAGCAGGTGCTGCCGTCCCGGCTGCGCCGCCGCGTCTCCACCCTCCAGGCCGCGACGACCCCGCTGGTCAGCGGGGACGCGGCGAGCGTCGCACCGGAGACGCTGACCGTGATGGCCTCGGCCATCGCCGGGCAGGAACGGCTGCGGTTCGCCTACCGGGCCGGGGACGGGACCGACAGCCGACGGCAGACCGAGCCCTATCGCCTGGTGTCGACCGGGCGGCGCTGGTACCTCGTGGCGTACGACCTGGACCGGGCGGACTGGCGCACGTTCCGGATGGACCGGGTGAGCGAGCCGTTGGCCACGGGCGCGCGGTTCGCCCCACGGGAGCTGCCCACGGGCAGCGCGGCGGAGTACCTGCGGCAGTCGATGCAGCGCAGGCAGGAGACGTACACGCTCACGGTGACGTTCGCGGCGCCGGCGGAGGCGGTCGCGCGGCGCCTGCCCGGCTGGCTCGGCGCCCCGGAGCCGCTGCCGGGCGGGGAGTGCCGGGTGCGGGCCTCGGTCGGGGAGTCGATGGACTGGCTCGCCGCCCGGCTGGCCCTGACGGGATACGACTTCACAGTGCACGAACCGGCCGAACTGGCCGAGTGCGTGGGGCGCTTGGGGGAACGCCTGACCCGGGCGGCGAACGGCCGCTGACCGCGTCGGCGGGCCGGGCCCTGTGGCAGAATCTGCCGTCCGGGCGGGCCACCCCGGGGTTCAGGTTCGGGGTGGCCCGCCCTCCGGCGCGAGGACAGGTCCCCCGCCGGGACTCCGGACGGAAGCGGACGCGGGGCGGCGCGGAGACGCGGACGAAAGGGAGCCGGGCTCCGGCACCCGGGGGGAGTGGCGCCGGAGCCCGGCTCGCGGGAGGTCCCGGCGCCGGGGGGGAGTTGCGTCGGGACGTGGTTCGTGGATCCGCGGGACGTGCCGCGCGGATACCGTGCTGTGGCGTGAGACGCGGCTCGCGGCCGGGTCTCCCGCGCACGGCAACTGTACGAGGCGACAGCCCGCGACGACGGATCGCCTCGGGCGTCCGGCCGGATTCCTCAGCCGGGCCCGGGAGGGTTTTTCCCGGGCCGCCGTCGGTTGAAGCGGCGGTACACAGCCATGTTCGCGCGGTCTTTCGCCACCGGGCGCACGCCGTTCCGCGCCCTCGCACTCACCCGCGCCCGCCTCGCACCGGGCGCGCCGCCCGCGTGAAGCACCCGCGCCAGCCTCGCACCGGGCGCCGTCGCCCGCGTGAAGCACCTGCCCCGCCCCGCCCGGCCCCGGGCACGGCACGCCCCCGTGCGAAGCGCCCGGTCGGTCAACCCGCCGGTGAGGCCGCTCGCCGATGAGGCCAGTGGATCAGGCCGCCAGCTAAGGCCGCAGGATCAGGCCGCCGCGTCGAAGCCCGTCGCGTGAGCCAGCTTCTTCAGCTCCAGCAGCGCGTGCTTCTCGATCTGGCGGATGCGCTCGCGCGTCAGGCCGTGCTCCTTGCCGACCTCGGTCAGCGTGCGCTCCCGGCCGTCCTCGATGCCGTACCGCATCTTGATGATCGAGGCCGTGCGCTGGTCGAGACGGCCGATCAGGTCGTCCAGCTCCTCGCTGCGCAGCAGGGTCAGGACCGACTGCTCGGGCGACACCGCGGAGGTGTCCTCCAGGAGGTCGCCGAACTGGGTCTCGCCCTCGTCGTCCACCGCCATGTTCAGCGAGACCGGGTCGCGGGCCCAGTCGAGCACGTCGGCGATCCGCTCCGGCGTGGAGCCCAGCTCCGCGGCGATCTCCGTGGGCTCCGGCTCGCGGCCGTTCTCACGGTTGAACTCGCGCTGCACACGTCGGATGCGGCCCAGCTCCTCCACCAGGTGGACGGGCAGCCGGATCGTGCGGGACTGGTCCGCGATCGAGCGCGTGATCGCCTGGCGTATCCACCAGGTCGCGTACGTCGAGAACTTGAAGCCCTTGCGGTAGTCGAACTTCTCCACCGCGCGCACCAGACCGGCGTTGCCCTCCTGGATCAGGTCGAGGAGCGGCAGGCCGCTGCGCGGGTAGCGGCGGGCCACCGCGACGACCAGGCGCAGGTTGGAGCGGATGAAGACGTCCTTGGCCCGCTCGCTCTCGGCCACCAGGGACTCCAGCTCGTCCCGGCTGGCGTCCGCCCTGGACTCCTCGCATCCGTCGAGGATCTGCTGCGCGAACACACCGGCCTCGATGACCTGGGACAGCTCGACCTCCTTGGCGGCGTCCAGCAGCGGCGTGCGCGCTATCTCGTCGAGATACATGCCGACCAGGTCGCGGTCGGCGATCTCGCCGCCGCGGGCGCGAACACTGCTTGCCGCTTCGGCCGTCTCGCCGGAGGCGGACTGACGACGGGCGACGGCACGGGTTGCCATGCGTGCTCCCTTGCGATGGTGGATCAGCGGGTGGTCCTTGGACACTCGGCACTGGATTACGGAGTCTCTGGAACTCTCCTCGTGTGCCCGCATCCAAGGGAAACAACGACTGGAATCCGGACACAATTCCCAACCCGCCCGCCGATTTTTCTGATCATGCAGTATCCTGCCGTCCCGCACCGCGCGGAACGCTTCGGCCGCCGGGGCGGACGCCCAGGTCAGGGTGGGGGCGAGCCACGTTCCGCACACCCTTGTCACCTGCCCGCGAGCCGCCGTTCGACCCGTCGCTGAGACGCCCGTCACACTGATGCAGCAGCCTTTCGCGCCCCGGCGCCGCGACCCGCGCCGCAGAGCGGCGCCGCCTTCGGCCATATGCCGTCCACCCCCTCCCCTTAAGAGGGCCGGTACCGGCGAACGGTTGCCGCAAACCGGAAGTCCCAGGAGGTTCCCAGGCTCTCCACACCGCGGCCCCACACGGGCGCCGCACAGCACCGCAGCACCCCAGCGCCCCAGCGCCTCATCACACCGCACGCCGGCCGGAGCGCACCTCTGCCGCACCGCACGTCAGCCGGACGGCGCCTCAGCGGACCGCACCTCGGCCGACCTGCGTCTCAGCCGGACCGCACCTCGGCCGACCTGCGTCTCAGCCGGACCGCACCTCAGCCGAACTGCACCGACCGCTTCGCCATTCCCATCCAGAAGCCGTCGATCACCGACTTCTGCGCGTCCAGCTCGCCGCCGGCCTCCGCCGCGCCCATGGTCACGAACAGCGGCGCGAAATGCTCGGTGCGCGGGTGGGCGTACCGTCCGGCCGGCGCCTTGTCCAGGAAGTCCAGCAGGGCGTCCCAGTCCCGGGCCTCCAGAGCGCGCCGCCCCCAGTCGTCGAACTCCGACGACCAGCTCGGCACACCCTCGCCCGTGTGCCGCAGCGCGGCCAGGTTGTGGGTGAAGAACCCGGAGCCGACGATCAGGACGCCCTCGTCGCGCAGCGGCGCCAGCCTGCGGCCGATGTCCATGAGCCGTACGGGGTCCAGGGTCGGCATGGAGACCTGGAGCACGGGGATGTCCGCGGCCGGGAACATCTCCAGGAGCGGGACGTAGGCGCCGTGGTCGAGGCCGCGGTCGGGCACGTCCTGCACGGGCGTGCCGGGGCCGCGCAGCGCCTTGCGCACGCGCTCGGCGAGGTCGGGGGCGCCGGGGGCGGCATACGTCACCTGGTAGTAGCGCTCGGGGAAGCCCCAGAAGTCGTAGACGAGGGGGACGGTCGCGGTGGCGCCGAGGGCGAGGGGGGCCTCCTCCCAGTGGGCGGAGACGACGAGGATCGCCGTGGGGCGCGGCAGGGCCGCCGACCAGGCGGCGAGCTGGCCGGTCCAGAGGGCGTCGTCCGCCAGGGGCGGCGCTCCGTGGCTGAGGTAGAGGGCGGGCATGCGCTCCGGGGCGGTGACGGACATGGCGGCGGCTCCCTGCGGACTCCGGTCGGGCCTGACGGGCTTGCTGACGGGCTTGCTCGCTGGCTGACGAACCTGCTGACTGGCTGACTCGCCAGCTTGGCGACTTGCTTGAACTCTAAAGCTCTCTGCGGTCGAGAATACGCCCGAACGGTTTTTCGTTCAACATTCAAGGAAGCTCTCGTACAGTGAACTCATGGACACGGCATCCCCCTCTTCGGCTTCCTCCCGCTCCACCGGCGCCCCCGGCGTCCACGACGCGCCCGGCGCACCCCGTTCCTCCGCGCCGTCGCAGCACGCCCCCGCCGCGCCCACGGCCGAGGCCCCCCGGTGGCTCACCGCCGAGGAGCAGCGCGTCTGGCGCTCCTACCTGCACGCGACCACGCTTCTGGAAGACCACCTGGACCGGCAGCTCCAACGCGACGCGGGCATGCCGCACATCTACTACGGCCTGCTCGTCAAGCTCGCCGAGGCCCCGCGCCGGAGGCTGCGGATGACCGAGCTGGCCATGGACGCCAAGATCACCCGTTCCCGCCTCTCGCACGCCGTCGCCCGCCTGGAGAAGAACGGCTGGGTGCGCCGCGAGGACTGCCCCGCGGACAAGCGGGGGCAGTTCGCGGTGCTCACGGACGAGGGGCTCGACGTGCTGCGGCGCACCGCGCCGGGCCACGTGGCCGCGGTCCGCCAGGCGCTGTTCGACCGGCTCAGCCCGGAACAGCAGAAGTCCCTCGGCGAGATCATGCAGATCGTCGCCGAGGGACTTCAGCCGAACGAAGCGGGCGCCGACCTGCCCTGGCTCCGCTGAGCGGCAGCCAGGGCAGGCCGGTGTTCAGACCGCGGTGACCGGTCCCGCGCGCAGGCCGTGGTGACCGGGACGGGGCTCAGGCCGCGGTGACCGGCACGGCGGCCGAGCGGACCGCGGTGACCGGTACGGCGGCCGCGCGGACCGCAGTGTCCGGTATGGCGGCCGCGCGGACCGCAGTGTCCGGTATGGCGGCCGCGCGGACCGCAGTGTCCGGTATGGCGGCCGCGCGGACCGCGGTGACCGGTGCGGCGCTCAGTGCGCGATGACCGGCAGCGCCACCGCGTCCTCGGCCTCCTCGCCGGAGGCGGACTCCGCGCCGGAGTCGGAACCGGCCCTCTTGGTGCCGCCCGGACGGCCCGCGGTGACGAGCGTCAGCGCGATGACCCCGGCCAGGGCCAGGATGCCGACGGCGAGCCAGATGGCCTGGGTGTAGCCGTGCACCAGGCCCTGGAGCTGGACCAGCCGCTGAGCGGGCCGGGCGGCGCCGGCGGCCGCGATGTGGTCCTTGATGTAGGCGGCCGTCGCGGAGGAGGCGATCGTGTTCAGCAGCGCCGTGCCGATGGCGCCGCCCACCTGCTGCGAGGTGTTGACCATCGCGGAGGCGACGCCCGCGTCGCGCGGCTGGACGCCCAGCGTGGCCAGGGACATCGCCGGCATGAACGCCGTGCCCATGCCGAGGCCGAGCAGCAGCATCGCGGGGAGCAGCAGCGCCGGGTAGGAGGAGTCGATCCCGAGCTGGGACAGCAGCAGCATGCCGACGGACGCGACCAGGAAGCCGGGACCCATCAGCGCCCGCGCCGGGACCCGGGTCATCAGGCGGGCGCCGATCTGCGTGGAGCCGGTGATCATGCCCGCGACCATCGGGAGGAAGGCGAAGCCGGTCTTGACCGGCGAGTAGCCCCGCACGACCTGGAGGTAGTAGGTGAGGAAGAGGAACAGGCCGAACATGCCGATGATCGCCAGGCCCAGCGAGAGGTAGACGCCGCCGCGGTTGCGCTCGGTGACCACGCGCAGCGGCAGCAGCGGCGCCCGCGTCTTGGACTCGACCAGCACGAAGGCGGCCAGCAGTACGGCGGACGCGACGAACATAGAGACGGTCACGGCGTCGCTCCAGCCGTCGGTCTCGGCGCGGGTGAAGCCGTACACGAGGGAGACCAGGCCGAGGGTGGACAGGATCACGCCCGGGATGTCGAGCGGCGAGCGGTTACGGCCGCCGGCGGGCTCGCGGATGACGGAGAACGCGCCGATCGCGGCGACGACAGCGAACGGGATGTTCACGAAGAACGTCCAGCGCCAGTCCAGGTACTCGGTGAGGAAGCCGCCGAGGATCAGCCCGACGGCGCCGCCGCCGCCGGCGATGGCGCCGTAGATGCCGAACGCCTTGGCGCGCTCCTTGGCGTCGGTGAACGTCACCGCGAGCAGGGAGAGCGCGGCGGGCGCGAGCAGTGCGCCGAAGGCGCCCTGGAGCGCGCGGGCGCCGAACATCATCGCGCCGGTCGTGGCCGTGCCGCCCAGCGCGGAGGCCGCGGCGAAGCCGATCAGACCGGTCACGAAGGCGCGCTTGCGGCCCCACAGGTCGGCGATCCGGCCGCCGAAGAGCAGCAGCCCGCCGAAGGCGAGGGCGTACGCGGTGACGACCCACTGCCGGTTGCCGTCGGAGATGCCCAGGTCACGCTGGGCGGAGGGCAGGGCGATGTTCACGATGGTCGCGTCGAGGACGACCATCAACTGGGCGAGCGCGATGAAGACGAGCGCCTTCCAGCGGTTGGCGTCCACTGGCTTCTCCAGGACGCCGGGAGCTTGTGCGGCTGATGCGGACATGGGGATACCCACTTCTGATGCGGTGAGGGAGAGCTTCATCAGCGTTGAAGAAGCGAAAGTGAACTAAAAAGGGCAGATAAGGGGCGGCGGGCAGGCGTTCGTTCGCACTGCCCGGCGGTCGGCCGACGGTCGGTCCGTCCCGGCGCCGATCGGACGGGCGGCGGTCGGCGGCGACCCGCGGCGGCCGATCAGCGCCGCGCGACTGCTGAGCGCGGCTCGCTGACGGGGTGCGCTGACGGGGTGCTGATCGGCGGCCTGGCCGACCGCCTGGTCGGCGGACTGAGGCGGCTGCCGCTCGAACGTCGGCTGGCTGTCGGTCGGTGAGTATCGGTCGGTCAGGTGGGGGCCGGTCAAGCCCGGCGGAGGTCCTCCATGGTCGTGGCCGTACCCGGGAGGACGGAACGGGCCGGGGCCCGGAGCCCGTCCAGGAACAGTTGCAGGTGACGGTGGACGAAGCGGTCGAGGCTGGGACAGCCGGTGCCTGCCGGGGGCCGGCTGAGCTGGGACACGGCGATCAGCAGGTCGCCGACGCCCACGTCGGGACGGAGCTGCCCGGCCGCCCTGGCGCGGTCCATGACCTCCTCGACGAGGCGTTCGCACCGTTCGCGCGCCGCCTCCAGGTCGGGGTGGCTGCGGTCGAATGCGCTGGAGATCATCGGGCACAGCGCGCTGACCCGCTCGTCGGCGGCGACGTGCACGAAGCGCGACAGCGCCTCGAACGCGTCGCCGGTCTCGGCGAGCGCCTGCTCGGCGGCCTGGGCCGTGCGGTCCATGACGGAGCAGACGACCTCGCGGGCGAGGGCGTCGCGGTCCGGGAAGTTGCGGTACAGGGTGGCGTTGCCGACGCCGGCCCGCCGGGCGATCTCGTCGAGCGGGACCTCGGGTCCGTGCTCGACGAGCATCTCCCGGGCGGCGGCGACGATCCGCTCCCGGTTGCGCAGGGCGTCGGCGCGGAGCCGGGTCGCCTTGCGCGGTACGGGATGCACGGTGGTCGCGGCCTGCACGGCGTACTCCTCAAGTGGTCTGGGTCAAAGGGTCGGTCGGCGGTGGGGCGCCTGGGGCGGGCGCCCGGCTCGATCCGGGGAGAGGTTCCCCGCTTCGGCCGGACACAGGTGTAAACGGGGAAGACGTCCCCAGATATTTCCCGCACCCCGAGAGTTTTCCAGTGACCTGGGTCACAGTGCGACGCCTTGGAGGTTTCGGGCGTCCCGGAAGTATCGCGCGTCTCAGGAGTCTCGCGTGTCTCGCTCGCGCGGCCGCCCCGACCCCGCCCTCCTCAGAGATCGCCGTGGTGCGTACGGGCCGCCCCGACAGCCAGAGCCGGCCCGGCCGCCGGAGCCGACCCCCGGCATCCCGAGCCGACCCCCGACAGCCGGAGCCGACCCCCGGAAGCCGCCCCAGCCACCGGCGTCAGCCCCCGGCAGCCGGGGCGAGGCGGGGCGGGGCGGGACCCCCCTCCGCGCACCACCACCCGCGCGCACCCACCTGGCCCTGCCCGTTCCCACGACCGGAGCGTTCGTCGCACGAGTGGACCGCCCCAGCGCGCACCCCACGCCCCCGTGACACAGGGTGATCGAAAGGGTGCAACCGGAGACCGGTGGCCGCCATGGCGAACCGGTGGCCGCCTGGAGCGAAAGGGCCACGCATGCAGCCGCCACCGCCCCGCCGCCGGATACGCAAGCGCCGCGCGGCCGCCCTGGCGTCCGTCGCCGTACTGACCCTCGCGGTCTGCACGTCGTCGGACGCCGCGCACCTCACCGAGGGTGCGTCGGGGACAGGGGCCGGCGCGGCGTCATTGGCCCGCTATCCCGCCCTCGCACCCTGCATGATCAGCGGCGCCAGCACCGTACAGATGACGGAGGGCGTGCCCACGGCCAGCGGCTACGCCCGCTCCACCGGCACCGTGCACGCGCTGACCCTGATGATCGACTTCTCGGACGCACCCGGCGAGGGCACGGCGCTCGACCGCTTCCACGAGTTCTTCCCGCAGACGCAGAACTGGTACCGCACCGCTTCGTACGGGCGCCTCGACTACCGCCCGGAGACCCCGATAGCCCACTGGCTGCGCATGCCGAAACCGTTCAAGGACTACGGCATAGAACGCGGCGCCGCCTTCGACCCCGGCTATCGCGATCTGGTCCAGGACATAGTCAAAGCGGCCGACCCGATGGTGAACTTCCGGGACTACGACCTGCTCAACGTGCTGATGACCCCGAACGCCGGCCCCTCCGCCCTGGACACCGTGCTCTCCGTGACCTTCGCGGGCAACCTGGACGCCCCGGTCGCCGACGGCGTCCCCATAGGGAACGCGTCCTTCGTCTTCTCCCGCCAGGACGACGGCTCCGGCTCCTACGACCACACCGGCTACCGCGTGCTCCCCCACGAGAACGGCCACGTCTTCGGCCTCCCCGACCTCTACACCCAGGACGGCGGGGGCGCGGTGGGCCACTGGGACATCATGAGCGAGGACTGGGGCGTCGACAACGACCTGCTCGGCTGGCACAAATGGAAACTGGGCTGGCTGGACCCGAGCCAGGTGAGCTGCGCGCCGAAACGGGGCTCCGCCGAGTACACGCTGACCCCGCTGGAGCGCAAGGGCGGCCCCAAAATGGTCTTCGTCCCCCTCGCCAACGGCACCGTCTACGCCCTCGAACTGCGCATGCGCGAGGGGAACGACGAGGGGGTCTGCCAGCCGGGCGTCCTCATCTACAAGGTCGACGCGAACGTCGACACCGGCCGCGGCCCCATCACGGTCTACGACGCGCACCGCGACTCCGGCGGCTGCACCCACAGCCCCAACGTCGAGGCGGAACTCTCCGACGCCGCCTTCTCCCCGGGCCAGACGTTCAAGGACCCCAAGGCCGGCCTCCGCATCGACGTGACGTCCGCCGACCTCAAGGGGGACTACCGGGTGCGGGTGACGCGGGAGTAGGGACGACGAGCCACGTTCGAAGACGACGAGCCGCGCTGGACGACGGGCGTCGGACGGCAGGCGTTGGACGTTGGACGACGGGCGTTGGACGACGGGCGTTGGACAGTGGACCCGGACTCGACTCGACGACTTGACTTGACTCGACTCGACCCCGGCGAGCGCGCGCCGCCTCGGGCGCCGACCGATTGCGCACGCCGCGAGAACGTAACTAAGGTACGCCTTACCTAACTGGATCGCCGCGCCCCGTGCGCGCCACCTGTCGGAGAAGGACGCCTGTGCCCCAGCCACCCGCCATGCAGTACACGGAATTGCAGGTCGTCGCCGCGGAGCAGGTGTCCCCGGCCATGCGGCGCGTCACCTTCGACGGCGCCGGGCTCGCGGGGTTCACGTCGGTCTCGCCCGACCAGCAGGTGAAGCTCTTCTTCGCCCAGGACGGCGGCGTACCGCGAGTCCCCGAGCCGCCCGCCGACGGCGACGTAATGCGCTGGTACCAGCGCTACCTGGCGATGCCGGAGGCCGAACGGCCGTGGATGCGGACGTACACGATCCGCCGTCACCGCCCCGAACGGCAGCGGATCGAGATCGACTTCGCCCTGCACGGCGAGGGCGGCGCCCAGGGCCCGGCCACCCGCTGGGCCGTCGCGGCCCGCCCCGGCGACGTCATCGGCATGTACGGCCCCTCCCCCAGCCACTACCGCACCCCGGCCGAGGGCGCCTGGAAACTGCTCGTCGGCGACGAGACGGCGCTGCCCGCGCTCGGCGCGCTGGCCGAGTCCCTGGCGCCGGGCGAACGGGCGGTCGTCTACGCCGAGGTGGCCGACGCCGCGGAGGAGCAGGAGTGGGAGAGCGCGGGCGACCTGACGGTGCACTGGCTGCACCGCGGCGCCACGCCGGCCGGCGACTCCACGGCACTGCTCGACGCGGTCCGGAACACCGCCTTCCCGGAGGGCCCGGTGTTCGCCTGGGTCGCCGGCGAGGCGGCGGCGGTCCGCGCCATCCGCCGCTGCCTGGTCCAGGACCACGGCCTCGACAAGCGCGCCGTCGCGTTCAGCGGCTACTGGCGCCTCCACCTCACCCAGGACGACGCCCCCACCACGGACGACATCGCCGACCAGACGGAAGCCCTGGCCGACGCGACCCCCCTCCCCTGACCGCCCCGCCCCCTCACGACCCCCGACGATCAAACCCGGCCCGCCCCCCAACCACCCGCTACACTGACGGCGGTGGCCCAGCCGCACCCGGCCGAACCACCAGCAGATCCCCGCCTTCGTAGCTCAGGGGATAGAGCACCGCTCTCCTAAAGCGGGTGTCGCAGGTTCGAATCCTGCCGGGGGCACCAGTGCAAAGGCCCCGGACCGATCACGGTCCGGGGCCTTTGGCATCTACTTCTGACATCAACCCGGGCGGTCACCTACGACCGGGACGCCGCTTCCTGAGCAGCCGGTCCATGTGGCTCATCGCCTCGCGCCGCGCGTCCTGCACGACGTGCGTGTAACTTGCCCACTCGTCTATATGAGTATGCCTGTGGGCGGGCATAAGTTCGGGAAGCAAGCCGCCGGCCCGGTTGATGACCGCGCCTGTCAGACCCCTCATGCAGGATCTGTCCATGCTAATCGCCACGAACGCCCGAGGACACACGGTGAAGCGCCCTTCGAAGCCTGCGATAGGGACGATGCTCGCGAACCTGAGCCGCGACAACCAACATATGGTCGTCGACCGCCAGGACGAGGACATCTCTGGGGACTGGTACATCCAAGTCCTCATGCGAGAGGACGACACATACCAACTGGAGTTCCGGGACGGCGTTGCCGCCGAGCACTACCAGACCCGTACCGTCTCGCAGGAGAAAGTGCTCCGAGCGATGCTCGGTTGGGCGGCGGGCACGTCGGAGTGGCGAGAAGAGTTCATGTGGAGCAACATCGGCTCGATGTTCGCCCCCCTGTGACGCCGAGGACCTGCAAGACCTCACCCCCTAGCGTCAGCACCTTCCCGGTCACGCGATCACGTGGCCGGGAGCTGGTACGACAGCACGTAGGCGTCGGCCGCCATGACCGTGTCGCAGACCTCCACGGCCCGCCCGTCCGTGTCGAAGGCGGTGCGGATCAGGTGGATCACGGGCACGCCCGAGGCCAGCCGGAGCGTCCTCACCTCGGACGGCGAGGGCATCCGGGCGCGAATCTCCTCGTCGAAGTGGTCGAGGTGATGGCCCAGCTCTTCGAGGCGGGCGTAGATACCGCCGGGGCCGGGGTTGGGCTCCGCGACCGGCGTTCCTCGGGCGATGTCGAGCGGGAGGTAGGACGTGGCGAACTCGACTGGGCGCCCGTCGAGCAGGTAGCGGCGACGGCGGGCCAGGACGCGGCGCACGGAGCCGAGCCGGGCGGAGACGTCCTGTCCGGCTTTCTCCTCCTTGACCTCCAGACTGTCGACCTGCGGGTGGCTTCCGGCGGCGTCGGCCTCGACGATGAACGCGGACTTGCCCTGTTGGCGGTGACGCTGGGCGAACCGGTCGGAGGCCAGCCGGTGTACCGGCGGGCGCAGTCGCACGAACACGCCCTTGCCGTGCTCGGCGTGCACCAGGCCCTCGCCCTGGAGGACGGAGAAGGAGTTGCGCACCGTCATACGGGACACCCCGTAATGGTCGACTAGTTCCGCCTCGGAGGGCACCTTCTCCCCCTCCTTGAAGCGCCCGCGGTCGATCGCCTCGCGCAAGTGGTCGGCGATCTGCCGGAAGACCGCACGATCACTCGTGGGGTCGAGATCACCGAGCAGACTCGGAAGGAAGGCCACGGGTACTCCCTTATAGGTATCTAGACGAGTGGGCGAGTACTTGTTGAGACGGTGGAGAGCCTAGCCATCTGAGAGGGCCCAGGAACGTGAGCACTGACCGTCCGCACTCCGTGAGCGTCGCAGGAGTCATCGTCGACGACCGGGGCCGCGCTCTGTTGATCAAGCGCCGCGACAACGGCCACTGGGAGCCGCCGGGCGGAGTGGTGGAGCGGGAGGAAACACTTCCCGAAGCCCTTCAGCGCGAAGTCCTCGAAGAGACCGGCATCAAGATCGCGCTTCCCGCGACCCTCACCGGCGTCTACAAGAACATGACGGGCCTGATCGTCTCCCTGGTCTTCCGCTGCGAGGCCGCCGACGGTACGCCCGCCACCGGGGACGAGACTCGGGCGCTGCGCTGGGCAACCCGGGAAGAAGTCACCGAACTCGCCGACGAGGCGTACGCGATCCGCGTCCTGGACGCTCTG
The DNA here is from genome assembly GCF_040644415.1 of Streptomyces sp. NPDC046985. NCBI lineage: Bacteria > Bacillati > Actinomycetota > Actinomycetes > Kitasatosporales > Streptomycetaceae > Streptomyces > Streptomyces sp. NPDC046985. The sequence continues at coordinate 153,771 of NZ_JBEYWK010000006.1, forward strand.
GACGCGATGTCTCCGCCGGCCATTCGCGCGCACGACGGCGTGAAACTCGTCTAGCCCGTACCCGCTGCACATGGCGGCCTACCAGCGTGAAGGAACTTGTACACACGAGTACATGAGTACGGCCCGGGTGTGGGGGCTCAGTTGCCCAGGATTTCCCGAGGAGGTAGGCCGGGCCCGACGCTGGACGCGGGACATCCTGCGCGGCTCCCCGCTGGCCGAGGACGCCGCACTGATCGTGAGCGAGCTGAGCGCGAACGCGATCCTGCACACCGCGAGCGGCCACGAGTCGGGCAGCTTCCACCTGGTACTCGCCGTCTCCCCGCAGGTGGTCGCCCTGTCGGTCACCGACGCCGGCGGAACTGGCACCGCCCCCAAGATCGAGCACAAGGACCAGGACGCCGAACACGGCCGGGGCCTGAGCATGGTCAGCACCATCGCCCACCGGGTCGCGGTCCACGACGGCGACGGCGGCCGCACGGTCACCGCGGAACTCTTCACGGCGGGTCGCCCGGAAGGCCGCGTGTGCTGACGCCGACGCCTGCTGAGGAACGCTTAGCCGTCGGGGAGCGCAGCAGCGCCTACCGATGCTGGGCAGCCGCGTACCCGGCACGGAGAACTCGGCCCGTTCCCCTCGGTTCCCACCGCGCCTCCAGCTCTCGCCTGGCGCTGCGCTGGCTACGCGAACGAACCCGTCACGTCACCGACCAGCTCGACACCGCATACGCCCAGCCCGGCCGCCACTGGCTAACGGACGACGCGGAGCACGAACGGGCCCTCGCCTTGCTGACCATGGGCAGCGCCTACCGACTCACGCTGTACGACGAGGACGCCCGCTACGTGCTCGTGGCCAGCCCACCGGGAGGCGGCGACACGTGAACGGACTCCCCCGCGGCCACTGGTGCGAACACTGGACCCAGAACCTCAGCACCGACCAACCGCCCACACTGCACGCTTCCTTCGGCGCCTACTCCCCCGATGAAGCGGACCGCTGGATATCCGCCACACTGCGCACCATCATCCCGGTGCCGGATGCCGCAGCCTCCGAGCACGCGTGGGAGCTGCTATACGAGAGCCGCATCGACACCAGGCGCGCACTCCTCCAAGCAGAACCCTGCTCAGTCACGGTCGAACAGACCGGCACGCTCATCACGTGGACGGTCCGCCCGGTCATCTTCCTGCCGCTGATACAGCGAGGCAGCAAACCACCATGCCTCGCAGTCACCTTCGAGCCTCCCACGGGCGACTGAGTTACAACTTTCTCTACTGGTTCAAGGCGGCTCGCTCCGCTCCCCGCGCGCGGCCCGGCCCCCGGCCGGGCCTGCGCTCCTGTCTCCGCCCCGCTCAGCCCGGCCGGCGACCGGGCCGCGCACGGTTCTCAGTGCGTGAGTCCAGAGGAGGGCTCATCGGGCGGCAACCTACCCTCCAAAGCTTGGCAGCCCTACTCGACAGATCCCTCGTACCACCAAGCCCAGGGGCCTTGCCTGCCACCACGAGCCCCAGATCGTGCTCGTACGCAGGGACACCACAGCCCGAGCCCTACCTGCCTCATTAGCCAGATCTCACAGCCTGCGTAGCACTTTCTCGGTACGCCGCCTGGAGGGGTGCTCATCAACATGAGCCAGGGCAGATCAGCTCGGGGGTCGCATGCAGCAGGGGGAAGAGCGAAACCATCTCCGGATATCAGACCATGCGTCTGTCGACAAAGCCGTAGTGATTGAACATGCTGACCACGTATCGCTTTCCGGGGGAGGGCTCAAGCAGCGAAGACGACCTCTTCAGGCTCCGCGCGATATTCCAGAATTCACGGGACGCCAGGCGATAATCAAACGGGTCGAAGAGTCACTACTCAGCGATCGGGGCGCGCCCGCAGTTTGGGTTCTTTCCGGTATGGCCGGCGTGGGGAAATCTTCAATAGCGATCAGAATAGCGAATGCATTTCCCAATAGCTTCCCAGACGGCATCCTCTATGCCAACCTAGCTGGCGCTAGCGCTAAGCCCACTGATACCGCGGAAATATTGAATCGCTTCCTCAAAGATCTTGGGGTCTCCGTCGGGGAACTTCCCAGTACTTACGAAAGTTTAGTAACCGCCTACAGGACATTGATCGCCACCAAGGCGATCCTCGTCGTGCTCGATGACGCGGCCGACACGGCGCAAGTAAACGACCTTATCCCCACGTCGCCCCTGAGTGCAGCCCTAATTACCAGCCGCCGACCACTCGCGACCCTTCCAGGATCACAGAGTATCCCCATTGATGTTTGGACAGTGGACGAGTGCATCAAATTCCTCCAAGCCCTTCTTGGAACTTCACGGGTAGAAAGTGCAAGCGACGAAGCAATTAAACTCGCGGAGATTTGCGGGCGCCTTCCGATTGCTCTGAGGATCATCGGAGCTCAACTGACAAGAAGGCCCCTTTGGCCTCTTGCTCGCATGGTGGCCCGGCTTCGCGATGAACAGCGAAGGCTCGAGGTCCTGCGGGCAGACGACATTGCGATTCGCTCTGTTTTTGCCACGGCTTATGAATCTCTCACGCCTGATCAAGCGCGCCTATTCCGCAGAGCGGGACTAACTCTCGGTTCGACTTTTAGCATAGAATCGGTCGCCACAATGGCCGATGAGGACGAGTATACGGTCGAGGATCTTCTGGAAGACCTTGCGGATCACTACCTGATTAGTTCAGACGAGGTTCCTGGGAGATATCGACTTCACGACCTTATGCGACTCTTCGCAAAAGAGAGAGCGTACGACGAGGAGCCGCCCGAAGAAAGAATCGCCAGCCTACGGCGCCTCCTAGAGTGGCATTTGCGGGTGCTAGAGGGGGACAGTCCGTCAATCCGCACGTGGGTGCGCCTAGAAAGGCGGAGCCTCGTGACTGGCGTGCTTATTGCCGGAGAAAATGGATGGGACGAGATCTGCTGGCGAACGGCCAACGAGTTGGCCACCTACAACTCGTTGGACAGCGACTACGTAGACTGGATCACCTGCAATCAAGCTGGATTGAAAGCTGCACAGAATTGCCGGTCACGTGAGGGTCAGGCCCTTATGGCTGGCGGGCTCGGTCAGGCTTCAAGGGCACTCGACAAACTCAACGACGCGCGATCCTATCTTGAACAGTCTTTGCAAGCCTTTCGTGAAATAGATGACCAGTACCGTTGTGCTGAAATTCTCTGGGAAATAGGGAAAACTGCAAGTGAGCAATGGGATATCGCGCAAGCCATTTCCGCTTACACTGAGTCGATAGAAATTGCCAAGGCAATCAAACGTCCGGCCTACGTCGCGCGCGCTTTCCACGCTCTGGGGCATCTGTATAGCGGCATCGGTCGTCACGATGAAGCTTTAGCGTGGTACGAAAAGGAATTGCAACTTGCTGCAGAGAATGGTGCTAGTGCCCGCCGCCGCGGCGTCGCTTACCAAGGAATGGCTGCCTGCCTGGATGCCAGCGGCATGGCTGAGCAATCGGTCGATTCTTACGAAAAATCGATCACGCTAGCAAGAGAGACTGACGACACTAGAGGATTGCGCATTCGGCTTGTCCGAAAAGCTAAGGTACTAGAAAATTTGGGGCGCGTAGCGGAAGCTAATGCAGCATATCAAGAGGCTCTAGAGATATCCCGCGAGGAACAGAACGACAACGCGATCACCTGGGCTACGCACTCATTGGCTGATGCGCTCGCGCGACAGAATGAGATTGAGAAAGCCGACGCGCTTTACGCCGAAGCTCTTACAGTTGCGGAGTTGGAAGATGATCCAGAAGGGTTCATTAGCACACTTCACTGCTGGGGAGATTCGTACACGAAACGCGGAGATTTTGATCGCGCTATTGAGCTGCTCGAGGAAGCTGCGCTAGTTGCTCGCCGTACCGAAAAGGACCAGGACCTAATTCAGATTTTGCTCTGTCGAAGCCGGGTCGAGGAAAAGAGGGCCGATCTCCCTTCTGCTCTCCTTCATGTACAAGAGGCGGTGAACGTAGCACGCTCCTATGGCTCAGCAAGAATTTTGGCAGATTGCCTCAGGCGTGAGGGAAGGCTGCTTAAAAAGCTTGAAAATTTCAGAGTCGCGGCAGACGTCTTCGATGAACAACTCCGTCTAGAGGTTCTCATGCAGCAGTGGGAATCAGCCCGCAATGCCGCTAACGAGCTTTCGTTGATTTGGGCCGAATTGGGGGATGTAACCAAGGCGGAACAATTCGACACTATCGCATCAAGGTATTCTACGAAAGAAGGAACGAAAAAGTAGTTCCACCCCTTCATCAAGCGCGACAACTCAAAGAAAGTGGGCACCGCAATGGCTGAACCTATTTCCCTGACAGTAGTAAGTCTCATTGCCGGGGGTTTCCTAGCCGAGGCTGGCAGCGGCACCTGGCGAACTGCGACCCGTGTGGCTGACTTTTTGAGGCGGAAATTCGGGAGGGATCAGGGGGCGAGTGAGGCTCTTCAGCAATGCGAGGAAGCCCCCTCCGACGAGTCAGCAAGAAACAATCTTCGTGCGGTGATTGACCGTTACCTGGAGGGTGATAACCGGTTCCAAGGGGCTTTGTTGTCCACTCTCGAAGCTGAAGGCTACAGTCGCGATGAGGTGCAAAACAATCGCATCGCAGTATCCGACAACGCTAACGTGGGCAAGATTGTCCAGATAAAGAGTGTCCATGGCGACGTCAGTTTCTGACGGTATGCAGGGAGCGCAGAAACGCGCGGAGCTATTGGGCTCTGGCCGATGACACAAACCAGTAGCGTGGCTAAGGCCAGTGGGGGTACCAGCGAGGCATACGCGTGCCTGATTGGCCGGTGCACCCGCCGTAGTGGCCGGCTGTCGTTGGCTGAGGTTCGTACCACTGCCGTGCCAGATGCAGCGATCAGCCACGCTCAACGAAGGTGTCGGGCAGTCGAGTTGCTAGGGCATCTCACCAGCCTTCGAAGCACCTGTTCAGCGGCACGACACCCCAGCCGCTCCCCCCAAAGCGGGCGTACGCGAAGCGTAAGGGCGTCCCGGGCATGTGGAGACGCCATGTCATCGCCCAAGGCCGAACACTCACCCAAGTGGCTTCGGGACGAACAGGTCATCACGCAAGGTGCCACCTATCCGCTTCCGTCGTAGCGGCTTGTGCTGGTCAACGGCCGACAGCGTGGCTCAGACCGGCGGGGGCACAGCGAGGCACACGCGTGCCTGCACGGGCGGCTGACCCATCGTCGTGGCTGACTGTCGCCGGCGGAGGTTCAGGCAGGGCGCATCGAGGGTGCTGGCCGTCAGCCGAGCGCGCCGAAGCTGGGCCGTCCCTGGGCCGTCCCACGCCGCTCAACAGTGGTCAATGACGACCAACGACGACCACCAGGCCCAGGAGCCCACCGCTCCTGAGCAGCGAAAACGCAGGTCACCAAGATCCCCGGCAAGACCCCAGGCAAGAAGAAGTAGTCCGCCGAGCGGTCAGCGCCTGTCGTGTGGGTCAGGCCTTGCGACGCTGACGAGCGTGGAGCCAGCGGACACCCTTCACGGCGTACACGGCGGTCATGAGCACGAAGCCAGCGCAGGTGAGCCAGAACCAGGATTCCGCAACTGCGAGACTCAGTACTAGGCCGCCGAAGAGCAGCAGAGAGGCGACGACATCCAGCAGGTCGAGGCGCGTCTCGAAACGCACCGCCGAGTCGGATACGCGCAGTCGGCGGAAGACGGGAACGAGGCCGAGGGCCTGCAAGACGGCCAGACCGAGAGCGAGCCAGACGAACCAGCCGGGTATGTCCACGGCGCGCACTGTATCGCGTCCCCGGAACCCACCCTGTCATCGGCCAGGCCAGACGTGGCGCGCGGTCGGCGCTGGCAGGTCACTGCTTGGCCATCGACGAAGCCCAGCCGTCGGTTAGGTCCCGGACGAGTCTCCAGGCCGCCCTCAGACAGGCCAGGGATGCAACCATTCCTTTCAGAGCTGGAACCCCCGGAAGCCGACCGCGCGCTGGAGAACATAGCCGTCGGCACTGACAACGGACCCGACGGTGACCGGCCGTCAGTTGTGCACCACAACCGCACCAGAACGAGGGGGGAAGCGCGGGGAACCACGGTGAAAGCAGCCGAGCAGGCAAGGGCCGCTCCCTGGCCGTTCGCGCAGGTCAGCGCGCGAACCCGTTGTAAATGCCCGCAGCTTCCCAAGCTGAGAGCTCGCATCCGGCACGGTCCCGCCGGCGCGGCTTGCTCTGGTCGACGTCGGGGATAGCGTGGCTGAGGACGGTGATGGGGCAGCGAGACACACACGCACCCGCCCAGTCGGCAAGCCCGCCGTCGTGGCTGACTGTCGTCGGCTGAGGCACAGGCGGGCTTCGTCGCGTCCGTTGACCGGGCCCCGTCAGCAGCGGATCGGGCATAGGTGGTGATGGTGACTATCGCAGGCCAAGACGGGCCAAGCCCCACTCCGTTTCTGCTCATCTGGGGCGTCGTGGCCCTCGCTCTCGGAGGAGCGTTGGCGACCCGCGGGGTTTCCGAGCGCTTCCGCGCCTTCATCGTCGAAGGCCTGGCCTCCAAGCCGGGCTATCAGGGCCGAGCGCGGTCCATGTCTCTGGGCTTCCCCCGCTTCATCGGCGGTGTCTTCATGGTCTGTGGCATGGTCGCGATACCCGTGTCCATCGCCATGATGGTCAGGAGCTGAGTCCAGACGGACCTGCCTGCTGACATCCACACGTGACATCAACGAAGGCAGACAACGGCAGCCACGAGCGACCTCTCACGGCCTCGCATCCTTCGTTCCCTGCTGCAGCGAAGCCTCGTGGATCGAACTCCTAAAGCGGGTGGCGCAGGTTCGAATCCCGCCGGGGGCACCAGGCGAAAGGCCGCCTAGGAATGCTCCTAGGCGGCCTTTGACATCCGCTTCCGAAGCGGACCGAGCACACGGTGGATAGAGAACGGCTGGTCAGCGCAAGGTCGGTGTCCAGTGCACGCGCCTGTGCGGCGCGGGTCGCAGCGCAGCGTGGCGCCCTGGCGCACCCATACGGGCGGCAAAGGCTGTCCCGTCCCCGCAGGCGCCGTGTGCGTTCCGCGACCCTGATCACACCCGCTCGGACAACCTGGGGGTGAGCAGCTCCAGCGCTTCCTCCCAGCGGAAGTGGTCGGCCCCGCCGCCGGCCTTCGGCCGGTGAGGCTCGTACGAGCCGATCAGGACGCCCATCTCGCGTAGCCGGTCAAGGCTCTGCTCATACGCGGGGTGGGCGGCCTGGGCCGAGTTCACGTACGGCAGGACGGCGGTGGGGATGCCGAAGCCGTGCGCCTCGCACAGGATGCCCAGGGCGAGCGTGTCGGATATCCCCGCCGCCCACTTGTTGACCGTGTTGAAGGTGGCCGGGGCCACCGCGATGGCGTCGGCGGGCGGCAGCGGGCGGGGATCGCCGGGCGAGCGCCACGCCGAGCGGATCGGATAGCCGGTCTGGGCCTCGATGGCCGTCGCGTCCACGAAGCCCAGACCCTGCGGAGTGGCGATGACGCCGACGTCCCAGTCCGCCTCCTGCGCGGACGTGATCAGCTTGCCGACGTCGCCCGCGACTCCGGCCGCGCACACGACGACGTACAGGAACGGCTTTTTGGTCTGCTGGTCGGACTGATCGCTCACGCGGGGACTCCCAGTTGACGGCTGAAGTGGTGCAGTGCAGGCAGGGTACGGCGGCGATCGCGGGCTGCCATGTCGGCGACCAGCTCCCGGACAGCGGGGCGGCGGACGTCCTGGGCCGCGCAGCTCTCGGCAATACGCAGCGCCTGGTACCCATCGGCGAGGCGGCCCTGTTGGCTGTAGGCGCGGGCGGCGTCGACCCACAGGGCGGCACGACGCTCGGGGACCGGGATGTGCCGGCGCATGAGCGGCCGGGCTGTTTCCAGGGCGATGCCTGCGTCACCGAAGGAGACAGCCGCGCTGACCTGGTGGAGGGCGACGTTGGTCGGGCTGAAGTTCGCCCAGGCGTCGGGCCGGTCGAAAGCGACGTAGCGGGCCACCTCTCGGGCTTCGGTGAGGAAGTCCTCGGTGGTGTCGCGGTCGCCGTTCCTGCTGGCTGCGGTCGCCCCCCGGAGCAGCAGCAGGCCGACCGCTGCCAGGTAGCGCGGCGACCGCTGGTCGTAGGAGCCGGTGAGCTGGTCGGCGGTGTGGCGGATGATGTTCACGGCCTGTGGGGTGTGCTTCTCGCGGATGAGGACGTGGGCGTGAACGCGGACGCTGGCGGCGAGGACGACGGGGTCTCCGGATCGCTCCGCCTCGGCCATGGCGCGACCGGCCGCGAGCCAGGCGTTGCCCTGGTCCGCACGCTTCAGTAGGAGGCTCACGGACGTTTGGTACGCGGTCGCGAGCAATCCGGACGCCTCGGCCGTGCCGGATGAGCCACGGGCTGCCTGGCGCAGGTCGGCGATCAGCCCTGGCAGGGTGCGCTCCAGCTCCGTGTAGTCGCACGTGCAGAACAAGTGCCGTACGGCTCGTGTCCGATCACGCAGCCCATTGATGTCCAAGACTTGGCCCGTGGCCGTTGGGCTCGTACCGGGCAGCAAGACCCGAACCAGGTCGTGATGCGTTGCGGCGGGCGAAGTCGGAACCGCGAGCGCGGCGACGCCTGCGGCAAGAAGGGTACGGCGGTGCATGTCCTCTGCCTCAAGGTCCGAGGTGTTGGTATTCGGCGCGACAGCGAGGCCAAGGTGGTGTAACGGAATGTTCAGCGCCTGCGCGACCTCGCGCAGCATGCGGACATCGTCGGTACCCCGGCCACTCTCCAGGCGGCTCACCTTCGACTGGTGATACCCCAGTGCGGATGCGACGTCTTTCTGCGAGCGCCGCTGTAACACGCGTGCCCGACGGATCATTTCGCCGATCCGTCTCGCCTCGTTCTGCGCCTCGGCCATCCGTGCCACGGCTCCTCCTGCCGCCGCCGATCCTGCCCCTTCAACCGAGCGTAGCCGAGGGGCGATTGACCGTGATGCAGCTCCTGCATAAGTGATGCAGCCCCGGCATCCGGCGTGGCTCCGCTTGTGCCTGGCGCGGTTGTGTGGGAGAGCCGCACCGATCCAGGAGGTCGCTCATGGAAGTGCACCAAGTCCGTTTCCCCGTCTCCGGCACACCTGCTGCAGCTACGGCTGCACGGCAGCAGCTCGCGGGCGTGATACGGACCTGGGATTCGTTCCTGGGGCCGGAACTCCTGGACACGGCGGAGCTGGTGGCTGCCGAGCTGATCACGAACGCGGTGCGGCACTCAGGAAACGGGCCGATCTTGGCCGGCGCCCGCCTGAGCGACGTGCGTCTGCTGATCGAGGTAACAGACACGAGTCCTGACCTCCCGCAGGTCGGTCTGCCCGACACGGACGAGGAAGGAGGACGGGGCCTGTTCCTCGTCGCCGCGCTCGCAGATCGCCACGGATTCGATCAGGTGCCACGAGGCAAGCGCTGCTGGGCCGAGTTCAAGGTCAGCGCACCGCTCCAGCCCTCTCCACGCTCTCCCTTGCAGAGGAGTTGACTGTTGACAACCGTACGGATTCCCCCAATCGCAGCCGAAGTAGTCGCCATCCGGCCCGGCAGCCCCCTTGCCGGTTCCGTCGGTGTCGACGGGTCCAAGAACACAGCGTTGCCCCTGCTGGCCGCTGCCGCGGCCATGCACCGACCGGTGCATGTGGGCAACGTTCCGAGCAACACCGACGTCGAGACCATGCTCACCCTGCTTCAGCAGGCCGGCTGGCACACGGCGCGTCCCGTCAGCGATCCGCACACCGTGGTGATCCTGCCGAGCGACAAGATCCAGCCGGGCCCTGATGCCGACACCGCCGCCCGCATCCGGGCCTCGTACTACCTCGTACCCGCACTGCTGGGCGCTTACGGGCGAGCCCGACTTCCCTGGCCGGGCGGCTGCCGCATCGGGGAGCGCGGGATGGAGCAGCACTTCAAGGTCTACGAGCGCTTCGGTGACCGCACGACCGTCGACGACCACGGCTACCTCGTGGAGGCAGCATCCGCCCCGACCGGCACGGTTTCGATCATGCTGCCCTTCCGCTCTCGGGGTGCGAGCATCGCCGCTCTCCTGCGTGCGGTCGTAGCCGGACGGCCGCTGCGTCTTGGCCAGCCGAACCTGTCACCGGAAGTGCTCAGCATCGTCGAAGCATTGGAGGTGGCCGGATGGGAGTGCCGGGTCAGCGAGTCCGTACTGACGCTCGCACCGCCCCCGGCTGCCCCCACCGGGACCATCACCTGGAGAGTGCCCGGCGACAAGGTCGAGGCCGGAACGCTGGCCTGTGCGGTCGCGGCGACCGGCGGCGACGCGCGCATCTGCGGCGTCCGCGGCGATGACGTCGCTCCTCTGGTCGCCGCCCTGCGATCGCTCGGCGTACCCGCCGACACCGAGGGCGACGTGCTCGCGGTGCAGGCCCGGAACTCCCACCCTGCCGACAAGCCGCTGCGAGCCATCGCCTCCCTCTCCCCCGGCGGCCTGGACGCGGACTTTGAGCCACCGCTGTTGGCGTTGGCTCTCGGCCGTCCTGGCACCCACCTGTTCGCTGACGCCATCAACCCCGGCCGCCACGGTAACCTGCTGCCCCAACTCGCTTGCCTGGGTGCCGAGATCCACGAGCTCTCCTCCACCGAGTGCCGCTTCACCGGCCCGCAGCAGCTCGCCGGCGCAGGGGTGGAGGCCACCGACATCCGCACAGGCTCCGCCCTGCTCATCGCCGGCCTCACCGCTCGCGGCGTCACCACGCTCGGCGGCCTCGAACAGCTCCGGCGCGGCCATGCCGACCTGCCCACCAAGCTGCACGCCCTCGGCGCCGACATCTGCGAGGTCACTCAATGACCCGACATCTGCGGCAGATCATCGCCACGACCGACGTGCATTCCGCCTTCGACTCGGCCGCAGCGATGCTCGCTCACCTCCACACCGCCAGGGCCGACAGCCTGATCGTGGACTGCGGTGACTTCTTCGAGGGCAGCGGCTTCTACCGCTTAGGCAAGGGCCGGATCGAGCACCAGGCCCTGACTGGCCTCTACGACTTGCTCGCACCGGGTAATCACGGCTGGCCGCACTACTTCGAGCCGACGCTGCACGAGATGACCGTGTGCGCCAATGCGGTCGACGAGAACGGCAAGCCCCTCTTCGACCGCGTACGCATCAAACGCATCGGCGGCCGTCGAGTCGCCGTCACCGCGGTGATCGGACCGCAGGCGTTCAACGCGGTTCCCGTCGACCAGCGCGCAGGCCATCAGGTCACAGATCCGGCCCAGGCCCTGCGGAAGGTGATGCTGGAGCATCACCACTGCACTGATGCCTGGATCGTGTTGTCCCACTCCGGCTTCGACGAGGATCTGAAGCTCGCCGCCGCGTGCCCGTTCGCGGACGTCATCTTCTCCGGCCACTGTCACAGCGACACCTACGGCCCCGTGCACATCGGCGACACCCTCGTCGTGAAGGGCCTCGAACTCGGCCTCGGATACGCCACCGCAGAGCCCGTCGGCAGCGGCTGGGGCGCCCGCGCGTGCACCTTCCCGGACTCGGCCGCGGTCCCCGAGGACCTCGCCGCACTGCACGACGAGATCACCCTCATCGCCCAGACGCTGACAAGACCACTCGGCACCGTGAACGAGCCCTACCGTAATGCGCCGTTGGACCGACGCCACCTCCTGACAGAGATCGCCGGCCGACTGCACTCCAGTCTCGGCGCGGACGCGGTCATCCTCAACGAGACCGCCCTGCGTTCCACCCCGCTCGGCCACATCCTGACCCTCGGCGACCTGCTGTCCATCGAACCCTTCGACAACCAGCTCGTCCACGCGTTCCTCCCCGACGAGTACGCCCAGGGCCACGACAAGCTGCTCAACCGCCTCTCCGAACGCGTCGGTCCGCTGGTCATCACGCCCGAGCCTCTGCCCTCCGCGATACGCAGCGTGCTGACCACCGACTACCTCGCCGACAGCTACCTCGGCGGACGTACGCATCAAGCCGGACTGCGGCTGGGGCAGGCCGCACGAAGCGTCCTCGCCACGCCCTTCCCCTCGACTGCCGGCCTCATCGAAGGAGGCGAACAATGATCCTCACCGGACCCGAGATCACCGCCGCGACCCACGACGGCCGCCTGGTCATCAACCCCTTTGAGCCGGACCAGGTCAACCCCAACAGCTACAACGTCCGCCTCGGCCCCACTCTGCTGACCTACACCGCCGCCGAGATCGACGCCCACCGCCCCAACCCCACCCGTGAGGTCAAGATCGGCCAAGGCGGATACGCACTCCAGCCCGGCGAGCTCTACCTCGGCCACACGGTCGAACACGTCGGCTCCGACACCTTCGTGCCGCTGCTGTTCGGCCGCTCCTCCGTCGGCCGACTGGGCCTGTTCGTCGAGATCACCGCCCCGATCGGAGACGTCGGCTTTCACGGCCAGTGGACGCTGATGCTCTCCCCGATCCGCCCGTTGCGCGTGTACGCGGGCATGAAGATCGGGCAGATCATGTTCTTCCTCTCCACCGGCGCCATCGACCTCTACCGCGGCAAGTACCAGGCCGCCGTAGGCCCCCGACCGTCGGCCTACTGGCGCGACGTCACAAAATTTCGGACGGTTGCCTCGTGATCCTCACCGGCCCCGCAATCGCCGCCGCCGTCCAGGCCGGCGAGATCACCATCGAGCCGTACGACCCCACCCGGCTCTCTCCGAATGCCTACGACTGGCGTCTCGGCGACACACTCCGCGTCTGCGACGGTGACCTCGACGCCGCCACACCTACCGCATTCATCGAGCAGCCCATCCCGGTCAACGGCCTGGTGCTACAGCCCGAGACGCTTTACCTCGGCGTCACGCTGGAGAAGACCGGTTCGGAGACGTACGCACAGATGCTCAACGGCGACCGCACCATCGGCGCCCTCGGCATCTGGGTCCACGTCTCAGCCCCGCTCGGACACCAGGGCCACGCCATCCGCTGGACCCTGGAAATCCGGGCTGCCCGGCCCGTGCGCGTCTACCCGGGGATGACCTTCGGAAAGCTCGTTTTCCTCACGGCCTTCGGCGCCCCGGCCAGCTACCAGCAGCAACCCGCCAAGTACGCCTCGACAGAAGGCATCGACATCTCCCGCCTCTACGAAGAGATTCCCGGAGGTGCCTTGTGAGCTCCCGCTCAGCCACCGGGCCGCTAGTCGCCACCTTCCTGGACCTGGCCGCCGGAAGCCCCGGCGGCAGCGTCGAACTCTTCCTCGACCTCTACACGGGCGAACGCCCCCTCATTCCTGCACGCGCGTTCATGCTGGGCCCGTCGAGTCCCAGACGCCTTCTCCCTGCCGGGCTCGACCTGCTGCCCGTGACCGGGAAGTGTCTGGAGGGTTCCGCCTTCGGTCGCTACGTCGCGGCCCTTCGCAGGGCTCTCGCGATGGCGATCGACCCGGCCCAGATCGGCGTACTGCACCTGCAGCACCTCTCCTTCGGTGCCGCTCCCGCCTTGATGCGGGCGCTCCCCCTGCAACCCCGCATCGCCTTGGTCCACGGCACGGACCTGATCTTCGCCGAAGCCCACCGCGACCAACTCCAGGTTCTGCGCGAAACCGCGAGAGCAGCCGACGCGATCGTCGTTCCGACGGGGGCAATGGCCGACCACCTCCTCAAGCTCGCCCCACAAGTCGACCGCCGAAAGATCACCCGCATCCCCTGGGGCATCCCCGACCACCTGCTCACCGATCCACCGGCCCGACCCACCCGCACGACCTCCAGCCACCTACGACTGCTGTACGCGGGGCGGTTGACCGCCGAGAAGGGCGTCGAGGCCCTGGTCAAGAGCGTGGCCCCGGTGCCAGGCATCGAGCTGAGCATCGCCGCTCCCAGAACCCAGTTCCATGCCCTGGCTCCGCTACTGCAACGGGCCGGCGTAAGGACCCGCTACCTCGGCTGGCTCCGCCGTCCACAGCTCTGGAGAGCGTTCACCGAGCACGACGTACTGGTCATGCCGTCAACCACCCTGGAGGCCATGGGCCTGGTCGCGCTGGAGGCCCAAGCCTGCGGGCTGCCCGTCCTCTACCAACCCGTTCCCGGCCTCAACGAAGCCCTCGCCGCCTCCGGCGCTGCCACCGACTTCACCCACTCTGCCGCCCTGGCCCGAGACCTCGACCGGCTACGCACCTCCCCCGGCCTGTTGGCCGCCCTGCGGCAGGCGGGCTACGCGAACGCCGCGCGCTATCCGCTCTCGGCGACCGCACGATCCCTGACCGAACTCGGCCGCCAACTCGCCTGAACGGCCTTCGAGCAGTCCGCCACGTCGCTGCCCGCCCCGCTCCGTGAACGTCACTACGCTGGCCGGCGGGATGTCCTAGCGAAGAGGGAGACCATGACGTACGACGTCGACCGCATCGAAGCCCTGCTCGACGAGGGCGTCCGCGACAAGGTGTACCCCGGCGCCGTGTGGGCCGTCGGCGACGCCCATGGCATCCGCGCCCAAGGCACCAGGGGCGTCCTCGATCCCGACGAGCCGGACGTGCCGATGCGCGCCGACACCGTCTTCGACGCCGCCAGCCTTACCAAGATCCTCGCCGTGTGGTCATGCATCGGCGCTCTGTGGGAGGACGGCGCCCTTGACCTCGATCAGCCGCTTGGCGGCTTCTGGCCCGAGGTCACCGGCCATCCTCTTGGAGCCGTAACCGCGCGACAACTGCTGACGCACACAGCCGGCCTCCCCCTGCGGGCGCAACTGAAGAACCTCTACGGCACCAACAGGGAGGACATCCGCCGGGGCGTGCTGCACGAGCAACTCAACCGGTCACCCGGCGAGGCCGTCGAGTACACCGACCGGGCCGCCCTCATCCTCGGTTTTCTGGCTGAGCACATCGCCGGCTGCCCATTGGACCAGTTGGCGACCGACCGCATCTGGCGCCCCTTGGGCATGGACTCCACTCGCTTCGGCCCGTTGCCGAACGCGATCGCGGCGCGCTGCGCCCCAACCGAATTCGACCAGGACACCGACACCCACCTCAAGGGCGTCGCACACGACTTTTCCGCCCGACTCCTTGGCGGAGTGTGTGGCATCGCTGGCTCCTTCACCGTCCTGGACGACGTCGCCCTATTCCTGCGCCACATGCTGGACACCGCCACCATGCTGGAGCAGCTCGGGTTCGGCCCCACCTGGATCGCGGAATCATTGACCGTTCAGACTGGTCCACTGGAGCCCGCACGCGGCCTGTTCTGGCACCCCGCCCCCGGCACGCGCCCCGGCGACGACATCTGGGTCCACTACGGCTTCACCGGGACGGGCATGTGGATCTCACCCCGGCAGCATCGATGGGCGGTGCTGCTGACCAACAAGCTCTTCTACACCCGCGACCGCCAGCCTCTCACCGAAGTGCGCAACACCTTTCGCGCATTCGCTTTCGACTGAGGATGTAGCCTCCGGCACCACCGTTAGGAAGCCTTACCCTCCACATGGATCAAGCCAACATCGCTAAGTACCGGACACATCGCGCTCCCGGTTGACCATGTCCCTCACCTGGGAGACCAGGAGTCAGTCCGCTAAACACATCCCGCCATGGCACGGCCGAACAGGTTTCAGTCTCGGCGTAACCCTGGTTATCCACGTGACACGTGGGCAGGATGCCCGCTCAGGATGGGGCTTCCGGGGGGGGGAGGTGGCGTATGTCCCTGCTACCGTGGCGGGTCTCAGCGCTGGATGATTCATCCAGCAACGGCATGAAGAAAACCGGCCCTTCGGACTCTTTCCCAGGCGTCCCTGTGCAGGCAGCCCCAGACGATCTGAGCCCCGTCAGTGGCCACTGGGCGTGGCGCACCACCTATGCCAAGCGCAATGACGTACCCGACGCGAACGCGGTAACTCGCCAACTAGCGGGCATCATGCATGCGCGTGTGGACCGCATCGGACAGGCACGCGATCTGATCGGACGTTGGCAGGACCGCACCCTGGGGCGGCGGCAGCGGGAGATCCGGCAACTGCCTGACATTGCCGGCGAGAAACTCGCCAAGTGGGCGCTGGACAACGTACTCAACACACGCACGCGACCAGCCCCCTCATTCGGATTCGGGCTGTCCCCGGTCCTCACTCACAGCGTCGCAGCGCACCGCCAACAGCGGATGCGCGGCCTCCTGCTCGCAGGAGTCGTCGTGCTGATCGCGGTGCGTCACCCGTGGGGGACGGCCGCCTTGATGGCGACGGCACTCCTGTACCAATTCGTCGCCACTGGCCGCTTCGGCTCTCTGCTCCGCTGGGGTGTCAGCTCACTGGTCTCCTTGGCCGTCCTGGTGGCGGGCGCCTTCTTGGCCTGGACTCAGATGACGTCCCACTCGTTCCTGCTCAAAACCATGGTGCAGGACGCGGTTTCGGCCGGGGTATGGCTTACGGTACTGATCACAGGCGTCTATACCGCGGACGGCTGGGTGGTCCTGGGCTATATGTCGTCCCTGAGACCGTCACGCGAGAGGGTCGCACGACGCCCCCGGCTCGCCCCGCGCGCAAAAGCGAGAATCGCTCAATGCGAGAAGGCCGAGCGCTGGCAAAGCACGCCGTACCTGAAGGAAAAGAACGGGGCGCACCGCTTCGTAGGTGCCGGCCTCGATGCCTGGGGCTCAGGTGGACCACGCATTCAGCTCACGCCTGCCCGTCGAGCATCTGACGGCGAAGGTACCGAGGGCGGCAGCGACAGCATGGTGCCCGGCAGCAAGGCAGCCTCTGAAAATGTGGGAGACGGGAACCAGGACGGCATCCTCAAGTTCGAAGCAGATGAGTTGCTCGACAAGGTGCGTGACGAGCTGGAACGGCTCTGCGGTGTACTCGTCGAGACACACGCCCTGCCCACCTGCGACGTCTTCGAGACACTCGCGGTGCCGCAGTCTCGATGGACGAGCCTGCTGCGCGTACCCGACCACCCGAAGAAGGACCCGGGAGTAGTCAGCCCGGGAAAGACCCGATTTGCGCCCTGGCCGGAAGCCCGGGAGATGATCGCCCAAGGCAGGCAGGCCCCTTCGGGGCATCTATCGCGCCGCTATCTGGCTGCCCAAGTCGTCGGTTGGGAAGGTCAGGTCGTCGTCACGGTATTCGCCCACGCGGCGTTGGAGGGCAAGACGCTGCATTTCGTCACCCGCCCCCAAGTCCTTGCCCCGCTCAGGAAGGAAGTCCGCGCCGTACCTGTCGAGGGTCGGGCGCTGGTCTGGAACATCCTGCTCACACCTGTCCACGCCCTCGGCGACACGGTTGCCCTGGCACATCGGTCGTACGGCATCCTCATCCGCGCACTGACCAGCCTCGTACCCGGCGTACTCGGACGGGCCATGCGCCAACAGGTGGCAATCGCTCTGGACGAGGCGGCCAGGGATGACGACAGCCCGGTCAGCCTGCGTGAGCACTGTGCGCTCGTCGAACCGGAGGACATGCACC
The DNA here is from genome assembly GCF_040644415.1 of Streptomyces sp. NPDC046985. Classification (NCBI taxonomy): domain Bacteria; kingdom Bacillati; phylum Actinomycetota; class Actinomycetes; order Kitasatosporales; family Streptomycetaceae; genus Streptomyces; species Streptomyces sp. NPDC046985. The sequence continues at coordinate 171,112 of NZ_JBEYWK010000006.1, forward strand.
AGATCGAAGACGCCCGTCGACACATCTCCATCCTCCAGTCCCGCATGTTCAGCACGGTCAGCGCATTCCTCGATGACCACGGGGTGTTCACCGGCGACTTCAGGCGACAGGCGGAACAGTTCGTCACCAAGGTCTTCATCAACGGCGACCACAACCAGGTGAACACCGGCACTGTGCAAGGCAGTCAGACGCAGGCGAACCCGACCGACGACGCGACGGCGAAAGGATGACGATGGGCACCTGGCGAGAGCGACGCGACACCCGCGGTGGCATGCACATCACTGGCAGCGGCAATCAGATCAACACGGGACGGGTGGGCGGAGACCAACGTCAGTTCCACATCAGCGGCACCGCACCTGAGGCAGCCCACCACCTGGCGGCAGCACAGGCGAGGCTGGACGAGCTGACCGCCGCCCTGGAGGAACACGCGACGGAACTGAGCAACCCCGACCTCGCCCGCCGCACCGCCGCACGTATCGGCGAAGAACTGGAGAGCCCTAGTCCTGACCAGCGCCGTCTGACGGAGAACCTCGAAGACCTCGGCCTGGCCGTCGGAGCGGTGGCATCCGTGGTGAACATCCTGCAAACGCTGACAGATGCAGTAGTCGCGCTGCGTGGCTGAAGGCCCGCCAAGGGCGTCAGAACTGGGAGTCATCTGGGCGCCAACGTGTGTCGGCGTCGCTTGATGGGGTTGACTGCGTCAGTCGAGCGCCGCTGTACTTCCACGCATGCCAAGGACGCATGACGACCAGTCGACCGATGCCTACCCCGCTGTCGGTCGGCCTGTGGCCACGGCGCAGGACTACGTAGACACCAGGCTGACTCAATACCAGAAGTGGTACGACAAGAGGGCCGTCAAAGCGAAGGCCATGCACCTGCGGATGCGGACGATATCTGTGGTCGGGGGCGCCTTGGTCCCGGTTTTAGTCAACCTGGATCTGTCCTTCGCGAAGCTCACCGCTACTGTGCTGAGCTTGATCGTCGTCGGCTCCGTGTCGCTGGAGAGCGTGTACCGCTACCGCGAGCAGTGGAAGAACTACCGGTCGACCGAACAACTCCTCGGACATGAGCGGGTCTATTTCGAGACCAAGGTAGGGCCGTACTTGGGTCTCTCCGACAGCGAGGCGTTCACGACCCTAGTCGCCCGTGTGGAAAGCGCGATCGCCAACGAGAACTCCGCGACTCTCAACGTGATGACCTTGGGCGGCCAGGTGAACGCTGATGTTCAAACGCCACCGAACATCCCCGGCGCCAGATGAGAGCTTCTGTGACGAGTTGGTCGGCGCGCAGGTCAGCGGTCGACGCCGAGCCCGGGAGGCGGGCAGTCGAGGCCCAGGGAGAGGTAAAGATCGCGATATAACCTGCGGCCAGGGGAGAACGATCGTGCCGAGAGCGCATCGGCCACACCACTGGGGGGAGATCAAAATGGAGACGGAGAATTCGGTCAGACTGGCCGTGCTGATCGATGCGGACAATGCCAGTCCGGCGATCGTCGAGACTCTGCTGGCCGAGGTGGCCAAGTACGGGACCGCGTACGTCAAACGGGCCTACGGCGACTGGACCGGCACCTCGCTCAAGGGCTGGAAGGATCAGCTTCTCACCCAGTCGATCCAGCCCATCCAGCAGTTCGCTTACACCACCGGGAAGAACGCCACCGACGCGGCGATGGTGATCGATGCGATGGACCTGCTGTACACGGACCGTTTCAACGGGTTCTGCATCGTGTCGAGCGACAGTGACTTCACCCGGCTGGCCGCGAGGATCCGTGAGTCCGGCCTCACCGTGTACGGCTTCGGGGAGCGCAAGACGCCCAAGGCTTTCGTCGCGGCCTGCGACAAGTTCATCTACACCGAGAACCTGACCTACACTCAGAGCGTTCCCCCGTCCTCCGTGAAGCCAGTTGCGGACCGGTCCGTGGAAGGCAAGTCATGGGACGACGCCCTCCTCGGTCTCCTGCGCAGCGCCGTCGAGGACTCGTCGAACGACGACGGCTGGTCGCACCTCGGAGGCGTCGGGAACATCATCCGGAAGCGGCAGCCCGACTTCGACGCACGCACCTACGGGTACCTGAAGCTCATGCCTCTCATCGAGGCGACCGGCCTGTTCGACGTGGACAAGCGTGATCCCGGAGACGGGAACCCGACGGTCGTCTACGTCCGTAACCGCTGACCCGTTCCCCGTTGACGCGTCAAGCCGCCGACAGTAGGAAGAGTCCGCCCTTCAAACGCCGCGTTCCATCACGGCTCCGCCACGATTTCCCAAGTTGACCGCAGTCGCGGTTAGGCTGCGTAAGTGTCACACCAGCCCGTATCCCTTGCCTCCGGACGGCGGCGCTCCCCCTCCTCGCGGCGGTCGGGGGTGAGGCGGCGACTTCTCGGCGTCCTCGTCTCCGTCGGCGTGCTCGCCGGATCGGTGGCCGCCGCCGTGGCCCTGACCGGTTCTGACGCCCCGTCGCGCAGCCCCGACGACGGCATCGGGGCGCCGACGTCCGGGGCGGGGTCGGCCGCGGCGACGTCGGGCGGCGCCGGCAACCGGGGGCTGGGCTTCGGGCTGTCCTACGGGGACACCCTGACCTGGATGACGGACGCGGAGCGGACCAAGGCGATGGACGACGCCGTGGAACTGGGGGTGCGCTGGCTGCGGGTGGACCTGTCGTGGCGCAACGTCCAGCCCGACTCCCCGAGCCGGTACCAGTGGGGGCGCTTCGACCGGGTGGTGGCGGCGGCCCGTGCCCGCGGGCTCGACGTGCTGCCCACGCTCTCCTACACCCCGGGCTGGGCCGCCGACCCGAGCTGCGGGAGCGACAACCAGGCGTGCCCGCCGGCCGACGACGACCGGTTCGCCGAGTTCGCGCGGCAGGCGGCCGAGCGCTACGCGCCCCAGGGCGTGCACACCTGGGAGATCTGGAACGAGCCCAACATCAAGCCGTTCTGGTTCAGCGGTCCGAGCGCCGAGCGCTACACCGCCCTGCTGAACGCGACCGCTCCCGCCGTCCGGGCCGCCGATCCGCACGCGTATCTGCTGCTCGGCGGGCTCGCCGCCGTGCGGACGATCCCCTCCCGGCAGTACGTGTCCCACACGACCTTCCTGGAGGAGCTGGCCCGGCTGGGAGCGCTGAAGCAGGTGGACGCCGTCTCGTACCACCCGTACACCTACCCCCTGCTGCCCAGCACCGAGACCGCGACCGGCAGCCGCTTCCAGGAGATCGACCGCACCGAGGACAGTCTGGTCTCCATCCTGGCGCGGTACGGCGCCGCCGACATGCCGATCTGGCTCACGGAGACCGGCGCGCCGACCTGGGCGCAGGGCACAGCGGCGGACACCGAGGCCGCCCAGGGCACCACGCACGTCACGCCGCGGCTCCAGGCCGAGATCGCCGGGGACACGGTGAGCGCTGCCGCGGCGATCCACTCGGTGAAGGTCGTCTTCTGGTTCTCCTACCGGGACGGGGCGCCCGAGACCCCGCACAGCCGCAAGTCGCAGCACTACGGCCTGACGTACTACGACGGGCGGCGCAAGCCCGCCTTCGACGCCTTGGAGCAGGCCATCCGCGGCTACCGGGAGAAACAGGCGAAGCAGGCCGACTAGTGCGGTGACGCGGACCGGTCCCGGAACAGCTCCAGGTACCGGGCCGTCAGGCGGGGCCAGGCGTAGTGCTCCTCAGCCGTGCGCCGGCCGGCCGCGCCCATCCGGTCCGCGAGGCCCCCGTCGGTCAGCAGCTTGGCGCAGGCGGCGGCCAGGGCGTCCGGGTCGCCGGGCGGCACCAGCAGACCCGTCTCGCCGTCGGCGACGACGTGCGGGATGCCGCCGACGTCCGAGCCCACCAGGGGCGTGGCGCAGGCCATGCCCTCGACCAGGGCCATGCCGAAGGACTCGGCCTCGGTGAGGGAGGGCAGCGCGAGGACGGCGGCCGTGCGCACCGCGTCGGCCAGGGCCTCGCCGCTCAGCGCGCCCGGCGTCTGGAGCCGCTCCGCGACGCCGAGTTCGGCGGCGAGCGCGCGCAGGCCGGGCAGGGCGTCTCCGTCGCCGACCAGGCGCAGCCGCGCCTCGGGCACGTCGCGGGCGAGGCGCGCGAAGGCCCGGACGAGCACGTCGACCCCCTTCCACGCCGAGGAACGGTCCATCCGCCCGACGTAGACGATCGTGCGGGGGCGGCGGGAGGCCGGCTCGCCCGGGGTGAAGCGGTCGGTGTCGACGCCCGGTGTGATGCGCACGGCGTGCGGGCGGCCGTCGGCCAGCGACACCGGGGACACGGCGACCAGGTGCCGGGCGCGGGCGAAGACCCGGGGCAGCACGGCCCGCTCGTACAGGCCGATCAGCCGGTCCGCGGCGCCGCTGCCGGCGGCGCCCTTGTGCATCGAGCCCGCGTGGTACGTCAGCACGGTCGTCCGCCGGCGGCCCGCCGCGGCGACGGCGAGGTCGCCCAGTCCGGGCACGGGCGCGTGCGCGTTGACCACGTCGGCGCCGGTCCGCCGCAGCCAGCGGCGCAGTTGCAGGGGCCACAGGGGGCTGAGCGGGGTGTTGGACAGCTTCAGCCAGGCGCCCAGGCGCACGACCAGGACGCCGTCCTCGGTGCTGACGCGGGTGCGCAGGCCGCCGTCGAGACGCGTGGTGATCACCACGGCCCGCATGCCGGGGTCGGCGGCGACGGCGGCGGCCAGGCGCGCGGTGTACTGCTCGACTCCGCCGATCTTCGGCGGGTAGTACGGGGTGACGACGGCGACGGTGCGGCGGCGGCTCACACCGCCTCCCGCAGCCGGGCGGGCAGGGACTCGGCGCGGGCGAGGTAGCCGGGCAGGTTCGCGTCGAGGATCCGGCGGTACGGGTCGGGGTCCTTCAGCAGCGGTTCCACCAGCGTCCACAGCCGGTCGTGGGTGACGTCGGCGATGGGCAGGACCCACGCGCCGAGGTCCAGGTCGGCCATGATGCCGCGGGTCTTGTGCTCGTACTCGATGGCCACGCACGGGACGCCGCTGGTCAGCGAGAAGATCACCGAGTGGAAGCGGGTGCCGATGAGCAGCGCGCACTCGTCGTACAGGCCCTTGAGGTCGCGGTAGTCGACGACCTCGTCGACCATCAGCGGGCGGGTGGCGCAGTACCCGGCGATCCTGCGCTCGCAGACGCGGTCGTCGTCGCCGAGGTAGTCGGTGCTGACCTGGGGGATGAGGACGACGCGGGCGCCGGTGGCCTGGACGGCGTCGAGGGTGCGGGCGAGTTCCCGTTCGTAGCGCTCTTGGGCGGCGGGGGCCAGCCAGCGGCGGGCGGTGACGCCGACCAGCCGCTCGTCCGGGCCGACGCCGAGCCGGGACCGCCAGTCGGTGCGCCGCTCCGGCTGGAAGGCGAAACCGGCGTCCACCGCCCGCTCGACGCGGTCGGCCGGGACGCCGCACGCCAGCAGCTCGCCCACGCTGACGTCCTCGCGGGCGAGCACCGCGGCCGAGCGGCGCATGACCCGGCCGACCAGGCGGCGCTGGAGGGCGGCCGGGAACGGGCCGAAGGACTGCGGGGCCCAGACCACGGGGACTCCCGCCTTCTGCGCGAGCAGCGCCGGAAGCAGCACGAAGAAGACGTTCTGGTAGCCGTCCAGGCCGGGGCGGGCCAGCACGTAGCCGCCGCCCATGGACACCACCAGGTCCGCCCGCATCACGGCGTCGGCCTCGCGCCGGGCCTCGGCGGGCAGCGTCCGCAGCAGCACGCGGGCGAGCGGGGCGGGCAGCATGACGGCGCCGGCCCCGACCAGGCCCGCCAGCGCCTTGCGCAGGAGGCGGCGGGGCAGGGTGACCGTGCCGTCGGCGACGTGGCGGCGGATGGAGCCGATGTTGGGCACCCCCTCGAACGCCGGGTGCACGGCCGCGTCCTCCATCCCCGCGATCACTGTGTCGGCGCCGGGGAAGGCGTCGTGCACGTGGCGCAGGCAGACGGAGAGGAGCGCCGCGTCGCCCGCGTTCTCACGGACGTAGGCGTTGATCACGACGATGTTCACGGTGCGGGCCTCTCGGGGCTGGTGCTGGGCCGGGACGGACCGGCCGGGTGGGTGGCGGCGTAGGGCGCGGGGGCGCCGGGAGCGGGTGTACGGGGGGCGGGGGTACGGGAGGCGGGGGTACGGGAGGCGGCCTCGCCGGGGCGATCAGGCCAGGCGCCGTGCTCCTGGGGCTCGGCCTCCTCCCAGGGCCAGGCGCCGCGTGCCTGGGGATCCGCCTCTTCCGGGGGCCGGGCGTCGCGCGCCGGGGGCCCGGCCTCCTCCCGAGGCCAAGCGCCGCCTGCTGGGGGGTCCGCCTCCTCCCGGGGCCGGGCGCCGCGCGCCGGGGGCTCGGCCTCCTCGCGGGGCCAGGCACCGGCTGCCTGGGGGCCCGCCTCCTCCCGGGGCCAGGCGCCGCGCACCGGGGGCCCGGCCTCCTCCCGGGGCCAGGCGCCGCGTGCCTGGGGGGCCGCTACGTCCCGGGGCCGGGCGAAGGCGTCCGGTGCCGCACCGGGGACCACCGGCCCCGCGACGGCGGCCACCGGCCCCAGCGCCGCTGCCACGGGAGACGGACCCGCGGCCGCCGGTGACGCGCCCGCACCCGCCGGAGACGCCCCCGCACCCGCCGGAGACGCCCCCGCACCCGCCGGAGACGCCCCCGCAACCACCGGAGACGCCCCCGCGACCACCGGAGTCGCGTCGTCGCCCGCGATCGGCGTGGTGACCGTCTTCGGTCGGGACGGGCGGCCCAGGATCAGGGCCGCCGTGGAGTAGACGCCGGCCACGGCGTTGCCCGCGGCCCAGGCGTAGCCGACCCAGACCAGTCCGCGGTCGGCGAAGGCCGCGCTCAGGCCGATCGACAGGACGGCCATGACGGTGTTGGCGGTGATCAGGTGCCCCATGCGCTGGGCCAGCTTCAGGGCGAAGCACGCCCAGGTGTTCAGGGCGACGGGCAGGGCGGCGACCGCGAGGACGGTCAGCAGGGGCCGGGCGTGCTCCGCGTAGCCCGCGCCGAACACGTGCAGCAGCAGTCCGCCGCCGAAGGCCACCGCCGCCGCGGCGGGCACCTGGACGACCGCGATGATCCGCGCCGAACGCAGCATCAGCTCGCGGAACTTGGACTGCTGGTGCGACACCTCGGCGAAGACGGCCTCGCCGACGGCCGTGGACACCGCGTTCAGCATGGCCGCGATCTGGAAGGCGACGAAGAAGTAGCCGGCCTCGGCCGCGCCCAGGTGGTGCAGCACGATCAGCGGGGTGGCCAGCACCGGTGCCAGGTTGATCAGGTTGGAGGCGTGACTGGCCGCGGAGAAGCGGAACTTCTCGCGCAGCCGGGTGCCGCGGGTGCGCAGGTCGGCGCGGAAGCCGAGGCGGCGCCAGAGCACCAGCAGGGCGACGCCCAGCGTGACGACGTAGCCCACGCCCGCGGAGGCGACGATGCCGAAGACGCCGAGCCCGGTGAGGACGGCCGGGACGGCGACCTTGGCCGCGCCCTGGGTCAGCCCGTCGATCAGCACGTTGTACTCGGGGATGCGGGCAGCGTTGAAGATCGACTTCACCAGCATGCTCGCCGCCGCGCAGCCGCAGAAGGCCGTGAAGGCGACGGCCGACGTCCAGTCGTCGCGGACGAACGCCAGCTTGGCGCCGTACCAGGGCAGCCCGAGCAGGTAGAGGCCGCCCGCCGCGCAGCCGACGCCCGCGACCAGCAGCAGCGCCTGGCTGATCTGCGCGTTGCGCGCCTGCCGTTCGGCCGGGAACCGGATCAGCGTGTTGTTCAGCCCGAGCAGGCTGAAGGTGGCGAGCAGCGAGGTCGCGGAGATCAGCGAGGTCGCCAGGCCGACCTGGGCGGCGGTGTAGAAGCGGGCGACCACGACCCAGAAAACGAAGCTCAGCGCGGCCGTGACCACGGTGGAGACGAGCAGGAAGAAGGAGCTGCGGTAGACGCGGTCGCCCGACTGGCGGTGCCGGCCGCGTCCGCGGGCGACCGGGGCGGAAGGGGCGGCGGCCGTCATCGGGGCGCCTCGCCGCGGTAGTGCGCCAGCAGGGTCTGGACGTGGTCGTCCCAGGCGAAGGACTTCTCCGCGTAGGCGCGGGAGTACGCGCCCATCAGGACGCGGCGCTCCGGGTCGGCCGCCAGGGCGCGCAGTGCGGCGGCCAGCGCGGGCGTCTCCCGGGGCAGCAGGGACACCCGGTCGCGGTCCAGGGCGTAGGGCGCGTAGCCGGGGTCGTCGGTGGTGACGAGCGGCAGCCCGGACGCCATCGCCTCCTGCACGGTGAGCGGGAAGCCCTCGGCGGTCGAGGGGAGCGCGAAGACGTCGCAGGCGCGGTAGGCGTCGGCGACGTCCTCCTGCGCCAGCGCGCCCAGCCAGTGCACGCCCGGCCGCCCGGCGAGCGCGGCGGTGTCGCCGCTGCCGGAGAAGACCAGGTCGTAGCCCGCGTCGGGGGTGTGTGCGGCGAGCAGCAGGTCGTACCCCTTCTTGGGGACGAGCCGGCCGGCGAACAGGACCAGGACCCGGTCGGCGGGCAGGCCGAACCGCTCGCGCAGAGCGGCGCGTTCGGCGGCGGAGGCGGCCGGGCGGAAGCGCTCGGCGTCCACCCCGTTGGCCAGGTGGCGGGTGCGGTGCTCGGGCGCGCCGTGCGCGCGCACGAAGCGGGCGACGGAGGCGTTGAGGGTGAACACGGAGCGGGCGCCGCGCAGCAGCGCGCGGCCCGCCGCCCCGTACACCGCGCGCTGCACGGCCTGGACCAGGGCGGAGGGGTGCTCGACGACGGCCACGTGCTGGGTGAGGACGTACGGCGTGCGGGTGAGCCGCGCGGCCAGTCCGGCCGCCCACGAGCTGAGGTAGAGGCAGTCGTGGACGTGCACGGCGTCCGCCCGGCGCGCCAGGCGCAGCGCGGTCGTCAGCAGCGCGGGCGAGAACAGCGGGAAGGGGACGCCGGCCCGGCGTTCGGCGCCGTTCCACGCGGCCACGCGGACCACGCGCACGCCGTCCTCGACGGTGACGGACGAGCGGTCGCCGCTGGTGAGGACGGTGACGTGGGCGCCCTGAGCGGCCAGGCCGCGGGCCTCGCGGTGCACGACGTTCTCGATGCCGCCGAGGTGCGGCGGGTAGTAGTGGCTGACCAGCAGGATTCTCAAGCCGCGTGTGCTCATCGGTAGATCACCGCTCCCCCGTTGCTGTAGATCAGGTCCCGGGAGTCCAGGACGTCCATCGGATACCGGTACGTGATCAGGTCGCCGCCGTAGAAGACCGTGACCAGGCCGGTGCGGGCGGGCGTGGTGCCCAGCAGCACGTAGGAGTCGGTGCGCAGGGCGGCCGGGTGCACGTCGGCGAGGGTCGGATGGGTGAGCAGCGCCTGGAGCCGGCCGTAGCTGAACCGGTCGGTCTGCACCAGTCCGCTGCCCTGCTTGGTCAGGCGCGCGTCGAGCCACAGGGCGGCCCTGCGCTCCTCGGCGTGCGGGTAATAGATGGCGTAGTACTGGCCGGAATCGGACAGTTGGAGCTGCGCCGGGTAGCCGCCGAGCACCTTGGGCACGACTCCGGACAGGTCGAGCAGCAGCGCGGCGAGGAGCGCGCAGGCCAGGGGCACGGTGCGGCGTCCGGCCCAGCGCAGCGCCCACAGGGTGGCGGTGGCGAGGAACGGCGCGAAGAAGAACAGGCCCTGCTGGAAGGCGCGCAGCAGGCTGTAGTCCACGGACAGTTGGGGCACGAGGGTGAAGACGGCGACCATGCACCAGGCGCCGGCGGCGATGGTCACCTGGTCGCGCAGCGGGCGGAACGCGGAGCGGCGCGCCCACAGCGCCACCGCGAAGCCGGCCATGGCCATCACCTGGAAGAACAGCGCGGCCGCCTGGCGCAGTCCGCCGTTGAGGCCGGGCACGCTGACGCCGAGCCCTTCGAGCGCCCGGCCGACGGGGGTGAGCCGCATCGCCGGCGCCGGGACGACGGGCGTGGACAGGTCGGCGACCTGCCGCGCCGGCAGGTAGTCCCCCTCCGTCCGCTGCGCCGCGGTCTGCTTCAGCAGGTCCGCCCGGTAGTCCTTCATGCGCTGGGCGGCGGGCACTTTCGCGCCGCCGAAGATGCTGTACGCGGTGTCCGAGGAGCCGGACTCCGACGAGCCGCCGAGCAGGGCCGACGCCACGGCGTGCAGGGTGCGCTGGGCCTGGCCGCCGGTGTGGGTGAGCGGGCCCGCCCACAGCAGGGCGAGCACGGCGGGCACGACCACGACCCACCAGGTGAGGAAGGAGCGCATCCGGTCCTCGCGCCGCCTGCGCCGCATGCGGCCCCGGCCGCGCCGGGACGCCAGCCGCCACGCCTTGTCGAGGAGGAACGAGACCGCGAGGGTGCCGACGACGACGTAGGTGGTCGAGTAGTGCGACAGCACGATGCCGGCGAGCAGCACCACGAACACGATCCGGCGCAGCCGCAGCGGTCCCCGCGAGTCGGTGAGCACCACCATGGCGCAGCCCAGCAGCAGGAAGGCGATCTCCTGGCGGCCGAGGTAGGGCATGTCGGTGAGGAAGGTCGGGAAGACGACGAAGTACACCGCCGAGATCAGCGCGACCACCCGCGGCGCCACGTTGCGCACCGCGCGGTGCACCAGCACCGGGGTGAGGGCGAACAGCAGCGGCAGCACGACCTTGAAGATCGCGGTCTCGGAGAGCGCGGTGAGCTGGAAGGCGCTCACCGGCAGCAGGGTGATGCTCAGGCAGGCGTTGTACGGGTCGCTGTACTTCGCGATGTCCCAGTGCTCGCCGCCGAGCGCGAGCCGGAAGTACAGGAACTCCTTCTGGATGTCGTGGCCGGTGATGTACTGCCCGCGCAGCGAGGTGAGCAGGAGCAGCGCGGCCGACGCGCAGTACAGGCCGAACTCCAGGACGGTCACCGGGTAGCGGCCCCGGCGCAGCAGGAGCAGCGCGACCAGCGCGGCGACGACGACCATGGCGACCGTGCTGACGGTCCCGCCCAGACCGTTGTTGAGCCGGATCGGCCCGGCGACCGCGAGGAGCAGGGCGGCGGCGCCGACGGCGGCGACCGGCCTGACGCCGCGGGTCGCGAGCAGCGCGCGGCCCGGCGGGCGCTCGGAGCGTTGCGGCTCCGGGGCCAGCGCGCCGAGCACGACCAGGGCCGCGGCGGTCCCGATCGTGAGGGCGAGCCGGGTCAGCGGGCGTGCCACGCCGAACGGCGGCAGGGCGGTGTTCACGGTGAGCGCGACGACGATGTCGGTGATCACCGTGAAGCCGACCGAGAGCAGCAGGGCGGCCGTCGCGGTGGTCACGACGCGCTGGGCCACCCCCCGCCACAGCACGATGGGCGCGCCGAACAGCAGCCACAGCCCGGCCAGGGTGTGCAGGACGGCGGGCGGCTGGGGCAGCAGTTCGACGACGCTGGCGGGGGCGAGGCTGAGCAGCAGGACGAAACGCCGGTTCCGGCGGAACAGCCGGGGGAGCCGGGGGCCCCAGGCGGGCCGCTCCCGCCGTTCCTCGCCGGCCGGCGGGAGCGGCTCGGGGGCCGCCACGCGCAGGGCCAGGGTGTCCTTCACGCTCACAGGCCCGCCTTGGCGTAGACGTCCTCGACCAGCCGGGCCACGGTCTCCCAGGAGTAGCCGCCGGCGCGGTCGGCGCTGGCGCGCGCCAGCCGGGCCCGCAGCGCCTGGTCGGCGGCCAGGGCGTCGATCGCCTGCGCGAGGGCGACCGGTTCGGGCGCGGCCAGCAGTCCGGCCCCCTGGACCAGCTCCCGGGTGCCGGGCACGTCGGTGGCCACCACCGGCAGCCCGGCCGCCATCGCCTCCAGCACGACCAGGGGCATGCCCTCCTTGTCCGAGGGCAGCACGAAGGCGTCCGCGTCGGCGTACGCCTTGACCAGGTCCTCGCCGAGCAGTCCCCCGCTGAACTCCACGTGCTCCAGGCCCAGTCGGCGGGCCTGCTCCTCCAGGCGGCCGCGCAGCTCGCCGTCCCCGACGATCCGCAGCCGTACGTCCTGGCGCGTCAGGCTCAGGGCGTCCAGCAGCCGGGCCACGTTCTTCTGCGCGCCGAGCCGCCCGACGTACAGCAGGTTCAACGGCCCCGGCGCGGGTATGCGGGGCGGCATGAAGTACGCCTCGGACACGCCGTTGGGCACGACGTGGACGCGGTCGGCGGGCACCTGGTAGGCGTCGGCGAGGAAGGCGGCCTGGGCGTCGGAGAGCGCGATGACGCCGGCCGCGGACCGCAGGACGCGGCCGAAGACGTGCTTCTTGTAGTGCGGCAGAAGGGCGCCCAGCGGACCGGAGGCGTCCACGTCGAGGTGGAAGTGCAGCAGGAAGCGGAGGCCGCGCAGCCGGGCGGCCAGCGCGACCGTCTCGGGCAGCAGGGCGTGCGCGCAGTGCAGGTGGAGCACCGCGTCGCGGGGCAGCCGGGCCAGGTGGGCCGCGAGGCCGGGGGCGACGGCGGTGTGGGCGACCTCCGCCGCGCGGTGCCGGTGCACGACGACGCCGTCCTCGCGCGCGGTGCGCGGCGCGTCCGCGGCGCCGAGGGAGGTGGTCAGGACCCGTACGTCGTGCCGCTTGGCCTGCTCCCGCGCCAGGTGGGAGACGACGCGCTCGAGCCCACCCAGATGCGGCGGGTAGTAGGGGGTGATCTGGACGATGCTGCGCATGAGGCTTCCCCTGGGGTGGGCTGGTGCGGCTCGGGCGAGCGGGCGGGTGGCCGCGTGGGCCGGCGGCCGGGTGCGGCGCGGTCAGTGCAGGTGCATCCGCAGTCGCTGCGGATGACCGGGCAGCGTCACCTCGACCAGGTCCGCGTCACGCTGCTCGCCCTTCTTGAGGCGGAGCCGGACGTCGAGGCCGATCAGGGCGCCCGGCTTGGTGGCGACCGTTTCGGTGCGGGCGGCCAGGCGGCGGCCGTCGGCGGCCTGGACCCAGGTCCGCACGGAGCGGCGGCCGCCGCTCTCGCCGTGCTCGACGAGTTCCAGCGGTACGACGAGTTCGCCGCCGTCGAAGAACGGCTCCTTGCCGGAGTACAGCTCGATGTAGGACTGCTGGCGCTCGGTGAAGGAGTCCCGCAGCACGGACCGCACCGTGGAGGAGGTCCAGGCCGCGCCGCACAGGCCGAGCACGGCCAGGACGCAGACGACCGGGCCGAGCACCCGGCGCGGCAGCCCGCGTCCGCCGCCGCGCGCCGCCGTCCGGCCGGGGCCGGCGGGCCGCCGGGGACCAGTGGTCCCGGCGACCCGCGGCCGCGGCGTCTCCTCGAACGGCGGTGTGCTCACGCCATTTCCAGCGGAACCTCATTGACGGTGCGCGGCGCCGGCATGGTCGGCAGCGTCATGACGCCGCCCCGCGGTTCGGCCCGGTCGGAGACCAGCCGGGCGGCGTCGAGGGCGGTCAGCTCCTCGGCGGCGGCCGCGGCCCGCTCGGCGGCCTCGACGGCCCGCTCGGCGGCGGCCTGGGCGCGGGCCACCTCGGCCAGCGGCACCATGCGCGTGGGCGCGGTGCGCAGGCGGTTGTCGCGGATCTTGTGCTGGAACAACTGACGCAGGTTGGCGACCCCGTCGGGCAGCGCGTTCAGCTTGACCTCGCCGCCGCGGACCCGGTACTCGATGGGGACCTCCAGGCAGCGGAACCCGGCCCGGGTGGCCGCGTTCTTGATCTCCTGCGAGAAGGCCATGCCCGGCGAGCGGACCTCTATCGCCTGCCAGACGTGGCGCTGGAAGATCCACATGCCCGACTGGGAGTCGCGCAGCCCGTTGCGGAAGAGCGCCCGGCTGAGGGCGCTGAGCGCGTGGTTGGCCACCGTGTGGGACGGCTTCATGGCGTGCCGGTTCTCCAGGCCGAGCCGGTTGGTGGTCATGAACTCGACGCCCCGGGCGTCCAGGATGTGCAGGAGATGCGGCAGGGCGTCGAACGGGTAGGTGCAGTCGGCGTCGCCGGTGGCGATGACGTCTCCACGGGCCGCGTCGAATCCCGCCTGGTAGGCGTTGCCGTAGCCGCGGCGCGGCTGCGAGACGACGGTGGCGCCGAGGGACCGGGCCACCTCGGCGGTGGCGTCGGTCGAGGCGTTGTCGACGACGATGACGTCTACCGACCAGCCCGCTTCCGCCAGTTCGCGGCGCGGGATGGACGACATCACCGTCGGCAGGTTCTCGGCCTCGTTGAGCGCGGGAATGATGATGGACAGAGATCGCAAGGAAAGCCCCCCAGACCAGGCAGATGGTCTCGAGACACCACTGAGGACCGCGGGCCCCTTTACCCGCTCCAGGCGGCGTCGCGGCTCGTGTCACGGGACACGAGCCCCCCTACTTCGCTACTTCGCCGCGGGATCCCCGCGCCCCCTTGAGGGACGCGTCGTCAAGTGGTGTCTGTTTCAAGTATTTCACAGGCACCCTAGCCGATCCTCACGGCACCTCCACGCTTCCTTGGCTCAGTTGTTACCCATATCTCTTGCGTACCGCCGAGGGAAACGCACTAATGCGGGCATCTCATGCAAACGGGATGATCGCCTCTCGACTCGCCTTTATCGGGGCAGACTTGGCCGCCGCTCCGTCAGGGCGGACTCGGCCGCCGCTCTTTCAGGTCGGTCTCGGTCATCGCTTTCTCAGGGCGGACTCGGTCGCCCGCCCGGCGTGCCTCACCGCACCCGCGGCGTCCCGATCCGGATGTCGCCGCAGACCACCGCGCGCACCCGGCGTCCGTGCGCGTCGGTCATCGTCAGCAGGGCGCCGGCGTCGGTGCGGGACGGGTGAGGGGGGCGGACCGCGACCGAGGGGGTCACGTGCGCCGGCAGGGCGCAGTAGCCGTGGAAGGGCGCCGCCGGGTAGTAGAGCGGGAACTGCGCGCTGCGGCCGTGCAGGAGGACGAGCCGGACCCGTCCGGCGGAGGCCGGCGCCGCCGAGACCGACGGGCCCTTGCCGACGTACACCTCAAGGGAGGGGTAGCCGTCGAAGGCGCAGGGGGCGCCGCCCGTGTTGGCGGCGCTCAGCAGGGCCGCGGGCGCGTGCCGGCGCGCGGCGCCGTGCAGGCGGGTGAGCGTCCACCGCAGGCGGTCGCCGCCGCAGTCGGCCAGGCGCGGGGCGCCGTGTCCGTGCGGGGACGTGCGGGGCGGCCGGGCGCCGTCCGCGCGGCCCTCGGCGGGTCCCGTGGACCGGGCGGGGCCGGTGGGCTTCGGGGAGGCGGCGGAGCGGCCGGGAGCGGACGCGGACGGCGTGTGCCGCGCGGACGGCGACGCGGACGGCGCCGAGTCCGGGCGGGCGCCGCCGGAGCGCCGCGCGTCCGGTGCGGCGTGCCGTCCGTCGGGCGCGCGCTGTGCGTCGCCGCGGCCGTCCGGGCCGCAGGCCGCGGTCGTCGCGGCCAGCACCAGGGCGAGCGCGCAGGCCGCCGCCGTCCGCCTGGTCATGGGCCGTCCCTCCGGCGAGGATCCCCGCGGCGGCCGGGCGCCGCCGCTCGTACGTCCCGCACGGGGAAGATGCGCGGGGCGGCCTCCGGGTTCCCGGCTCGGGCCGTTGTCACCCGTCGCGGTTACCATCCGCCCATGACCACAGCAGACAGCGTCAACGCACCCCTCGACACGGAGATCGGCGCCCTCCAGGGCGGTTCCGCCGACCTCGGCCAGTACGCCGGACGGCCCGTCCTCATCGTGAACGTGGCCTCCAAGTGCGGGCTCACCCCGCAGTACACCGGACTGGAGAAGCTGCACGAGCGGTACGCCGAACAGGGCTTCACCGTCCTCGGCGTGCCGTGCAACCAGTTCATGGGACAGGAGCCGGGCAGCGCCGAGGAGATCTCCGAGTTCTGCTCGGCGACCTACGGCGTCACCTTCCCGATGACCGAGAAGATCGAGGTCAACGGCGAGGACCGGCACCCGCTCTACGCCCGGCTGACCGGCTTCGCCGACGCCGAGGGGCACAGCGGCGACGTCCGCTGGAACTTCGAGAAGTTCCTGATCGGCCGGAACGGCGAGGTCGTCGCCCGCTTCTCCCCGCGGACCGAGCCGGACGCCCCCGAGGTCGTCGCCGCGGTGGAGGCGCAGCTCGGCTGAGCCGCACGACGCGGACCGCGACGCCGCGTAGGGGGGCGCGGCGGGCGCGTACGGGGGCGCGGCTCGCGGCAGACGCGTGCCGCACGGTTGACCTTGCCCCTGGGGGAAGGCCGAGCGTTCTTCCCACCGGGCGGAACAGGCCGCCCGGCGACGGAGGACGGCGAAAGGGGCCGGGGCGTGAGCCGGGATAAGGGGGCCCAGGCCGTGAGCCGGGACGGGGAGCGCGGCAGGGCGCGCGGCGCCGACGGTGAGCTGCTCGGCATCGGCGCGTTCGCCGCGCGGGCACGGCTGTCGGCCAAGGCGCTGCGGCTGTACGACCGCCTCGGGCTGCTGGTCCCGGCGCACGTCGACGAGGCCACCGGCTACCGCTTCTACCGCGCCTCGCAGGCCGAGCGAGCCCGGCTGGTGGCGCTGCTGCGCCAGCTCGACATGCCGCTGGCCACGATCGCCCAGGTGGCCGAGGCCGACGGCGACGAGGCCGCCGCGCTGCTCGCCGCCTACTGGGCCGGGGTCGAGACGCGTCTGGCCGGGCAGCGGACCCTCGCCGCCTACCTCCGTGGACGGTTGTCCGGAAGGAGTTCCGAGATGCACGGCATGTTCAGGGTGGAGACGGTCGACGTACCCGAGCGGACGGTGATCACCGAGACCCGGCACACGCTGGCGGACGAGCTGCCCGCGTGGATCGGGGCGTCGCTGGCTCGGCTGGAGTCGGCGGCGGCCGCGTGCGGGGGCATGACCGGGGCGCCGTTCGTCGTCTACCGGGCCGAGGTGTCCATGGAGAGCGACGGGCCCGCCGAGGCGTGCGTGCCCGTGGCGGACGCGGCGGCGGCCCGCAGGTGGGCCGCGGAGCGCGGACGGTCCCGGGACATCGGAGTGCGGGTAGAGCCCGCGCGGCGGCTCGCCTTCACGCGGATCGCCAAGGCGCAGGTGGCCCACCCTCAGATCCTGGCGGCGTTCGAGGCGGTGGAGCGGTGGATCGCGGATCAGGGCCTGGAGCAGGCCGGCCCGTGCCGTGAGGTGTACTTCGCCGACTGGGAGGCCGCCGGGCCCGACGATCCGGTGTGCGACGTGGCGTTCCCGGTGCGGTGAGGCCGGCCGGATCCGCGCCCGGCGACGCGCGGGGGCGCGATGCGCGCGGCGGCGCCTCCCCGGGCGGTGCGGGGAGGCGGCGGCGTCACTTCAGCTCGTCCGGGCAGGGGGTGCCGCGGGGGAGCTGGTAGGGCGCGGCGAGGCGGTACGTTCCCGCGTGCGGGGCGAGCAGCGTCGTCCACTGGTCGCCGCTGGCGTCCTCCTGCGTCTGCGCCAGGCAGCCGTTGACGTTGTCGAACGTCTTGGGGGCGCCCTCGGGCCGGTGCTTGGAGGCGAGCGTCTCCTGGGGGGCCTTCAGGCTCTTGCCGTGGCCGTCGACGAGGCTCAGCCAGGGCGAGTACGGGATGCGGATGAGGATGCGGCCCGGCTCGCGCACCTCGATGGTCAGCTCGCCCTGCTCGGCGCGGTCGACGACCGCGTCGGGCTCGGCGAGCGGCGCGGGGTCCGTCACCCGGAAGAGCTGCCAGTCGGCGTCGCCCCACACCTGGCGCAGGTACGGCGTGCCCTGCCGCACCAGGGCGCGCTCGCGCTGACCGCCGTCGCCGTCCGGCTCGTCCTTGGGCAGCACCACGTAGTGGACCGCCCAGCGCTGGAGCCACTCGTGGTAGTTGGCGGAGTCCAGGGTGTCGTCGTAGAAGAGCGGGTTGCGCTGCATGTCGGCCTGGCGGTTCCAGCCGCGGGCGAGGTTGACGTAGGGGGCCAGCGCGGAGGCCTCGCGGTGCGAGCTGGCCGGGACCACCTCCACCCGGCCCTTCTCCGCGCCCGCCCGCTGCAACTGGTTGACCAGGGGCGCCAGCTCGCGCGACCAGGACGCGGCCGGCGCCGTGTGGACGACGTCGTCGACCGACTTGAACCCGATCCAGACGCCGAAGCCGACGAGCGCGAGCACGGTCGCGTACCAGGTGCGCGAGCGCGGCGCCGCGAACGGCAGCGCGGCCGCCAGGACTGCTCCGGCGAACAGCATCGCCAGCCGGGTGATGTTGGAGCCGATCTGGGAGCTGACCAGCCAGACCCCGACGACCGCCAGGGCGTACACCCAGGAGGTGATCCGGACCGTTTTCCACCGGCGGGGGACGAGGACGGCGGCCAGCACCGCGAACAGCAGCGGCAGCACCACCGAGCCGAAGCCCATGGGCTGGGTGCCGGAGAAGGGGAACAGCAGCGCCGAGACGGCCACCACGGCGGCCGGCGCCAGCCCCAGCGCCCAGGCCCCCGGGCGGCGCCGTTGCAGGAACAGCGCCACCGCGATCAGCCCCAGGAACAGGCCCGCGACCGGCGAGGACATGGTGGCGAGAGCGGCCAGCGGGGCCGCGACCAGCGCCTTCGCCCACCGCTTGTGACGCCAGCGGTACGGCCAGCAGAACACGGCCGCGAGCGCGCCCAGCGCGAACATCGTGCCCAGGCCGAACGTCACCCGGCCCGAGACCGCGTTGCACAGCAGCCCGAAGACCCCGGCAAGCGCCGCCCACAGCGGGTTCCTGACCCGGCGGCTGCGGACCAGCACCAGCGTCAGCAGGCCCGCGGAGACCGTCCCGGCGATCATCATCGTCGTCCGGACGCCCAGCACGGACATGAGATACGGCGACACCACGCTGTACGACACCGGGTGCATGCCCCCGTACCAGGCGAGGTTGTACGCCGAGTCCGGGTGCCGGCCGACGAACTCGGCCCACGCGTCCTGGGCCGCGAGGTCGCCGCCGCTGTTGGCGAACGTGAAGAACCAGATGACGTGCAGGACGGCGGACACGGCGGTGACGGACAGGGCCGGGTGCCGCAGCATCCGCTCCCGCACCGTCATGACCGCGGCCCGCAGTCGGCCGCCTTGACGGCCGCCCTGACGGCCGTCCACGGGCGCGCGGTCACCGGCCGGTCCGCCGCCGGGCGCGGTTATTCGCGGGCGGGCGCTCCGGCCCGCCTCGGCGTCGTCGGCGCGTGTCGGCTCCGCAGTGGCCACCTGAAGGCACTCCCCGTGTCCCGTTCCCTGTTCGCCGGCCGCGCCTCGCGACCGGCGACGTGCCCCGATTCGTGACGCTAGCACGCACCCCGCCGGGGAGCGCCCGGACGGGGCTTCCCGGCGGGGTGCGCGCGGTGCGCCGGTCAGCCGAGGCGGGTCAGCTTGTCCGCGAAGCCGGGCTCGGCGAGGTCCTTCTGAAGGACCACGGGCGCCTGGACCGCGCCGCGGTCGCCGTCGCCCACGGTGAGCGTGCCCACCTCGGTCCCGGCCTTCGCCGTGTGCGGCACGTCGTGGGCGGAGAAGGACAGCTTCGCCTTCAGCCCGGCCCAGCCGACCGCGGGGAGGTCCTTCGTGAGGACGACCGGGGTACGGCCGCCGAGCTGGTCGTCCACGTAGCCGACGACGTCGCCCTTCTTCAGGATCGTCTCCGAGGTCAGCGCGTTCCGTGCGGCGACCAGCGCGGTCTTGCTCACCGCGTTGACCGTGTCCAGGATCGACGGGCCCTTGTGCTGGCCGAGGATCGCACCGACCACGGTGACCGTCCGGCCGCCGACCTGCTTGCGGGCGGCGAAGAGCAGGTTGCCGCCGGCCGCGGTGGTCGTGCCGGTCTTGATGCCGATCGCGCCGATCGTGAACGGCAGCGAGTTGTAGTTCTGCCAGCCGTGACCGGAGGGGTCCCTCCAGCTCGCGGCCCCGGTGATGGCCACCAGGGCGGGCAGCTTCACCACCCCGTCGCCCAGCTTCACCTGGTCCTGGGCTGTGGAGACGGTGCTCTCCTTCAGGCCCGAGGGGTCGGTGTACGTCGTGCCGGTCATCCCCAGGTCCCGCGCGGCGGCGTTCATCTTCTTGACGAACGCCGTCTCGGAGCCCGCGTCCCAGCGCGCCAGCAGCCGCGCGATGTTGTTCGCCGAGGGGATCATGACGGCGGACAGGGCCTGCTTCTCGGTGAGGAAGTCGCCGGCCTTGACGGTGTTGAGCGTGGACTCGCCGCTCTTGTCGTAGCCGCCCTCCTTCTCCGCCGTCGCGTCGACCTTGATCTTCGGGCCCTCCTGGCCCGGCTTCAGCGGGTGGTCCCGCAGAACGATGTAGGAGGTCATGGTCTTGGCGACCGAGCCGATGGCCACCGGCGTCTGCTTGCCGAAGCGGCCCATCGTGCCGATGCCGTCGACGTCCATCCAGCCCTGCCCCTCGCCCGGCCAGGGCAGACTCACCTGGGCGCCGGCGAAGTCGTAGCTCTGCTTGGCGGTGAGCGCGACGGCGGGGGACGGCAGCGGGCGCAGCGCCTGCACGACCGCCAGCACGATCGCGAGGAGCAGCACCAGCGGCGTCCAGATCTTCACCCGGCGCCACGTGGTGCGCAGCGGGGTCTCCGGCGGCGGCGGGGTGTTCGTCAGCTCCGCCAGCAGGTCCAGCGGGGGCTTGGGGGGCAGCGGCTGCTGGGTGGTGCGCTCGGGGCCGACGGAGGCGGGCTTGTCGGCGGCGGGGGCGGCCTTGTCGGCAGCCGGGGCGGCCTTGTCAGGGGCGGGAGCGGGGGCGGCGGGCGCCGGCGCCTCGGCGGCCGCGGCGCCGGACGCCTTGCCGGCCGGCGGGGCGTCCAGCGACTTGAGCGCGATGAATTTGCTGGTGCGCTCCACTTCGGACTCGGGCGCGGGCGCGGGTGCGGGCGCGGACGCCTTGGAGGCGGGGGACGGGTTCTTGCCGTCCCCCGCCTCGGCGTCCTGGTCGCCGTCCTGGGGGGCGCTGGGGTCCCTGGGGTCCTTGAGGTTCGTGGGTTTCTTGTCCTGCTTGTCGCTCTTGACAGCCTCGTCGCTCTTGCCGACCTTGCCGCCGCCCAGCTTCAGCATCGTGGTCGGCTGGTCCACGGCGGGCCTGGGGGCCCGGAAGATCGCGGTGGGCTGGTCGACGAAGGGCTCGGACGGGGCGTCGGCGGGGGCGTCGGCGGCGGCCTTCGACTCGAGGTCGGGCTCCGGCTTGGACTCGGGCTCGGGCTTGCTGTCGTCGTCACCGGCGGCGTCGGCGTCTGCGCCCTCGTCGGCGGCGTCACGGGCGGGCTTGGACTCGGGCTCTGCCTTCGGCTTGGCGTCGGCCTTCGCTTCCGGTTTGGTCTCGGGCTTGGGCTTGACGTCGGCCTTCGCTTCCGGCTTGGCCTCGGGCTCGGGCTTGGCGTCGGTC
The DNA here is from genome assembly GCF_040644415.1 of Streptomyces sp. NPDC046985. Taxonomy (NCBI): domain Bacteria; kingdom Bacillati; phylum Actinomycetota; class Actinomycetes; order Kitasatosporales; family Streptomycetaceae; genus Streptomyces; species Streptomyces sp. NPDC046985. Next base: position 192,301 of record NZ_JBEYWK010000006.1, read on the forward strand.
TCAGCTTCCGGCTCCGCCTCGGCCTCGTCCGCGTCTGCGGCGGCCTCGGCGTCGGCTTCGGCTTCGGGGAGGGAAACGGGGGCGGCGTCGGCGTCGGCGTCAGGGACGTCTTCGGCGTCGGCCCCCGCCTGCTCGGCCTTCCCCGCGCCCTCGGGGTCCTCCGGGGTCTCCGCTTCCTCCGAGGCGTGCTCTGCGGAGTCCTCCGCGTCCTCCGCGTCCGCGGCCGGCCCCTCCGCCGTCTCGGCGGCGCCCGTGCTCTTCGCGGAGCCCACCCAGGCGGCCACGGCGGCGCGCAGCCGGGCGTCCTCGCCCGCGTCCTCGCCCGGGGCGTCCTCAGGCTTCCGTGCGCCCTCGGACGGGCTCTCCGGGCTCGCAGCCGACTTCCCGGCCGTCTCCTCAGCCTTGGCCGGGGCCTCAGCCTTCACCGGAGTATCGGCCTCCACCGGGGCCTCAGCCTTCGCCGGAGTGTCGGCCTCCACCGGGGCCTCAGCCTTCACCGGAGTCTCGGCCTTCGCCGAGCCCGCGCCGGTCCGGGTCCGGGTCGCGGCGCCGGGGGCCTCCTCGGCGTCAGTGTCGGCGTCGGCGTCGACGGCCGGCAGCGACAGCACCTTCGTCGCCGTGTCCACACCGCCGCGCCCGTCGCCGCCGTCGTGCCCCTGGGACACCGCTCCGGCGGACTCCCCCGTCAGCGCGAGGCGGGGGTCGCGGGTCTCCCGCGCCTCACCCCCGGACGCGGGAACCGGACCCGCGCCCCCCGACGTCGTTCCCGCTGACGACTCGCGCTGCTTCGACCTGTCCGGGGACTCGCCCGCCACCGATGCCTCCTCCATGTTCCACACGCCCACTCGGCCGTACCGCTGTCGGAACCATGTACCAGTGTCCTGTGTACGGGCCAAACCCATGCGCTAGACGAGAACGACATATGTACCGGTTCCACTACGAAGAGGTCACGCACCCTCGACAGACCAATGTGAGAGGGGTCACCCTGTCATTCATCCACGCGGGGAGGCATGGATGGGCAGGAGCCGCAGAACACTTCCGGAAGAGCTTCTGCTGCTGGCACTGGACCCGACGACGGGTACCACTGCGCAGCCGCAGTCGCTCGACCTCGGTCTGGCCGGAGCGCAGCTAGTGGAGCTGGCGCTGGCCGGACGAATAGCCCCGGACGGGGATCGTATCGCCGTGGTGGCGCCACGGCCGACAGGAGATCCGACTCTGGACTGCGCGTTGGAGCTGCTGCGAAGGCGCGGCGCTCCGGTACGGGCCGTCCACTGGATCGGCGGGCCGCGTCTCGGGCTCCGCCAGACGTATCTCTCGCACTTGGAGCGGTGCGGCATGGTCGCCGCCGTGCCGGGCCAGATGTGCGGGGTGCTGCCGACCACTCGCTACCAGGCGACGGACACCGCCATCAGCCGCGAGATCAGGGCCCGGCTGGACTCCGCGATCCGCACCGGCGTGCCGCCGGATCCGCGGACCGCGGCGCTCGCCGCGCTCGCGCACGCGGTGGGGCTCGGCAAGCACCTGTACCCGGGCAACGAGGGGCGCTCGTCCCGTTCCCGGCTACGGGACTTGATCAGGCACGACCCCATGGGCGGCCTCGTGGCGCACGCCGTGATGGACGTGCAGAACGGTGCGGCGGCACCACCGCGCCGGCCCCCGGGGCCGGCGGGCCGACCGCCCGCCGCGGCCAGGTCGGCGCCCGCGCCGGAACCAGCCCGCGGCGTCCCGATGCAGCCGCACCACGGCTCCATGGCGTCTATGGCACGCGCAGCCGTCCACTGAGGCCCGCTGCGGCGGCCTGAGCCCGCTGGGGACGCTGGACCGCTCTGAGGCCGCGCACGGTCCCGGCCGCCAGCGGGGCAGTCGCCATACGGCGGCCCTCGCACCCGTAGCGCACGCCTGACGCACCATCCGGCCGCCGAGCGGCGGCGGACGCGCCCGTACGGGACAGCGGCCGCCGCCGGGCCCGGACGGGCGCCGCCGTCCCGGGCGCCGCGCCGCACATCGCATTTCGCACATAGCACGTCGCACCGCACGTCCCCGGGCCCGGTCCGGGCGCCGTCGGCAGGGCGGGGCGCCGAGAACCGCGTGGTCTCGGCGCCCCGCCCTGCCGTGCAGCGGGCGCGCGGCGCCGTGGACCCCGGCCAGCGCTGTGGCGGGACCGGTCAGCGCTGTGGCCGGAAAGGTGCGCTGCGAGCCGATAACCCTATCCGGTCACAGCGTCGGCGCCGCACATCCGGCGTTCGCCAGCGGCGGGAAGCACCTTGATGGCAGTCTGCCGAACAGCAGATACGTAGAAGTCGAGCCATGCAGGCGGAGGTGCGCGTTACGTGGCGTCCAATGTCAATCCCACTGTCAGGCGGCGCCGACTCGGCCAGGAGTTGCGCAGGCTCCGCGAGCTGAAGGGCATGACGGCCGAGGAGGTGGCGGAGCGGCTGCTGGTGTCGCAGTCGAAGATCAGCCGCCTGGAGAACGGCAGACGCAGCATCAGCCAGCGCGACGTGCGCGACCTGTGCGGGGTCTACGAGGTGGAGGACCACCGGATCGTCGACTCGCTGATGCAGATGGCCAAGGACTCGCGCCAGCAGGGCTGGTGGCACTCGTTCGGGGACATCCCCTACAGCGTCTACATCGGTCTGGAGACGGACGCCGCGAGTCTGCGCGTCTACGACCCGCAGGTCGTCCCCGGTCTGCTCCAGACGCGCCAGTACGCCGAGGCGCTGATCGCCGGCGCGCTGCCGGAGACGGCGCCCGCCGACGTCGACAAGCGCGTGCAGGTCCGGATGCGGCGGCAGGAGCGCATCAGCGCCGCCGAGAGCCCGCTGCGGCTGTGGACCGTGCTCGACGAGGCCGCGCTGCGCCGGGTGGTCGGCAACCGCTCGCTGATGCGGGACCAGTTGGAGCACCTGGTCGAGCAGTCCTGGCTCCCGCACGTCACCGTGCAGGTCATCCCCTTCGACCTGGGCGCCCATCCGGGTCTCAACGGCCAGTACGCCATCCTGGAGTTCCCCGACGCGGCCGACTCCAGCGTGGTCTACATCGAGGGCGTCACCAGCGACCTGTACCTGGAGAAGGCGAACGACGTGCAGAAGTACAGCGTGATGTACGAGCACCTGCGCGCGCAGGCCCTGAACGTGGAGCAGTCACGGCAGTTCATCACGGACATGTCGAAGCTCCACGAACGCTGAGAAGCGGGCACAGTACACCCCTGACTCAGGTACGGGCAAGAACAATCGGAATATGCCATACGGTCGAGTGAATGATCTCCTCAGCCTTCGGGCCGGGCGAGTAGCGTCGATCACGCCAATCGGGCCACAGCGTTGGCGCGAACCGCACGATGGTTTTCGGGGGAGAGCCTCGTGCGGTGAGGCAACTCAACCACTCCACTGGCAATCCGGAGCAGAAATGGCTATTCGTCAGGGCGCCACGAAGACGTGGACCAAGTCTTCGTACTCCACGGGCAACGGCGCATGCGTCGAGGTCAAGTCACCGTTGGTCGCGGCCATGGCGGTCCGGGACTCCAAGGTCCCCGAGGGCCCGTTGCTGGGCTTCCCCGCCGCCGCGTGGAACTCCTTCGTGGCCTCGATCAGGGCGTGAGCCGGAGGATCTCCGCGATCCTCCCTCCGGCGCAGCCATCGGCAGATCGACCACCGAATCCGACCGTCGCGTCCGGCCGCCCGGCCGGGCCCTCGAAAGCAGTGCAGCGGGTGCGCCCGACGCGTCAGGCGCCCCGCCCGTAGCCCCCTCGCCAGCTCGCCGACCTTGCCGAGGGGGCTCCGCGCTGCCCGCGCCACGCCCGCCCGGCGCGTCAGCCCGGTCTCGCGGGTCAGGCCCGTCCCGTGCGTGGGCCCGTCCCGTGCGTCAGCCCCGTCTCGCGGGTCAGGCCCGCCTCGTGCGTGGGCCCCGTCTCGTGCGTCAGCCCCGTCTCGCGGGTCAGGCCCGCCTCGTGCGTGGGCCCCGTCCCGTGCGTCAGCCCCGTCTCGCGGGTCAGGCCCGCCTCGTGCGTGGGCCCCGTCTCGTGCGTCAGCCCCGTCCCCGCGTCGGCGCCGGTGACGCCGCCCGGACCCCGCATCCCCGCTCCCGCCCCCTGCCGGCCGGTTCAGGCCCCGCGCGGGTACCTGGCCAGCCATCCCGGGGCCGACACGGCCGGTCCGTGCAGGGCGGGGCCCTGGGTCATCTCCATCGCGAAGTCGTCCGCGAGGACCAGCAGCGTGGGGCGGCCCTCCAATTCGGCCAGCCAGGACGGCGGGAGAGCCGTCTCCCCGTGCAGAGCGCCGAGCAGTCCTCCGGCGAGCGCGCCGGCCGCGGCCGAGGGGCCGCTCTGGTTCACCGCCAGGCACAGCCCGTGCCGCACGTCCTCGCCGACCAGCGCGCAGTACACGGCGGCGGCCAGCAGCGACTCCGCCGTCCCGTCCCCGGCCAGCTCCTCCACCCGCGCCGGGGAGGGCATGCCCTGCCGCACGGCGCCCAGCGCGCGCTGGAGGGCGTCCGAGACCGGCTGGTGGCCGGGCCGCGGGGCGAGCAGCGCCAGCGCCTTCTGCACCGCCCCGTCGAGTCCGTCCGCGCGGGCCAGCGCATGCACGATCACCGCGTACGCGCCGGCGGCGAGTCCGGCGGCCGGGCCGCCGTGGGTCTGCGCGGCGCACTCCACGGCGAGCTGCACGACCAGTTGCGGCTCCCAGCCGACGAGCAGCCCGAACGGCGCGGACCGGACGGCCGCCTCCGGACCCGGCTCCCCCGGGTTCTTGGGCGCCTCCAGGGTGCCCATGGTCTCGTCGGCGAAGCCCAGGAGCAGGGCGCGCGGAGCGTCGCGGCGGGCGTAGAGCCACTCCTCGCGGGCCAGCCACCCGTCGTCCGCGCGCCGTTCGTCCGGGCCCCAGTCCCGCTGGGTCGCGGCCCAGCGCAGATAGGCACGGTGCAGGTCGGTGGGCGGATGCCAGGCGCCGGCGTCGCGCCGCACCTGGGCGCGGATGAGGCCGTCGACGGAGAACATCGTGAGCTGGGTGAGGTGGGTGACGGCGCCGCGCCGCCCGTAGGCGGGCGCCAGGTCGGCGACGCCCTCGGGGCCGTGCGCCTCCTGGATCGCGTCGAGTGCCAGCCCGTCCACGGGCGCGCCGAGCGCGTCGCCGAGCGCCAGGCCCAGCAGCGTGCCCCGTACCCGGCTGCGGAAGTCCTGCTGCTCCTCACGCCCCCAGACGGCACCGGACGTCGTCCCCACCCAGACCTCCTCGCGGCGCCGCCCGCACGTACGACCCTCAGCACTGTAATCGAACACAGACGCTGTGGTCAGCGGCGGAGGTCGCTGCCGCGGCGGACGCGGGAGCGCGGGAAGGCGTGAGAGGCGGTACGGGGCAGGTGGTGCGGGAAGGCCGGGGCGCGGTGAGACGCGGACGGGCGTGGGGAGGTGCGGGGCGCGGTCAGGGGCCCTGGCAGGGCGCTTGGGTGCGGGCAGGGCGCTTGGGTGCGGGCACGCGTCGGCCGCGGCGGCTCCCCCTCGGCGCCGCCGCGGCCGTTCCCCCGTGTCCCCCGTGTCCCTTTGGTCCCCCCGTTTTCCCCGTTGTCCCCGTTCTCCCCCGGGTTCCTTCGGCCCCCGCCGACGACCGGCCGTCAGGCCTTTTCGTCGGTGATGTGGGTGTCGTGCGGCTTGACGGCGGCGCTGTCCGCCTTGACGTCCGTGATGTGGGTGTCCTGCGGCTTGACGACGCCGTGGTCCGCCTTGACGTCGGTGATGTGGGTGTCCTGGGGCTTGACGACGCCGCCGGACTTCTTCGCTTCGGACATGGGTGTTCAGCTCCTGTGGTTCCGTGGTGACGCCCGACCGGCGACTCCCCCGAGGGCCGCCGGACGGGCCGGCGCGGACCGGCGCCGTGAACGGCGGGTCCCGTACCGGCCGTCTGCCCCCCGACGCGACGGTGCGGTAGGACAAGAGTGCCGCGGCGGCATAAACGAATGATGAACGCCCCGGCCGCACGTCTCAGCAGACGGCCTCGGCGACGCCCGCCGGGGAGAGCAGCAGCCGGACCTCGGCCGCCTCGGCCGCCCCCGACTCCTCGTAGAGCGCCAGCGCGTCGCGCCAGCAGGCGCGGGCCCGGTCGACCTGTCCGGCCTGGTGAAGCGCGGTGCCGAGCAGCGTGAGGACGTTGCCGCGGCGCCAGTCGCCGCCGATGCCGCGCAGCAGGGCGAGGGACTGCTCCGCGAGGGCGGCGGACCGGGCCGGGCCGTCCTGGGCGAGCGCTGTCTCCGCGAGCCGGAAGACCGTCATGCCCTCCCACAGCCGCTGTCTGCTGTCCCGGAAGACGTCGAGCGCGACGGTGAACTGCGCCTTCGCATCGTCGAGTTCGCCCGACTGGGTCAGCGCGAGTCCGAGCGCGTAGCGTCCGTTCGCGCCGCGCAGCGTGTGGCCGAGGCGGTCGTAGACGGCGACGCCCTGCCGCGCCAGGTCGATGGCGCTCGCCGTGTCCCCCATGGCGAGGTGCGCGCGGGAGAGGTTGCACAGCGCGCTCGCCTCGCCCGCCAGGTTGCCGTCGACGCGGAAGCTGGCGATGGCCTGCTCCAGGAAGGCGGCGCCCTCGGCGTGCCGGCCCAGGTACACCGCGATCACACCGCAGTGGTTGGGGACCCAGCAGTCCAGGGCCGCGTCGTCGATGTCCGCCCCCAGCGACGCGGCCTGCGCGGCCTCCTCCTCGGCCTGCGCGAAACGGCCGGCGGCCAGGTGCGTCTCGGTGAGCGTGACGCGGGCCCTGGCCTGCGCGTGGGCGTCGCCGCGGGCCCGCGCGGCCTCGCGGGCCGCGGTCGCGGCCGCTCCGTAGCCGGGCGCGTTGGCGCCGGACTCGGCCAGGTCCTTCGCCGCCCACAGCAGATCCACCGCGCGCCGCAGGCCCCGGCCCGCCGCCGACTGGCTCACGCAGGCCAGCAGGCAGTCAGCCTCCGCGTACAGCCAGTCCCGCGCCGCGTGCCGGTCGCTGAACTGGATGCCCGGGAACGCGGTCGGCGCCAGGTGGTCCACCAGCCGGTCCCCGGGCCGTTCGATGGCGTACACGCCCGCGGCCGTGGCCAGGTAGAAGTCCAGCAGCCGGGACATCGCCGCGTCGCGTTCGCTCGGCGGGTGCTCGTCGCGTTCCGCGCAGGCGCGGGCGTAGAGGCGGACCAGGTCGTGGAAACGGTAACGGCCGGGGGCCGCCGACTCCAGCAGGGAGGTGTCGACCAGGGCTTCGAGCAGGTCCTCCGTGCGGTCGGCCGGACGGTCCAGGACGGCCGCGGCCGCCGCCAGGGAGACGTCGGGGCCGTCGGCGAGGCCGAGCAGCCGGAAGGCGCGCGCCTGCGCGGGCTCCAACTGGCCGTAGCCCAGCTCGAAGGTGGCCTTGACGGCGAGGTCGCCTGCCTGGAGTTCGTCGAGGCGGCGGCGTTCGTCGGCCAGCTTGCCCGCCAGGGCGGCGACCGTCCAGGTGCGGCGGGCGGCGAGGCGGGAGGCGGCGATGCGCAGCGCCAGCGGGAGGAAGCCGCAGGCGGCGACCACGTCCAGCGCGGCCTCGCGCTCGCCGCGCACCCGCTCCTCGCCCACGATCTTCGTGAACAGCGACAGCGCCTCGTCGGGGCTCATCACGTCCAGGTCGACCAGGTGCGCGCCCACCAGGTCCACCATGCGCACCCGGGAGGTGATCAGGGCCGCGCAGCCCTCGGTGCCCGGCAGCAGGGGTCTGACCTGGGCCGCGTCCCGCGCGTTGTCCAGCAGCACCAGGACCCGGCGGCCGTCCAGCACCGAGCGGTACAGGGCGGCGCGCTCCTCCAGGGAGTCCGGGATCGCGGAGTCGGCCGTGCCCAGGGCGCGCAGGAACGAGCCGAGGACCGTCTCCGGGTCGGCGGCGCGGTGGCCCGCGCCTTGCAGGTCCACGTACAACTGGCCGTCGGGGAAGGCGGTCCGCGCCTGGTGGGCCACGTGCACCGCCAGCGTCGTCTTGCCCACGCCGCCGATCCCCGCCAGCGCCGACACGGCCATCACCCGGCCCTCGGCCGACGCCAGCACCTCGCTCAGCTCGGCCACGAACGACGAGCGGCCGGTGAAGTCCGGCACGGTGGCCGGGAGTTGCGCGGGACGCACCGGGGGCGTGGACGGCTCCGGCGCAGGCGCCGACGGCTCCGCGAGCGCCGGGTCCGCCCGGAGGATGCGCTGCTGGAGGTCGCGCAGCGCCGGGCGCGGGTCCACGCCGAGTTCGTCGGCGAGCAGGCGGCGGGTGTCCGCGTACACCGCCAGCGCCTCGGCCTGACGGCCGCTGCGGTAGAGCGCGAGCATCAGCAGTTCGCGCAGGCGCTCGCGCAGCGGGCAGGCCGCGGTGAGGGCGGTCAGCTCCGACACCGCCTCCGCGTGGCAGCCCTGCTCCAGGTCCAGGTCCAGCCGGGACTCCAGCAGGCTGAGCCGCCACTCCTCCAGCCGGACGCGCTGCGCCTGCGCGTACGGGCCCGGGACGCCGGCCAGGGCCTCGCCGTCCCACAGGTCCAGCGCGCCGGCCAGCGCCTCCCGCGCCCGGCGCAGGTCCCCGGCGGCGCGCGCCTTCTCCGCCTCCGCGGCCAGCCGCTGCGCGTCCGCCAAGTCCACGGCGTCTTCGGCCAGTCCGCGCACCGCGTAGCCGCCCGACTCGCTGACCAGGACGCCCGGGTCGAGCACCTTGCGCAGCCGGGAGGCGTATGTGCGCACCGCGGCCAGCGCCTGCAAGGGCGGCTCCTCGCCCCACAGGGCGTCGATCAGCTCGGCGGCGGTGGCCGTGCGGCCCTTGCGCAGCAACAGCGCCGCGAACAGGGCGCGTTGCTGGGGGGAGCCGGTGTTCACCGGCGCCGGGCCGCGCCAGGCGCGCACCGGTCCGAGCACGCTGAAGCGCAGCGTCGCCGGTTCTCCGGGACCCCGCTGTCCAGGCACTCGCGGTACACCGTCCATCGCTGCCCCCTGGCCCCCCTGGCGAATCTTCCCTAACTGAGAGGCAAGTCTGCCTTGTTCGCGGCAGATGCGTCAGCTCGGGGAGACGCCGATCACAGGCCGCCCGGGGGCGTCACAGGGACTCCACATCCTCTCCGCACTCCCCTGGCGCGCGTTCCTACGGCCCGCGTTCCGGCCGGGCGGCCGGACGGCCGTCGCCGAGGAAGATCGGGTTGGTGAGGGCCGCCGCCACGCCCGGCACCGGTCCCGCAGCCGTCTCGTGCCGCAGCTCCGCCCGTACGTAGGCGGCGTGCGCCGGGGTGGTGCGCCACTCGACCTCGCCGGTTCCGGAGACCGGGAACGGGCCCGCGGTCAGCACGGCGCCCTGGTCGGTCACCAGCCGGGCCGTGCAGCGCGGCGCACCCGACGCCGTCAGGCGGACCGTCACCGGGGCGTCCTCGGGCGCCGCCAGCCGCTCGCCGATCCCCGCGGACAGGGGGGCGCCGTCGGCCGCGGTCGCCGTGGCGGTGAAGGCGAGGCTGACGCGAGCGGACTCGGCGATGTAGGAGCGGCCCGCGCGCAGGCCCGCGAGGATCGCCTCACGGGTCAGGTCGTCGGCGAGGACGACCGTCTGGGGCGCGCCGACCGCGTCCGGCGGCCGGTGAGCGTCGCTGTTCCCCATCGCGGGCAGCCAGTGGGGGGCGGGGCTTGTGCGGGCGGCGCCTCCGTGCCCGGCGCCTCCAAGGGCGGGGTCTCCAAGGGCGGGGTCTCCAAGGGCGGGGTCTCCAAGGGCGGGGTCTCCAAGGGCGCCGTGCCTACGGCCCTCGTCCTGGCGGCCGCCATCTCCCTGCCCGGCGTCTCCGAGGTCGCCGTCTCCTTGCCCGGCGTCTGCGCGGGCGGCGTCTCCATGGGCGCGGTGCCCACGGTCGTCATGGGCGCCGTGCCCACGGTCGTCATCCTGGCGCCCGCCGTCCCCGTGCCCGCCGTCTCCGCGGTCGCCGTCCCTCTGCCCGACGTCCCCGCGGTCGCCGTCCCCCCGCCCCGCGTGCTCGCGGTCGCCGTGGTCGTGCGCGGAGGTCGTCAGCAGGGCGTCCCAGGCGGCCAGGGCCGTCTCGTCGTCGGGGGTGAAGGGGCCGTTCCACACCTCCGCCGCGTCCGCCTGCGCGTACCCGAACTTCCAGGCGCAGCCGAGGCAGTCGGCGTACGGGTGGGCGGGGACGACCAGGCCGCCGGCGCTGCGGATCTCGCGGGCGACGGCGGCGAACCGGCCGTCGCGGGCGCGGTAGCGCCAGTCCGCGAAGGCGCCGGGGGCGGCGCCGACGACCAGGACGTGGCCGTTCCTCGTGGTCACCTCCTCGCCCAGCATGATCAGCAGGTCGTCGCCCGCGTGCTCGGCCCAATGCGCGTGGGAGGAGGTCGTGTTGTGGTCCGAGGAGTTGATGAAGTCCAGTCCCGCGGCCCGCGCCCCGGCCGCGATCTCGGCGGGGGCGCGGCGGCCGTCGGAGTGCACGGAGTGGAGGTGGCAGTCGCCCCGGTACCAGGCGCGGCCCCGCCCCTTCGCCCGGTCGGGCGGATAGACCGGGCGGGGCGCGCGGCCGGGCTCGCCGCGCGTGAGCGTGACGGCGACCTCGTACGCGAGTCCCCGGGGCGCCACGGTGTAGGGGGCGAGCGCGATGTGCCAGAGGCCCGCGCCGACCGGGCCGGGCAGGTAGCCGGGGGTCGCCTCGTCGGCGCGCACGAAGAACTCCGTGCGCGCCCCGCCCGACCAGCCCCGGAAGCCGCGCCCGCCGAACGCCGTGCCGCGCTCGTCGAAGAGGCCGACGTCCAGCGCGTTGCCCCGGGCGCCGGGCGGCGCCGACGGCCGGTCGTAGGCGTAGGAGACCGCGATCTCCCGTGTGCCGGGCGGGACTTCGACGGGCAGGTAGACGTAGTCAGGCGAGCCCGGCGGCAGCATCCCGCGGAGGACCCGGGTCCGGCGGACACCGCCCGCCGCCCCGTCGCCGCTGCCGCTGCCGCTGCCGCTCGCGATGGTCACGTCTTCTAACGTAAGCGGCGAGGCGGCGCGCGTCACGGCGGGCGGACGCCGTCGCCCGGGGGGCGGGGAGGCACAGCGGGCGGACGCCGTCACCGGGGGGCGAGGGCCCATGGGGGGGGCGGACGCCGTCGCGGCTGCCGGGGCGTGCCAGGGCGAACACGGACGCGAACCCGTACCCGCCCACCCCACGACGTGAGCAAGCGATACGAGCACGGAGACGCCGAGCGCCGGCCCGGACCCGTACGCCCCCCGGAGGCGCGGGCGCGTACGGGTCCACGGCAGATCGCAGCGCGGCCGGATCGAGACGTGGGAGCTGATCACCCCTCCGTATGCTCGGAGGATGACGACCTCCGCGGCTTCCGGAACCGGCCCCAGCGAGAACTCCCTGCGTCGCGCCCTCAAACGCGCCCGTGACGGCGTGGCCCTGGACGTCGCCGAGGCGGCGGTGCTGCTCCAGGCGCGCGGCGGGCATCTGGACGACCTCGCCGCCTCGGCCGCCCGGGTGCGGGACGCCGGGCTCGAGGCCGCCGGGCGGCCCGGCGTCATCACCTACTCCAAGAGCGTCTTCATCCCGCTGACCCGGCTGTGCCGGGACAAGTGCCACTACTGCACGTTCGTCACCGTCCCGGGCCGGCTGCGCAGGGACGGTCACGGGATGTTCATGTCGCCGGACGAGGTGCTGGACGTCGCCCGCCGGGGCGCCGAACTCGGCTGCAAGGAAGCCCTGATCACGCTCGGCGACAAGCCCGAGGACCGGTGGCCCGAGGCGCGCGAGTGGCTGGACGCGCACGGGTACGACGACACCCTCGCCTACGTGCGGGCCGTCTCGATCCTCATCCTGGAGGAGACCGGGCTGCTGCCCCACCTCAACCCGGGCGTGATGTCCTGGACCGACTTCCAGCGGCTCAAGCCGGTCGCCCCCTCCATGGGGATGATGCTGGAGACCACCGCTGCCCGGCTGTGGTCCGAGCCCGGCGGCCCCCATTACGGCTCCCCGGACAAGGATCCCGCCGTGCGGCTGCGGGTCCTTGAGGACGCCGGCCGCTCCTCCGTGCCGTTCACCTCCGGCCTGCTGATCGGCATCGGGGAGACCTACGAGGAGCGCGCGGAGTCCCTGTTCGCGCTGCGGAAGGTCGCCCGCGCCTACCACGGCGTTCAGGAGCTGATCATCCAGAACTTCCGCGCCAAGCCGGACACGGCGATGCGCGGCATGCCGGACGCCGAGCTGGACGACCTGGTGGCGACGGTCGCCGTGGCCCGGCTCCTGATGGGTCCGGCCGCCTGTCTCCAGGCGCCGCCCAACCTGGTGGACGCGGAGCACGGGCGGCTCATCGGCGCGGGCGTCGACGACTGGGGCGGCGTCTCGCCGCTCACCATCGACCACGTCAACCCCGAGCGCCCCTGGCCGCAGATCGAGGTGCTGCGCGAGCGCTCCGCCGCCGCGGGCTTCGAGCTGCGCGAACGGCTGTGCGTCTACCCGGAGTTCGTCAGCCGGGGCGAGCCGTGGCTGGACCCGCGGCTGCTGCCGCACGTGCGGGCGCTGGCCGACCCGGAGACCGGCCTGGCGCGCGAGGACGCCGTGGTCGAGGGCCGGCCCTGGCAGGAGCCGGACGAGGGCTTCACCGCCTCCGGCCGCACCGATCTGCACCGCACCGTCGACACCGAGGGCCGCACCGCCGACCGCCGGGACGACTTCGACGAGGTCTACGGCGACTGGGACGCCCTGCGCGAGGCGGCCGTCCCCGGCATGGCGCCCGAGCGGATCGACGCCGACGTGCGGCAGGCGCTGCGCACGGCCGCCGACGACCCGACCCGGCTGACGGACGCGGAGGCGCTGGCGCTGCTGCACGCGGACGGCCCCGCGCTGGACGCGCTGTGCCGGATCGCCGACGGCGTGCGCCAGGCGGCGGCGGGCGAGGAGGTGACGTACATCGTCACCCGGAACATCAACTTCACCAACGTCTGCTACACCGGCTGCCGTTTCTGCGCCTTCGCCCAGCGCCGCACGGACGCCGACGCCTACACCCTGTCGCTGGAGCAGGTGGCGGACCGCGCGCGGCAGGCGTGGGACGTGGGCGCGGTGGAGGTGTGCATGCAGGGCGGCATCCACCCGGACCTGCCCGGCACGGCGTACTTCGACCTCGTCAGGGCGGTCAAGGAGCGCGTCCCCGGCATGCACGTGCACGCCTTCTCGCCGATGGAGGTGGTCAACGGCGCGACGCGCACCGGGATGTCCGTGCGCGAGTGGCTGACGGCGGCCAAGGAGGCGGGCCTGGACACCATTCCGGGCACGGCGGCGGAGATCCTGGACGACGAGGTCCGCTGGGTGCTGACCAAGGGCAAGCTGCCGGCGGCGACCTGGATCGAGGTGGTGACCACCGCGCACGAGCTGGGCATCAGGTCGTCGTCGACGATGATGTACGGCCACGTCGACCAGCCCCGGCACTGGCTCGGCCACCTGCGCACCCTGGCCCGCGTGCAGCAGGAGACCGGCGGCTTCACCGAGTTCGTGACGCTGCCGTTCGTGCACACCAACGCCCCGGTGTACCTGGCGGGGATCGCCCGGCCCGGCCCGACCGCGCGGGACAACCGGGCGGTGACGGCGATGGCCCGGCTGCTGCTGCATCCGTGGATCCCGAACATCCAGACGAGCTGGGTGAAGCTGGGCGCGGAGGGGGCGGCGGAGATGCTCCGCTCGGGCGCCAACGACCTGGGCGGCACGCTGATGGAGGAGACCATCTCGCGGATGGCGGGCTCGTCGTACGGGTCGTACAAGTCGGTCGAGGACCTGGTCGCGGTCGCGGCGGCCGCCGGGCGCCCGGCGAGGCCGCGCACCACGCTCTACGGCGAGGTCCCGCAGGAGCGGCAGCGCGCGGCCGCGGCGTCGGACGGCCGCCTGCCGGAGCTGCTGCCGGTGCTGGACTGACCGGGACGGGAGGAACCGGGCAGGACCCGGGCAGGACCCGGGCCGGGGCCGGGGTCGCCGAGGGCGCGTGGCGGAGGCCGGGGTGGCTGAGGGCGCTTGGCGGAGGCCGGGGTGGCCGAGGGCCTGCGACGGACGCCGGGAGGGAGGGCCGGGGGCGTGCGACGGAGGCCCGGAACCCAGGCTGGGGCGGGACCAGCGGCGACCCACAGTACGATGATCCGACCCTCCATGGGGCCAGCAACTGAGTAGCCGAGGAGATACGTGCCGTGCCTGCCCGAATACCTTCGTGGGCCTGGGTCAGCGGCCTGACCGCCGCGGCGGTCGTCGCGGTCGGGGTGCTGGCGGCGAAGGCGGACCAGGGTCCGCACCCCACGGCCGGCCGCCCGGCCGCGTCCGCCTCGGCGAGCGCCCGCCCCTCCGCGGCGCCGAAGCCGCCCGCGCCGCCGGCCGTCCCGGCGGGCTCGGGCACGGGCCGGCGGATCGTCTACTCGCTCGGGCAGAAGCGCGTCTGGCTGGTCGACGCGAGCGAGAAGCCGTCCCGGATCCTCCCGGTGTGGCCGGGCACGGTGAACCCCGATCCGGGCGCCTACAAGGTCTCCCTGCGCCGCCGGTCGACCACCGGGTCGGACGGCGTCGCGATCGAGCACATCGTCTACTTCGCCGCCAAGTCCGGCCACTCCGTGGCCTTCTCCAACGCCCTGGACGGCGCCTCGCCGCCGCCCGCCGCCGGGAAGCAGACGGGCGGCATCCGGATGGCGGCGGCGGACGGCGCGGCCCTGTGGGCGTTCACGTCCGCCCCGACCACGGTGACGGTGGTGAACTGAGCTTGGGCTGACGCTGCGTCGGAACTGACGTAGCGTCACTATTAACGGAGACGCCGCCCCTCCCCAGGAAGCGCACCGTCACGTCGAAGGTCGCCTCGCGGCTGTCGGGGTGGGAGACCTCGGCGGTCGGGTGCCGCGGCGGTCACGGCAGGCCACCGGCGGGCCGCCCCGAAGACCGACGGCCGCCGTCCGCGCCCTTCCGTGAACCCGCGCGGCGGCCGTCACCCTTCACGCGCCGACCCCGCCGCGCGCCTGGCCTGAGCGATGCGCGCAGCCGGTCTCACGCGCCGCGAGCCCGGCGCCGCGCACCGCGCCGGTCTCAGGACGTGCGGGCCGTCCCCGTCCCCTTCTCCGCGTCCAGGGCGTACACGCAGCGGTCCTTGCTGCACGCGTACACCACGCCGTCCCGGACCGCCGGGGAGCCGGTGATCTCGCCGCCGGTCGCCAGCTTCCAGCGCAGGCGGCCGTCGTCGGCCTTGAGGGTGTACAGCAGGTGGTCGGTGGAGCCGAAGTGGATGCGGCCCTCGGCGACCGCCGGGGCGCCGACGATCTCGCCGCCCGCCTGGAAGCGCCACTTGGGCGTTCCGGTCACCGCGTCCAGGGTGTACAGGCCCTTGCCGCTGCCCACGTGCACGTGTCCGGCGGCGACCAGCACCGGGTCGGTCGAGGCGCGGGCCTCGGTGGCGATGCGCCAGCGGTCGCGGCCGTCGGCGGCGTCCAGGGCGTAGACGGTGCCGAGGTAGTCGGCCAGGTACACGCCGCCGCCGGTCACCGCCGGTCCCGGGGCGAAGGCGGGCGGGCACAGGAAGACCGCGGGCGCCTCGAAGTGCCAGCGGACCCGGCCGCCGGCCGCGTCCACGGCGAGTACGCGGGCGCCGGCGCAGACGTAGACGAAGCCGTCGGGCGCCGGGGCGATGCGGACCGGGACGCCGCCGCAGGAGGCCGCGTCGCCGACGGGGTACGACCAGCGCTCCTCGCCGGTGCGGGCGTCCAGCGCGCGCAGCCGGGCGTCCTGCCAGACGTAGACCGTGCCGTCGTGCAGGGCGGGGCCGGCCTCGGCGGACTCGAAGTCGCTCTGGCAGCCGGTCAGCTCCCACAGCTTCTGGCCGCCGGCGGCCTCCCACGCCTGGACGCCGCCGCCCCGGGTGCCGGTGACGACCGTGCCCCGGTCCGCCGCGAGCGAGTACACCCAGCCGTCGGTCTGGACCCGCCACAGGTCGGCGCCCTCGCGGGCGTCCAGGGCGAACAGCGTGGGCCCGTCGGAGGCGTGCACCCTGCCGTCGGAGACCGCCGTCGACCAGGCGACGTCCCGTGTCTTGAAGCGGCGGCGGCCGGTCGCCACGTCCAGGGCGTGCACCTCGAAGGAGGTGACGTAGACCAGGTCGCCCGCGACGGACGGGGTGCCCCAGACGTCGTTGGACATGCGGAAGCGCCAGGGGCGCCAGCCGCCCGCGGTCTCCGGGAGCGGCGCCGGGGCCGGGTCGGCGCCGTTCGCGCCGGGTCGGGCGCTGTGGCGCCGGGTCCACGAGGCGGCGAGGCCCGCCTCCGGCGGCGGCGCCTTGACGGCGGCGGCGCGCGCGTCGGCCACCCGCGGGCCGGGCCCGATCGGCATCTGGGCGCCGGCCAGCCGGACCGGACCGGAGTCGGGGCCGCCGAGCGGGGCCGGGACGCCGGGCCGGGGCGGGACCGGCGGGGCGGGCGGGATCACCGGGTCGTGCGCGGGCGGGGGCGGCGCCGGCGGCCGGGCGACGCTGCGCGGACCGGGCGCGGCCCGCGGCGGGACGGGCCGCCCGCCGCGGCGGGACTCGATGAGGCTCACCGCCTGCTCGGGCAGCCAGGCGGAGGCCGTGCCGCTGTCGTCGGTGCCGGAGCCGAACAGGTGCGGGGCGAGCTGGGCTTGGAGGTCGGCCGGGGAGGGCCGGCCGGCGGCCTCCATCTTCATGCAGGACTCGATGAGCGGGCGCAGCTCGTCGGGGAGCCCTTCGACGTCGGGTCCCTCGCGCAGCAGCATGAAGACCGTCTCGACCGGGTTGGCGCCGTGGTATGGCGCATGGCCGGTGGCCGCGAAGACGAGGGTGGAGCCGAGCGAGAAGACGTCGCTGGCGCCGGTGACGCTACGCGAGTCCTTGGCCTGCTCGGGCGACATGTAGGCGGGGGTGCCGACGGCGACGTTGGTCATGGTCAGCCGGGTGTTGGACACACCGGAGGCGATCCCGAAGTCGATCACCCGCGGGCCGTCCTCGACCACGAGCACGTTGGACGGCTTGAGGTCCCGGTGCACCAGCCCGGCGCCGTGGATGGACTGGAGCGCCTCGGCCACGCCCGCCGCCAGCCAGCGCACCGCCTGGGCCGGGAGCGGACCGCACTCGGTCACTATCTCCTCCAGGGAGGGCGCGGGCACGTAGGCGGTGGCCAGCCAGGGCACGGCGGCGCGCGGGTCGGCGTCGACGACCGCGGCCGTGTAGAACCCGGAGACCGCCCGCGCCGCCTCGACCTCGCGGGTGAAGCGGACCCGGAAGAGCTGGTCCTCGGCCAGCTCGGTGCGGACCGTCTTGATCGCCACCCGGCGGCCGGACGCCGAGCGCGCGAGATAGACCAGCCCCATGCCGCCGGCGCCCAGCCGTCCCAGCACCTCGAACGGCCCGATCCGCCGCGGATCGTGCTGCGTAAGCTGCCCCACCACTTGCCTGCCACCTCCCCGTACGAGCCGCGCCGCCTTCGTGTGCACGCGGCCCCCGTGCAGCGTCTCACCACCGCACCGCCGCGGCGGTGCGCACCCCGATTCTTCCTGGCCGAAGCGCTGGTGGCGAACCCGGCGACGAATCGGTGCGTCCCGCCGCAAATCCTCCGCGGATCGGCTAAGCGCCCGCCGTCCACCGGCCATGAGCGCCCCTTCCGCGCCGCGCGGAGGGGCGCCGTCAGCGTTGCTGGAGGGCGAAGGACGCCCCCTGGTCGTCGGCGACGACGGCCACGGTCCCGTAGGACGTCTCGAAGGGCGCCGCCCGCACCCGGCCGCCGAGCCGGTCGACGACCGCCAGCGCGTCCGGGAGGTCGGCGACGCGGAAGTGGACGAGGAAGTGGGGCGGCATCCCGGCGTCGAAGACCTCCGAGACGGCGGCCCGGCCGAAGTCGGGGCGGGCGCCGGGGCCGAACAGGGCCTCGTGGAACAGGGCGCCGTAGAAGGCGTTGGCGGTCTCGGTGTCGCGGGCGTAGAGCTGGACCCAGCCGAAGGCGCCCGGCCGGTGCCGCAGGCCGAAGCCCTGGTGCAGCCCCGGCTGCCACAGGCCGAAGACGGCGCCCTGCGGGTCGGCGGCGAGCAGGAAGGCGCCGTAGGGGCCTACGCGACGGGCTTCGCCGAGGATCTGGCCGCCCCGCTCCCGGACCCGTGCGGACAGCGCGCGGGCGTCCGGGGCGGAGAAGTACACCGTCCACTCGGTGGGCATCCGGCCGTCCGCCTTCCGCGTGAGCGCGGCGACGGGCTTCCCCTCCAGGCGGGCCAGCACGGAGCCGCCGTACTCCCGCTTCTCCTCGAAGGACCACCCGAAGAGCTCACCGTAGAAACGCTTGCCCGCCTCGACGTCGGGAAGCTGCGCGTCCGTCCAGCAGGGGACGCCCTCTGTGTACGCGGATGCCCTGTTTTCGGCCATGTGATCAACGTAGTCGCGTCTCCCACGGCCCGCAGACCAGGCACACCACCCTCCGAACGCTCCCGCACCCCATTTGCAGTCGGCCGAATCGCGCTCTCACACCCCCTCGGTAAGCTGACGACATGACAGGACAAGTGCGTACCGTCGACGGCCGCGTGGCCGGACGGCGTGGGCAGGCGACCCGGCAGAAGCTGCTCGACTGCCTCAGCGAGATGCTCAGCTCCTCCCCCTACCGGGACGTCAAGGTCATCGACGTCGCCCGGAAGGCGGGGACTTCGCCCGCGACCTTCTATCAGTACTTTCCGGACGTCGAAGGCGCCGTTCTGGAGATCGCAGAGCAAATGGCCGCGGAGAGCGCCGGCTTGACCGATCTGGTCGAGGGCCGCTCCTGGGTCGGCAAGGCCGGCTGGCAGACGTCGCAGGAACTCGTGGACGGGTTCATGGACTTCTGGCGGCGCAACGACGCCATCCTGCGCGTGATCGACCTCGGCGCGGCCGAGGGCGACAAGCGCTTCTACAAGATCCGTATGAAGATCCTTAACTCTGTGAACAGCTCCCTCGCGGATTCGGTCGCCGAACTCCAGTCCAAGGGAAAGATCGACAAGGAGGTGAACCCCGCCGCCATCGCCGGTTCGCTGGTCACGATGCTCGCGGCGGTCGCCTCCCACCAGAAGGGGTTCACCTCCTGGGGCGTGAAGCAGGCCGAACTCAAGCCTAATCTGGCGCTGTTGGTGCACCTGGCGATGACCGGGAAGAAGCCTGCGCGGTAGCGGAACACTCCGGCCCGCGACGCGCTCGACGCGGTCCTGGCCGGCAAGTCCTGTCAGACAGGCGGCGGTCCACCCGGGTGGACCGCCGCCTGTCGCGCTGTCCGGCGCGGTGCGCCCGGCCCGGCCGGAACGGGGACGGACGCGGGCAGGGGTGCGGACGCGGGTACGGGGAGGCCGCCGTCGGCGCGCGGGGCGATACTCGGGACATGCACGACGACGCCGACGCCACCGAGGACAGCGCGAACACGGAGTACGGCGCGGACGACGCCGCCGACGCCGAGGGCGCCCGTAGCACCGACGAGCTGCTGAGGGCGGCGCGCGTCTGGGATCCGCAGGTCACGCGGCTGCCCGCGTTCGACCCGGAGACCGCGCCCGAGACCCCGCTCCCCCTCTTCGCGAACTGGTTCGCCGAGGCGGTGGCGGCCGGTGAGCGGGAACCGCACACGGTGTCGCTGGCGACCTCCGACGAGGAGGGCCTCCCGGACGCGCGGATCGTGATCCTGCACGGCGCCGACGCGGAGGGCTGGTCCTTCGCGACCCACGACGACAGCCGCAAGGGCCGCCAACTGGACGCCCGCCCGTACGCCGCCCTCGTCTTCTACTGGCCCCTGCTGGGCCGCCAGGTCCGGCTGCGCGGCCCGGTCGCCGCCGCCCCGCACGAGCAGTCCCGCGCCGACCTGCACGCCCGCTCCACCGGCGCGCTGGCCGCCGCCCTCACCGGACGTCAGAGCGAGGTCCTGGGCTCCCTGGACGACCTGTCCCGCGCCTCGGAGGCGGCCTGGGAGCAGGCGCGGCGGGCCCCGGAGACCGACGCCCCGTCCTGGACCCTGTACCGCCTCGCCCCCGCGGAGGCGGAGTTCTTCCAGGGCGACCCCGACCGGCGCCACGTCCGGCTGCGCTACCGCCGCACGCCGGACGGCTGGCGCCGGGAACTGCTGTGGCCGTGAGGCGGCCCAAGGCACTGCGGGACACGGGCCAGGCTGACGAGCGCGGGCGCGGCTCCGGCTCGGCTCTGGATGCCGCTACGACTCCGGGCGCGACTCCTGCTCCTGCTCCTGCTCCTGCTCCTGCTCCTGCTCCGGGTGCCGTACGACCCCGAGTGTCCTACGACTCCGCTCCGGCCACGGCTACGGGGCGAGGTCCGGCTCAGGGTCCGTGGACAGGCGGGCGTGGAGGTGGCAGTCGCGGAAGGCGTCGCGCCGCTCCGCCTCCCACATCGCCTCCCGGAGCGTCCCCTCGGGCGGGTAGCCGCACCGTTCGGCGACGCGGCACGACGCCTCGTGCCCGAGGGCGTGGCCCAGTTCGAGGCGGTGCATGCCGAACTCCGTGAACGCCCAGCGCGTGGCGAGCAGCAGCGCCGAGGTGGCGACGCGGCGGCCCCGGGCCTCGGGCAGCACCCAGTAGCCGACCCGCCCGGTGCGCATCGGGCGGCTGACGGCGCCGACGCTGATCTGGCCCAGGATCGCCCCGGTCGCCTCGTCCGCGACGCAGAACGTCACGGCGGCGCTCTCGGCCGCCTCCCGGAGGCGGGTGGTCAGCGCCCCGCGGACCTCCGCCAGGTTCCTCTCGGGCGCCAGCGGCGTGTTCCAGCGCCGGAACTCCGGGTCGGACCGCCCGCGCAGCCAGGCCGCGGCGTCGGTCTCGGACTCCGGGTCCCAGGCGCGGAGCCGCAGACCGCGACCGTGCACCTCGGGGGCGGCGCCGAAGGGAAGCGCTTCGGGTATGTCAGCCATCGGATCATTGTGGCCGACGCCGTGGCGCCTGAGTCCGGGAATTAAAGGGGCGGACCGCGGGGCGGCGGTGCACCACAGGGCCTGGACTCCGCCGGACTCCGCCGGACTCCGCCGGACTCCGGGGAACGGCATCAGGGGCCGACGGCGAACCCCGGGCGCCGCAGGCGGGGTTCGGCGCGGGACGCCGGTAGCCGTCTGTGATCAATCCGCAACCAACTTCCGGGCTTGACGGAACCCCAACAAGCGGGAGCGTGATTACGCTCGCGCTCATGGCCGACTCCCCTTCCGACTCCACGACCGCGGACTCCACGACCGCAGCCGACACCGGCGCCGACACTGCGACGGACGCCGCCGCCCGCGCCGACGCGCCCGCCGCCGGGCGGTCCGCTCCCAGCCGCCCCGTCTACGTCATCGGCGGCGGACCGGGCGGGCTGGCCGCCTCGTACGCGCTGCGCGCGCGGGGCGTACGGGCCGTGGTCCTGGAGCGCTCCGACCGGGTCGGCGCCTCCTGGAGGGGCCACTACGACCGGCTGCGCCTGCACACCACCCGCCGCCTGTCCGCGCTGCCCGGCCTGCCGATGCCGCGCCGGTTCGGGCGCTGGGTCGCGCGGGACGACGTGGTGCGGTATCTGGAGAAGTACGCCGAGCACCACGAGCTGGAGATCGTGACCGGCGTCGAGGTCTCGCGCGTCGAGCGCGCCGCCGACGGCACGGGATGGCTGCTGCGCGCCACCGGCGGCCGGGAGCTGACCGGGTCCGCGGTGGTGGTCGCCACCGGCTTCAACCACACGCCCCGCCTGCCCGAGTGGCCGGGCCGCGCCGGATACGCCGGCGAGCTGCTGCACGCGTCCGCCTACCGCGGTCCCCAGCCGTTCGCGGGCCGGGACGTGCTGGTCGTCGGCGCCGGCAACACCGGGGCCGAGATCGCCGTGGACCTGGCGGAGGGCGGCGCCGGGCGGGTGCGCCTGGCGGTGCGCACCGTCCCGCACATCGTGCGCCGGTCGACGGCGGGCTGGGCGGCCCAGTACACCGGCGTCCTCTGCCGCCGGCTGCCCGTGGCGCTGGTCGACCGGCTCGCCCGGCCGCTGGCCCGGCTGAGCGTGCCGGACCTGTCGGCGCACGGCCTGCCCCGGCCCGAGACGGGCCTGTACTCACGGGTCAAGGAGGGCGCGATCCCGGTCCAGGACGTCGGCCTGATCGACGCCGTGCGCGGGGGCGCGGTCGAGGTGGTGGCCGCGGTGGACGGCTTCGAGGACGGCGAGGCGGTCCTCGCCGACGGCAGCCGGATCGCACCGGACGCCGTCGTCGCCGCCACCGGCTACGCGCGCGGCCTGGAGGACCTGGTCGGCCACCTCGGCGTGCTCGACGCCCGGGGCCGACCGGTCGTCCACGGCCCGCGCACCCCGGCAGACGCCCCGGGGCTGTACTTCACCGGCTTCACCAACCCGATCAGCGGAATGCTCCGCGAACTGGCCGCCGACGCGGGGAGGATAGCCAAGGCGATCGACAAGGCGGCCGCCGCCGGGAAGTCCTCGTGACGCGTCAGGCGACGGCCGGTGATCCGGCCCGCGGCCCGCGCCGGATCACCAGGGCCATCAGCGCCGCCGCCGCGCACAGCGCGCCGGAGGCGTACCAGACCACGTCATAGGAGCCGAAGACGTCGCGCGCGAGGCCGCCGAGGTAGGCGACGAGGGCGGCGCCGACCTGGTGGGAGGCGAGGACCCAGCCGAAGACGATCGCGCTGTCCTCGCCGTAGTGCTCGCGGCACAGGGCCAGGGTGGGCGGGACGGTGGCGACCC
Organism: Streptomyces sp. NPDC046985; assembly: GCF_040644415.1. Lineage (NCBI taxonomy): Bacteria > Bacillati > Actinomycetota > Actinomycetes > Kitasatosporales > Streptomycetaceae > Streptomyces > Streptomyces sp. NPDC046985. The sequence goes on from NZ_JBEYWK010000006.1 coordinate 214,943, forward strand.
AGTCCAGGCCGTAGAAGACGATGAAGAAGATCATCGGGGGATGCACGGCCGGGGCCAGCAGCAGCGGCAGGAACAGCAGGGACACTCCGCGCAGGGCGTAGTAGACGGCGAGCAGGCGGCGCGGCGCCAAGCGGTCGGTGAACCAGCCGGAGGCGATCGTCCCGGCCACGTCGAAGACGCCGACCACCGCGAGCAGCGAGGCCGCCGCCGTGACGGGCATGCCGTGGTCGTGGGCGGCGGGCACGAAGTGGGTCTGGATCAGGCCGTTGGTGGACGCCCCGCAGATCGCGAAGGTGCCGGCCAGCAGCCAGAAGGGGCCGGTGCGCGCCGCGGAGGACAGCGCGGTCAGCGCCCGCAGCGCGGCCCCCGGCGCCGGTTCCGGCTTCGGGACGAACTCCACGGCGCCCAGCGGCCGTTCCCCCACGTCCGCCGGGTGGTCGCGCAGCAGCAGCCAGACGAAGGGGACGACGGCGAGGGCGGCCAGCGCCACGGTGAGCGCCGCGGGCCGCCAGCCGTGCGACTCGACCGTCCAGGACAGCAGGGGCAGGAAGATGAGCTGTCCGGAGGCGGAGGCGGCGGTGAGGATGCCGCTGACCAGGCCGCGCCGGGCGGTGAACCAGCGGTTGGTGACCGTCGCCGCGAAGGCCAGCGCCATCGAGCCGGAGCCGAGGCCGACCAGCAGGCCCCAGCAGAGCCACAGTTGCCACGGCGCGGTCATCCACACGGTCAGGGCCGCGCCGAGGGAGATCACGGTCAGCGCCGCGGCGACCACCCGGCGGATGCCGAAGCGGTCCATCAGCGCGGCGGCGAAGGGGGCGGTGAGCCCGTACAGCGCGAGGTTGAGCGAGACGGCGGCGCCGATCGTGCCGCGCGACCAGCCGAACTCCTGGTGCAGGGGGTCGATGAGCAGTCCGGGCAGCGAGCGGAAGGCGGCCGCGCCGATGATCGTGACGAAGGTCACGGCGGCGACGAACCACGCCCGGTGCACGCGGACGCGGCGCCGGGGCGACCGCTGACCGGCGGCGAGGGCGTCGGATGCGGGGTCGGTTGTCTGGGTCACGTCCTAGAGCCTGCGCCGTGCGGCGACGGCCAACGAGTGGCCCGGAAGACAGTGTTCGCTAGGATCGGGCCATGGACCCGGCCACCGACCCGACCGCCTTCCGCCCGCACCGCGTCGTCGTCCTCGCCCTGGACGGGCTGCTCCCCTTCGAACTGGGCATCCCGCACCGGATCTTCGGCCGCCCCAAGGACGCCCTGGGACGGCCGCTGTACGAGGTCGTCACCTGCGCGGTCCGGGCGCCGGGCCCGGTGCGGACGGACGCCGACTTCGCGATCACGGTCGCGCACGGCCCCGAGGCGCTGGCCGGCGCCGACACCGTGATCGTCCCCGCCTCCTACGAACGGGGCCCGGTCTTCGAGGAGGGCCGGCTGACCGAGGAGCTGGCCGCCGCCCTCGCGCACATCCGGCCCGGCGCCCGGCTCGCCTCGATCTGCACCGGCGTCTACGTGCTGGCCGCCGCCGGGTACCTGGACGGCCGCCCCGCCACCACGCACTGGTCCGACGCCGAGCGCTTCCAGCGGATGTTCCCGCGGATCGACGTGGACGCGGACGTGCTGTTCATCGACGACGGCGACGTGCTGACGTCGGCGGGGGTCGCGGCCGGGATCGACCTGTGCCTGCACATGGTGCGCCGCGACCACGGCGCCGCGGTCGCCAACGACATAGCCCGCCGCACCGTCGTGCCGCCCCACCGCGACGGCGGGCAGGCGCAGTTCATCCAGCGTCCGGTGCCCGACCCGCAGGTGGCGACCACCACCGCGGCGCGCGCCTGGGCGCTGGGGCGGCTGCACGAGCCGATCCAGTTGCGGGACATGGCCGAGCGGGAGGCCATGTCGGTGCGGACGTTCACCCGGCGCTTCCGCGAGGAGGTCGGCGTCAGCCCGGGGCAGTGGCTGACCGGGCAGCGCGTGGAACGGGCCCGCCATCTGCTGGAGTCCACGGACCTGTCGGTCGACCAGGTGGCGCGCGACGCGGGGTTCGGCACCGCGCAGTCGATGCGGCAGCACCTCCAGTCGTCCCTCGGAGTGACGCCCACGGCCTACCGGCGCACGTTCCGAGCGACGACCGCGGACGCCTGAACGCACACGGGACCGAAGTCCGCCGCGCGCAGCGCGCGCCCGCGTACGGGGCGGCCGGGTCGCCCGCCCCCGGCCCCCGGGCCGCACGACGGCGAAGGCCGGGCGGCGGCGGCGAAGGCCGAGCAGCGGCGGCCGGAGGACGGCGGCGGCCGAGCAGCGGCGGGACCGCAGGGCAACAGCCGCAGGGCGGCGGCAGCTCAGCAGCGACGACGGGTGAAGGGCGGCGGCGGCCAGCAGCGACGAGGGCTGAAGGGCGGCGGCTGAAGGGCGACAGCCGCAGGGCACCGACGGCCGGCAGCGACCGCGCGGCGCCCTGCCCGCCACGGGCAGGGCGCCGCGCGGCGCCATACAGTTCCGGCGCGCCGGTCCCGCCCCCCTCGTCCCAGCCGGGAACGGCCCTCGCCGGCCTCGCGACCCGCGCTCGGCGAGGGCTCCGGCGAGCGGGTCCTCGCCGTCCCCTCACGGCGCGTCGCTGCCCACCAGCGTGATCACAAGCACACGATCCGTCAACACCGCATAGTTGATTCACCCGTTATGCCGGGATCGCATCGGACGCGCACGGGAGCACCCCCGGCGCACGGCCCCGCCCAGGCGCCGTGCCCGCGGAACAGGCCGACGAGAACGAAGCCGAGGACGCCGAGGACGCCGTGCGCCGCCCGCAGGGCCGCGCATGCGCAACGCCGCGGCTACACCGCCTCGTAGGCCAGCCCGTCGTAGGCGGGACCCGCGTGCGCGGCGCCCTCGCGCCCGGCGCCGCAGGGCGTCCCGTCGCCCGCCGGGGCGTGGCCGCCGCAGGCCGCGGGCGTCGCCGCCGAGGGCGGCTTCGACGCGCAGCGGTCCAGTTCGCACCAGATGCTCTTGCCACCGCCCTCGGTGCTCCAGCCCCAGCGGTCGGCGAGGCCGTCGACGAGGGCCAGACCGCGGCCGCCCGTGGCCTCGTCGCCCGCGCAACGCGGCACGGGAGCGCGGGCGCTGGCGTCCGCCACCTCCAGACGCACCACGGCCTCGTCGGCCGCCGAGCCGGGCAGCGAGAGTCTCAGCACGGCCGGTCTGCCGGTGTGCACCACCGCGTTGGTGACCAACTCCGAGACGAGCAGCACGAGAGTCTCCGAGAGCGACTCGTCGGCGGCCACCGCCGACACCGCGAGCCGCGCACGCGCCCATCTGCGGGCCCTGGCCACCTCAGCGGGGTCGGGCCGGATCTCTAGCTGCACTTGTAGCACCTGCACCGCTCACACCATCCGAACCGGCGGCCCCATGGCCCCGCGCCGCACGAGGGCCACGATCGCAGCCATTTTCTGCAGGACCAGAACAACGGCCAGAGCAAGGATCACGGACTGTGACTTCCTTGCCGTCCAGCATGGTTGACGTACCGTCACCACAACAAGCGCTTCGGGCATATTCCCCCGCGAAGGACTACTCGTGCGGCATACTGTGCGACGCTCGCCGCAGGGCGTAGCGCAGGCGGGCAGCGGAGGCCGCCCGACCTCACAAGGCGTGACGCGCACCGCCTGTTTCCGGGCCACCGCAGGGGCGGCGCCGGGACAGCCGGCGCTCGGAGCCTCTCGCACCCTGCACAAGGTACCGGAGCGAGACGGCGACTCCGGTACGTGACGGGCCCCGTCGCCGTAACGACTCGCCGACTACGCTCCGCAACCGGCCTGCGGGCGCCCCGGGCGACGGCGCCGCCGCTACTCGGACACGGTGAAGTACCGCGCGACGGCGGGCACGACCTCCCGTTCGCTCACCCGCCCGTCGCCGTCGGCGTCGAGCGCGGCGACGGCGGTCCGCGCGACGTCCTGCGGCACGCCGAGCACCCTGAGCACGCGCACGGCGTCGTCGACCGTGGCGGCCACCGCGTCGCCGTCGGCGCCCGCGACGGCCAGGGCGGCGTGCAGGAAGGGGCGGGCGATCTCGGCGAACCGGTCGGGGTTGTCGCGCAGCCGCTTGACCGCGCCGGTGACGAACTCCTCGCGGCTGATGCGCTGGTCGCCGTCGCGGTCGGCGATCCCCGCCATGCCCTGCCAGAACGCCTCCGCGCCCGCGTAGAGGGCCTGGCCCCGGTCGGAGCGCGCGGGAACGCCGAACTCGGCGAGCAGCGCCTTGGCCGCGACGCTGAAGTCCTCGCGGTCGATGGCGCCGTTGCCGTCCTGGTCGAAGGCGGCGAACCGGGCCGCGATCCTGCGCTCGTACTCGCTGCTGAACATCTTCTCTCCGGCGGCTTCGAGGTGGGGGGAGCGTCTGGCGCCGTGACCGTGCGACGCACGGCGGGCGCGGGTCACGCGGACAGCGGCTCGTCGTCGTCCAACGCCGCCGTGACGTCGGGGTAGACGTCGAAGAGGCGGCGCACGCCGAGGGCGCCGAGCACCCGGTTGACGTGCGAGCCGTCGACCGCCCCGCCGGCCGGCAGGATCAGGCGCAGTCGCCCCTGGCAGGAGCGGATCAGGCGGCGCACGGCGATGAGGACGCCGACGCCGCTGGAGTCGCAGAAGAAGACGTCGGAGAGGTCCAGCACGAGATCGTGCCGTCCCTCGGCCACCACGTCGTGCACCCGCTGGCGCAGCACCGGCGAGGTCACGAGATCCAGCTCGCCCGAGACCCGGAGCACGCTCCACGCGTCCTGCTCGCCGCGCCGGCCGCTCGGCCCTCCGCCGCCCTTCCCGCCTTCCGCGCCCTTCTCACCGCCGGTCTCATAACCGGTCACTTCGAACGCCACGGCTGCCCTCCGCTCGCCGGATCTTCCCGGAACCGCTCGGAAACGGAAGCAGTTCCCACGCTTCTCTTTCCGCGCCGCTGCCCACGCCGCCGTTCCCGCAAACCCCGCACGGCAAACCGGCCCCGGTCACCGACAGACGTGTTTCGGTCACCGTCCCCCGTCTCCCCGGGCACCGTCTCCCGTGCGCGCGGAGTCGGCGGGCGGAGAAGTGGGTAGGCGCGTTCCGAGGCGCCGTCCTCTACCACCTGCGGGTCCCTGGGGGGCGCATATTGCGGTAAAGGGGCGTGCGGGGTCGTACGCGCCGACTGCATGCGAGAGGATTCAGTCGGGGACGCTGGATCCGTACACCGGAGACGGGCGCCGGTTTCGGCCACCGGACGCGGGTGCCGTTCTTCGGACGCCGCGTCAGGCGGGACGAGGCGGAGGCGGCAGCACGGCCGGGTGGGGAGGGGCCGCATGGCGAACAGGAACGCACAGCCGCGCTGGGACCGGGACATGCAGCGGCGGCTCGCCCGCGGAGAGGCGGCCGCCCTCGGCGAGTTGTACGACCGGTTCGCCTCGCTCGTGCACGGCCTCGCCCACCGCGTGCTCGACGACGAGCAGGCCGCGGACGACGTGACCCGCGAGGTCTTCGCCTGCGCCTGGCAGCACCCGGGGAGCTACCGCTCCGACCGCGAGTCCCTTCGCTCGTGGGTCGCCGGACTCGCCCACGTCCTCGCGGTGCGGCGGCTGCGCGCCACCGAGACCGCGGCCCTCGCCCGCCAGGAGGACTCCCCGGAGCTGCGGGAGGACCTGGAGAGCAGGGTGCGCCGCGCCTCGGTGGCCGCACGCGCCGACTACATCGTCCACTCGATGCCCGCGCCGCTGCGCGCGGCGCTGGAGCTGGCCTACTTCCAGCGCCAGGACTGCCGGCAGACCGCCGCCCGCCTCGGCGTCACCGAGGACGAGGCCCGCCGCCGGCTCCGCCTCGGACTTCAGATGCTGGCCACCGCCCACGAGACCGCGGCGTTCGGGTCACCCCCGGAGCAGGACGGAGCGGCATGAGCGGAACAGGACCGCCCGCGGACGACGGCGACCGCGCCGCAGGCGACCGCGCCGCGGACGGCGGCGGGTGCAAGGACCGGCTCGGGCTCGCGGGACGCGGCGGCCCCGCTCGGCGGCCCGAACGCACCGAACGCACCGGACGGCGGGGTGAGAGCGGCCGGCAGACGTGCGGCGCCGTGCTCCGGACCGCCGTCGGCGACGGCGACCGCACGCGGCCCGCGCGGCAACAGCAACCACAGCAACAACCACAGCCACAGCCACAGCCACAGCCGTCGGCGCTGCCCGCCGAACCCGCCGTTCCCGCCGTTCCCGCCGTTCCCGCCGTGTCTTCCGCGTCCGCCGGAGCGGCGGCGTCCGCGAGGGCCGGGGCGGCGGCCTCCGGCGAACACCGCGTCCTCAAGTCGTTCCTCGGCGCCTGGGCGCTGGCCGCCTGCTCCGCTCGTGAGGCGCAGGTCGTCGAGGCGCACCTCGGCGGGTGCGGCGACTGCGCGGAGGAGGCGCTGCGGCTGCGGCACGCGGTCGGCCTGCTGCACCGGTCCGAGCCCCTCGACCTCGACCCGGCCCTGCGCCGCCGGGTCCTGGAGACCTGCCTGGCGCGGCGGCCGGCGCGCTCCCCGGTGCCCGAGTGGGCGGCCCCCTACGACGCCGAGACCGCCCGGCTGGACGCGCTGCTCCAGGACATGGGGGACGCCGAGTGGGACGCGCCGGTGCGGCTGCGGTGGTTCGACGGCGCGGGGACGGCGAGCCGCCGTACCACCGTCGCCGGAGTCATCGGGCATCTCACGAGCGTCGACGGGCTGGTCGCGGTCGCGCTGGGCCTCGACGACCCGCTCGGCGGGGCCGCCGGGCCGACCCCGGCGGCGCGTACCGAGGCGTACTGGCGGGCCCGGCGGACCTCGGCGGCCGGTTCGGTCCGGTCGGCCTGGCGGCAGCAGACGCACGCGCTGGTCCGGGCGGCGTCCCGGGCGGCCTGCGCCGGCCCGCCGCCCGTCGTCTCCTACGGCGCGTTCGCGCTGCCGCTGCCGGACTCGCTGCTCGACCGGGCCTTCGAGTGCTGGACGCACGCGGAGGACATCGCGGAGGCGGTGGACTACCCCTACGGGCCGCCCGCCCCGCGCCATCTGCGCAGGATGATCGACCTCGCGGCCCGTATGCTGCCGGTCGCGCTGGCCGCACAGCGCGAGGCCGGGCTCGCCGCGCCCGCTCGCGACCTGCGCCCGGCGGCCGCGAGGCGTTCCGGGCGCAGCCTGCGGCTGGAGATCGAGGGACCGGCCCGCGGCGAATGGCTGATTCCGCTGGACGCGCCCGGAGCGCAGGACTCCGCCGCGCACCAGGTGGCCCATGTGGCGCTGGACGGCGTGGAGTTCTGCCGGATCGCGGCCGGGCGCCTCGCCCCGCGCGAGGCGGCGGCGGGCCAGGACGGCGACCGGGAGGCGATCCGGGACGTGCTGTACGCGGCGGCGTCGCTGAGCCGGATGTAGCCCACCCGGCCCACCGGGCGCCTCGCACCCGTCGGTCGGGCGGTCGGGCGGTCGGGCGGTCGGCTAGGCGAAGACCACCGTGCGGCGGCCGTTGAGCAGGATGCGGTGCTCCGCGTGCCACTTCACCGCACGGGCCAGCGCCTGGCACTCCACGTCCCGGCCGACGGCGACCAGTTGGTCGGGAGTGACGTCGTGGCCGACCCGCTCGACCCCCTGTTCGATGATCGGGCCTTCGTCCAGGTCGGCGGTCACGTAGTGGGCCGTCGCGCCGATCAGCTTCACGCCCCGGGCGTGCGCCTGGTGGTACGGCTTGGCGCCCTTGAAGCTCGGCAGGAAGGAGTGGTGGATGTTGATGATCCGGCCGCTGAGCTGCTTGCACAGGTCGTCGGAGAGGACCTGCATATAGCGGGCGAGGACGACCAGTTCGACGTTCTCCTCGCGGACCAGCTCCAGCAACCGCGCCTCGGCCGCGGACCTGGTGTCGCGGGTCACCGGGATGTGATGGAAGGGGATGTCATAGGAGCCCACCAGCTCGGCGAAATCGGTGTGATTGGACACCACCGCCGCGATCTCCACGGGCAGCGCGCCGATCCGGGCCCGGAAGAGCAGGTCGTTCAGGCAGTGCCCGAACTTGCTGACCATCAGCACGATCCGCATCCGGTCCTCGGCCCGGTGGATCTGCCAGTCCATCCCGAAGGAGTCGCCGATCGCCGCGAAGCTGGCGCGCAGCTTCTCCACGGTCGCCGGGGCCTCGGCGGAGAAGTGGACGCGCATGAAGAACAGTCCCGTGTCCTGGTCACCGAACTGCTGGCTGTCCACGATGTTGCATCCGGTCATGAACAGAAAACTCGACACGGCGTGCACGATGCCCTTTTTGTCCGGGCAGGACAAGGTCAGGAGGTACTGGTCGGCCGGCTCGGCCGCCGCGGCTCGCGGGGACTGCTCGCTCATGCAGGACAGAGTCCCACACACCGCGCCTCCCACGACGGCGCGCCCGCGGGGCGGAACGGGCGGTTCACCCCACGTCGGCCGGCCGGGCCCGGCAGCGGTCCTCCCTGCCACGCGGTGCGGTCCTCCCCTGTATATGCGGCGCGGGCGCTCCTGTGTATATGCGGCGCGGGCGCTCCTGCTACGCGGCGCGGGTCATGATCCGCAGCACCTCCAGGCTGCGCGGCTGGACCTCCGGGTCGTCGCCGTCGCTCGCCGCCATCCGCACGTGCGCGTCGCGGGCCGCCCGCACCGCCTCCGGCCAGCCGTGGTGGTCGAGGTACGCGGCCACCGGGGCGTCCGGCCCGACCTGGTGCATGATCCGCAGCACCCGCAGCACGGCCGTGTCGACGAGGGCCGCCTCCTGCGAGTCGCGGAAGATCGTGCCGACGTACTTCTCGGCGGACCAGCTATCCAGCCAGGTGTCCTCCACCAGGCGGTAGACGGCGTCGGTGACGTCGCCGTACCCTTCGACCCCCGCCAGCCACACGTCCCGCTGGAACGCCGGGTCGGAAAGCATGTGCAGCGCGGAGCGCACGTTGCTGCGCCAGCGCCACCACGGCATGTCGTTGAGTGGCATGCCGTCCATGGTGGAGGAGCGACGGCCACGACGGGAAGAGTTCTCCGAAGCTTGCACGGTCATCGATCGTACGTTCCCTTCGTCGGCGCGTCGGACGCCCCCCGTTGTTCACCCGCGCGTCACTCTTCGTTGGGTGCGGGTCACTCATCGGTTAGCCATGTGCGGGAATCGTGCGTGTGCATGACCGGCAGGCGACGCACACGCACCATCGACGTCAGTGTCCCCACCGCCCCCCGCCGCTCCGCCCGGCGGCGCAGAGCGCTGCTGGCCGCCGGCGCGCTGGCGGCCGGCGCCTCGCTCACCGCCGGGTGCAGTGCCGTCCCCGGCGTCACCGGGGGCTCCGGGAGCGACACGGTGACCGTCATGACGTGGGCGCCGGACGGCACCAAGACGACGAACAAGCCGGGGATGCCCGCCCTGGCCCGCGCCTACGCCCGCTGGATCAACGCCAACGGCGGCATAGCCGGCCGCAAGCTCAACGTCCTGACCTGCAACGAGGCGAACGACAGCGTGGCCGCCGGGGACTGCGCCCGGCGCGCGGTCAAGGAGGGCGTGGTCGCCGTCGTCGGCTCCTACAGCCAGTTCAGCGACTCCTTCTTCCCGCCGCTGGAGGGCGCGGGCATCCCGTACATCGGCGGCTACGGCGTGACCACGACCGAGTTCACCCGCGCCCAGTCCTACCCCGTCAACGGCGGTCAGCCCGCGCTGCTGGTCGGCCTCGGCAAGGAGCTGGCCTCCCACTGCGGCCCCGTCTCGCTCGTCCGCCCCGACAGCATCGCGGGCGACGAGCTGCCCGGACTGCTCGACGCCGGTCTCCAGGCGGGCGGCCACAGCCGCGCCCACGACGAGATGGCCGCCGAGGACGCCACCGAGTACTCCGCCCCCGCGGACCGCGCGCTGCGGCAGGCCACGGCGGCGCCGGGAAAGAAGGGGTGCGTGATCCCTGCCCTGGGCGAGCGCACCAGCACCTTCATGGACTCCTTCCGCCGCAGCCGGGAGAGCTATCCGCCGGTGCGCACCGACGCCGTGCTCGACAGCGTCGACCAGACGGTGGTCGACGCCAGCGGCGGCGCGTCGGGACCCTACGAGGGGTCGTACGTCACCGGCTGGTACCCGGTGGCCAGCGATCCGCGCTGGGAGCCGATGAAGAAGGTGATCAACAAGGAGGCGTTCGGCGACAACCGCGTCGACCCCGCCGACCCCGGAGTGCAGACGACCTGGATCGCCTACACCGTCCTGCGGGCCGCCCTGGAGAAGATCGGCTCGGGTGACGTGACCGCCGACAGCGTGCGGCGCACCCTCGACGACGGGCTGCGGGTGGACACCGGCGGTCTGACGCCGCCGTTGCAGTGGCGCCCCTCGGGCCCCTTCACCAGCGCCGGGTTCGCCCGGCTGGTCAACGCCGAGGTGACCCTCCAGATGGTCCGCCAGGGCCGGCTGATCGCCGCGCCGAAGGACGTCCTCGACGTGACGAGGACGCTCCAGAACGCGACCATCGACTAAAGCCCCGCTCCGGGGGTCGTCGCTCCCGGAGCGCGCACGGCGGTTCCGGGGCCGGAGCAGCGCCCCGCGCCCCGCGCCGGGCGCCGGGATCGCCGTGCGCCCGCCCGCCATGCGGCGTCCCGCCCGGCGGGCTGGGGGCGCACTCGGCTGCCCCGCACACGACGCGCCGCAGCCGCTCGCGCCGCGTCGCCCCGCTTTCGGGCGGGCGGGCCGCGGGCGGGTGAGCGGGCCGCGGGCGGGTGAGCGACGGGAGGCTGCCGACCTGGTCTCGGCAGGGCGCCCCCAGACCCGGGCTGGGCTGGGCTGGGCTGGGCTGGGCTGGGTGAGGCTGGGCGGCGGCTAGCCAGTGCCGCCGCCGGAAAGGTCCACCGGCGCGCGACGCGTCCGGCGGACCCCTCCGGCCGCAGCCACTAGAGCTGGGTCGGCTGGCGCTCGGTGAGGCCGTATGTGCGGGCGATGGTGTTCCAGAGCTGGGCCGCCTTGGCCTTCTGCGCGCTGGCGACGCCGCTCTGGCGGTTGCCCTGCTGGACCTCGCCGGTGACACGGGCGTGGCCCTTGTGGCAGCCCTTCGCGGCGCCGGTCTGGTCGGCCCAGGCCGCGTAGTGCCGGTCAGCCGACTCCGACGCCTTCCACGCGCTGGTGAGCGCGGCGGTCAGCTCGGCGTGGGCGGGGAGCTTGTCCACGGCCAGCCCGCCCAGCCGGGTCACCAGCTCGCCGCGCTTGCCGCCCGCCGCGCGCAGGTCGTCGCCCGCCTTGCCGAGGTCGGCGCACTTCTTGACGTTCGCCACCGCGTTGATCACCGAGGTGCGGCTGCCGCCGCTGTCGGCCAGCAGCTTGTCCAGCTCGACGGCCTGCGCACGGGCCGCGTCGCCGCCCGGGGAGGCGGAGGAGCCGGCGGTGGGCGCGGTGGCCGAGACGCTGGCCTTCTTGCCGGTGTCGTCGCTGTCGCCGCCGCCGCTGAGCAGGGCCCCGGCGCCCACGCCGAGCGCGATGATCCCCACGCCGACGGCCGCGATCAGCGGCACGCGCGAGCCGCCGCGCCCCCGGCCGCCGTCGCCGTCGTCGCCCCGGCCGTCGAAGGCGCCGCCGCCCGGACCGCCCGGTCCCGGCACGCCGGGTCCCGGCGTGCCCGGCCAGCCCGGACCGGCGCCGTGCGGCTGCTGGACGGGCGGGAACTGCCGGGTGGAGGAGGCGGCGTCGGCGTCGCTGCGGAAGAGGTTGTCGAACTCCGCGGGCGGCTGCCGCTCCCCGGCGGCCGCCGCGCCGTACGGGGCCGCGGCGTCCATGGGCGGGATGTACCGGGTGGCCTCGGCGTCCGGGTCGCCGCCGGACGGCAGCGGGCCGTGGCCGCCCTGCGGGAAGTGGCCCAGGTAGTGGGTCCCCGGGTCGCCGGACGCCTCGGGCGGCGCCGTCCCGGAGGTCACCGGCGGTATGTACTGCGTCGCGCCCTCGTCCGCCGGGGCGGCGGGCACGGGCGGCAGGTACTGCGTGGCGCCCTCGTCCGCCGGGCCGCCGTAGCCGGAGGAGGCCGCCGGAGCGCCGTACGCGGGCCCGTGTCCGGACGGGGCGCCGTAGCCGTGGCCGTCCGAGGCCGCCGGGGGCAGCGGGGCGCCGTAGCCGCCCATGGCGTACGGGTTGGGGGCGGCCTGCTGCGGGGCCGGGGCGCCCTCCGGCGGCAGGGCGCCCGGAGGCGCGGACTGGGCGGCGCCGTAACCGTCCCAGGAGGACTGCGGCGGCTGGTGCTGCTGGGCGCCGGGGTCCCAGGACTGCTCGGACGGGGCGCCCCAGCCCTGTCCGGGCGAGGCGGGCGACGCCTGGCGGCCGTCCGGTCCCCACGGCTGGCCCCAGGCCCGGCCTTCGGCCGGGGCCGGGGGCTGTCCGGCGGGCGGCACGGGCGCGGGACCGCCCTGCCCTCCCGCCGTGCCCGGCAGCAGGGGCTGCCCACCGTCGGAGGGCAGCACGATGCCTTCGCGCGCGGGCCGCGCCGAGGGCTCCTCGCCCTGTCCGCTCTGCGTCACCGGGACTCCTACGTATGGGGGACCTTCGGAATCGTCGGCTCACGCTACCGGGTCCCCGGAGTCCGGTGCCACGCAGCGGGGGGCGCGGCCCCCTTCCCTGGGCCGGCGGTAACAGAACCCGCGCCGGATGCGCTGTATAGGACCTCCGCGCGCGTCAGGCCGCGGCCCGCACCTCCAGCCGCGCCCCGAACTCCCTGACCGCCGACTCCTCCCGGTACGGTTCCAGCCGCTGCTGGAAGTCCTCCAGATACTCCGCGCCCCGGTCGGACCGCAGCGTCTGGAGCAGTTCGACGGCCTTCAGGCCGGTGGCGCAGGCCTGTTCGACCTCCCGCTGCTGCGCCTGCGCCGTGGCGAGCAGCACATAGCCGATCGCCCGGCGCCGGGTCCGCGACGCCGGATGCCCGGCCAGCGCCGCCCGCGCCTGCCGCTCCGCCGCCTCCGGCTGCCCCAGGTCCCGGTAGCAGTGCGCCAACTCGTCGGCGAGATACGCCTCGTCGAAGTGTGCGATCCACGGCGGGTCGTCCCCGGACTGCGGCTCGGCCGCCTCCAGGGCGCCCTCCGCCCGCCCCGCCGCCAGCCGGGCCGCGCGCGCGTCGCCCAGGAGCGCGTGCCCGCGGGCCTCCGCCGCGTGGAACATCGCCTCGGCGCGCGGCGTCACCCGCCCCCGGGCCCCCTCCTGCGCGGCGCGGGCCAACTGCGAGATCTCGCGCGGGTTGCCGAGCTGGGCGGCGAGGTGGCTCATGGAGGCGGCGAGCACGTAGCCGCCGTAACCGCGGTCGCCGGCCGCCTGGGCGAGCCGCAGCGCCTGGATGTAGTACCGCTGGGCCAGACCCGGTTGCCCGGTGTCCACGGCCATGTACCCCGCCAGCTCGGTCAGTCGGGCGACGGCGGCGAACAGGTCGCGGCCCACCGCCTCCCGGTAGGCCCCGGCCAGCAGCCCGGAGACCACGCTGTTGAGGTAGTGCACGACCACCGGGCGCACGTGCCCGCTGCCGTAGGTGTGGTCCAGCTCCACCAGGGCCTGCGTCATGGACCGCACGGCTGACACGTCGGACTGGCCGACCCGCGGTCCGGCGGAGCGCGCCACCTGGCCGTCCGGCGCGGTGATCAGCCAGTCGCGGCTGGGCTCGACCAGCGCGGAGGACGCCACGGCGGAGCCGGACAGGAAGTCGCGCCGTCCCACGTCGCTGCGCCACAGCTCGCAGACCTGCTCGATGGCCCCCAGGACCGTCGGCGAGAACTGGAGGCCCACCCCCGAGGCGAGGTTCTTGCCGTCGGCCATGCCGATCTCGTCGATGGTGACCGTGCGGCCCAGCTTGCGGCCCAGCGCCTCGGCGATGACGGCCGGGGCCCGTCCGCGCGGCTGCTGTCCGCGCAGCCAGCGCGCGACGGACGTCTTGTCGTAGCGCAGGTCCAGGCCGTGCTCGGCGCCGCACATGTTGACCCGCCGGGCCAGTCCGGCGTTCGAGCAGCCCGCTTCCTGGATGAGCGCTTGCAGCCGTTCGTTCGGCTGCCGCGCGACGAGAGGCCGTGCGGCCATGTGGTGACCCCCTGCTTCCTGGCGGCTCGCGTGCGGCTGCCGCGCCTGCCCACGCACCGGGTTGACGTGAAGATCGATGCCCAACGGACATGCTGACAATGCGGGACATGCGCGGATTGCCGGGGTAACAGTGGATGCCCCCGCGTACAGGACTACCCGGCGACCGGCGGCGATCCGCCCGCGCGCCCCCGCCGATGCACCCGTGCGCCCCGGGCGGAGGTCCAGTGCTCCCCTCCCGCGCGCGACGGCCGTGACGTTGCCGCCGGGACCGTACGCCCGGAAGCGGGCAGCCGGGACCGTACGTCCGGGAGCGGGCAGCCGGGCCCGTGGTTTCCCCGCCCCCTCCCCCGCCCCTCGGCGTGGCGTCCCGCCGTAGGGTTCGTCTCTGACGGAGGGAGCAGCGGACGTGAGTACCAGCGCTCTACGCGTGCAGGGGCTGTGGAAGCGGTTCGGTCAGCAGGTCGCCGTGGCCGGGGTCGATCTGGACGTGCCCGCGGGCCGGTTCATCGGACTCGTGGGGCCCAACGGGGCCGGGAAGACCACCACGCTGTCCATGGCGACCGGGCTGCTGCGGCCCGACCAGGGGACCGTCGAGGTGGGCGGCCACGACGTGTGGCGGGACCCGGTGGCGGTGAAGGCGCGGATCGGGGTGCTGCCGGAGGGACTTCGGCTCTTCGAGCGGCTGACCGGACGTGAACTGCTGTCGTACGCCGGGCGGTTGCGCGGGCTGCCCGCGGCCGAGACGGACCGGCGGGCCACGCAACTGCTGGACGTCCTGGACCTGGCCGGGGCCCAGCACAAGCTCGTCGTGGACTACTCGACGGGCATGCGCAAGAAGACCGGTCTGGCCGCCGCCCTGCTGCACAACCCCGAAGTGCTGTTCCTGGACGAGCCGTTCGAGGGCGTCGACCCGGTGTCCGCGCAGACCATCCGGGGCGTCCTGGAGCGCTACACCGCCTCCGGGGCGACCGTCGTCTTCTCCTCGCACGTGATGGAGCTGGTGGAGTCGCTGTGCGACTGGGTGGCGGTCATGGTCGCGGGCCGCATCCGCGCCCACGGCCCCCTCGCCGAGGTGCGCGGCGACGCCCCGAGCCTTCAGCAGGCGTTCCTCGAACTGGTCGGCGCGCAGGACCGGCACGCGGGCGCCGACCTGGACTGGCTGGGCGGCGGCGCCCGATGAGCGACGCCGCCGGCGCCCCCGCCCGGGGCGGCTCGCCCGCTCCCGGCGCGCGCCTCTCCCCCGCCGCCCCGCTCGGCGCCACCCCGCTCGGCGCCGCCGCGCCCGGTGTGCCCGCCGCTCCCGGCGCGCCCGCCGAGTCGGTGACCCGCGTCATGATGCGGCTGAAGCTGTCGCTGCTGCGCAACGGGCTGCGGCGGTCCGGCGGCCGCCGCGCCGCGTACGTCGTCTCGGCCGTCCTGGCGCTGCTGTTCGCCGTGCTGCAACTGGCGGGACTGGTCGCGCTGCGCGGTCACGCGCACATCGCCTCGGCGGCCGTGCCCGTGGTGGCCGTGCTCGCCGTGGGCTGGGCGGTGATGCCGCTGTTCTTCCCCAGCGGCGACGAGACGCTGGACCCGACCCGCCTGGCGATGCTGCCGCTGCGCCCGCGACCGCTCGTCCGGGCGCTGCTCGCGGCCTCGCTGATCGGCGTCGGGCCGCTGTTCACGGCGCTGATCGCGGCGGGTTGCGTGATCGCGGTGGCGCACGGGGCCGTGGCGTACGCCGTCGGGGTCGTCGCGGCAGCGCTGGTGCTGCTGGTGTGCACGGCCCTCGCGCGCGCCGTGGCCGCCGCCAACGTCCGGCTGCTGTCCAGCCGCAAGGGCCGCGACCTGGCGGTGCTCAGCGGACTGGTCGTCGCGGTCGGCACGCAACTGGTCGACTTCGGCATGAGGCAGCTCGGTTCGGCGGGGCTGGAGCGACTGGCCCCGGTGGCGGACGTGCTGAGCTGGGCGCCGCCGGCCTCGGCGGTGGGCGCGGTGGACGCGGCGAGCGCGGGGGCGTACGGCACGGCCGCGGCCAGACTCGCGGTGACCGCGGCCGCGCTGGCCGCCCTGCTGGCGGCGTGGGCGCGCAGCCTGGACCGGCTGATGACCGCCCCGGACGCCTCCACGATCCAGCCCGCCGAGACCGCCGCGGGCGGCCGGTCCCGCACCGCCGGCCTGGCCCGGCTGCTGCCCTCCGGCCGCACCGGCGCCGTGATGGAGCGCAGCCTGCGCTACGTCTGGCGGGACCCCAAGACCAAGGCGGCCTGGGTGACCTCGCTGGCCATCGGCCTGATCGTGCCGGTGTTCAACGCGCTCCAGGGCACCGGGACGCCCTACTTCGCCTGCTTCGCCGCCGGGATGCTCGGCGTCCAGATGTACAACCAGTTCGGGCAGGACACGTCGGCGTTCTGGATGGTGGCGCTCGCCGTCTCCACCCCGCGCGACGCCTATCTCGAACTGCGCGGCCGGGCCCTGGCCCTGCTGCTGGTGACCGTGCCCTACGCCGTGCTGGTCACCGCGCTGACGACCGGCCTGCTCGGCGACTGGTCCCGGCTGCCCGAGGTGCTGGGACTGTCCTTCGCCCTGCTCGGCGCCATGCTCGCGACGGGCGCGTGGACCTCGGCTCGCTTCCCGTACTCCGTCCCGCAGGAGGGCCACAAGAACGTGGCCCCCGGTCAGGCCGGGCTCGCCTGCGTCGCCATCGTCGGCGGCATGGTCTCCTCGGCCCTGCTGTCGGCCCCCGTCATCGCGCTGGCCGTCTGGACCCACGTCAGCGCGAGCGGCGGCCACTGGAGCGGCCTGGTCCTCCCGGTGGGCGCGGCGTACGGCGCCGGGCTCACCCTCCTGGGCCTCCGCCTGGCCGCCCCGCGCACAGCGGCCCGCCTCCCGGAGATCCTGGCCTCGGTGAGCAGGGGATGAACGCGGCGGGCGCCCCGACCCCGCCGGGGCGGGCGGGGCGCCCGTGGGCGCCTGGCGGGGCGCTCGCTGGCGGCCGGCGGCGTTCGCGGGGGCCGGGGGCTCGGCTCTGACGCGGCGCGGGCGGCAGGGAACGCTCTACGCGCGCGGGCGGCCGGGGACGGCTCTACGCGGCGCCGGGCGGCTGGGTAGGGCTCACGTAAGCGGCTGAGGGCCGCTCACGGCGACGCGGCGCCGGGCCGACCGGCTACGGCTCACGTCAGCGGCTGAGGGTCGCTCACGGCTACGCGGCGCCGGGCCGACCGGGTACGGCTCAGCGGCTGAGGGGCGCTCACGGCGTCAGGACCTCCTTCAGGAAGGGCTCGACGGCCGCGCGCCAGGCGTCCGGCTGGTCGTAGTGGACGAGGTGACCGGCGTCGGGGACCTCCGCGTACCGGCCGTGCGGCAGGACGCGCACCATCTCCTGCGCCTCGGCGCGGCCCAGTTCGCCGTCGAGGCCGCGGACGACAAGGGTGGGGCAGCGGACCTGGGCCAGCTCGTCCCAGTGGGCGTCGTAGACCCAGCTCTCGCGGGCGACGAGCATCTGCTCAGGGTCGAAGACGGGGCGCCAGCCGTCCGCGCACTCGTGCATGATCTCGGCGTAGAAGGCGCCGCGGGCCGGGTTGGGGCGCTCCACCCAGGGGTCGTCCTCGCCGAACCACTTGCGCGCGTCGGCGAGGGTGGCGAAGGGCGTGGGCCAGGCCGCGAACCAGTCCTCCCACTCGCGCTGGGAGGCCGCGCCGAGCGCGGAGGCCCGCATGTCGCAGATGACCACGCCGCGCACCAGGTCGGGGCGCTCCGCGGCGAGCTGCCAGGCGGTCAGGGCGCCCATCGCGTGGCCGACGAGCACGGCGGGGCCGAGTCCGAGCTGTTCCAGGGCGGCCCCGGCGTCCTCCACGTAGGCGTCACGGGTGTGGGCCGTTCGCGGGGGCTTGTCGCTCTGGCCGTGACCGCGCTGGTCGAGGGCGACGGCCCGGTGCCGGCCGGAGAGCCAGCGGGCGGTGCCGGCCCAGTGCGAGGCCCGGCCCATGAGCCCGTGCAGCAGGAGCACGCCGGGCCGGGACGCGGGGTCCGCCGCGCGGGCGTGCTCGGCTTCCGGTTCTGGCGGCTCGGGCGGCTCGGGCGACGCCCGGCGCCGACGGGATCCCGCCTGGGCCGGGATGAACGGCCGGTCCCGCGGAGGCTCGGCGAACTCCCAGGCGGCGAGCCGCACACCGCCCGCCCCGGTCACGTCGATGCGTCGAACCACTGGTCCTGGCACCCCCCTGGATCCGTCCCGCCCGCTGGCGCGGGTCGGGGCGGCCGGCTCTGTGTACCGCGTTCCGCTTGTCCGTTGCCGTGTATACGCCGTCGCACGCCATGGTGCACGTAGGGCGGCGTCCGGGTCACGCATGACCCTCTCTCAGGCTATCGAATACTCATTCGAAAGAGCCCGTTTCCGCGCGAACACCCCTCGTTCGAGTGACCCCCTGTGAGGCATGATCGCCGCCGCCACGGGGAGATCTTCAACGGGAGGCGGACCACTCGGGGAAAAGGGGTCCGATAGGGGACGACCCTGGGAGCTCGGGGCTCCGGGTCGTGACAGGGGAGGAATGGCCCCGGCGTCGTACGGCGCCGGGGCCTTCCCCATGTCTGCGGCACATCCTCCCCACTCCTTCGAGTCATATGCCTCTGGTGACAGCCTCCCACGCGAACGGCGCGGGCGCTGCGCTCCGACGCGCTGCACTCGTAAATCACGCCAGCCCTCCGGACCGCGCGCACTCCGGGCCGCGCACCGGCCCGGAGAGACGGCCGCCGGGGGCGAGGAGGGAGCGGGGCGCGGGGTGGCGAGAGGGAGAGCCGAGGGCGGGAGTGGGGGGGGGGACGGACATGGCGCGGGAGCGGCCCGACCGGGGCCGGTCAGACCCGGTCCCGAGACTGGTCAGGACCAGAGACCGGTCAGGCCCGAGCCCCGTCAGGCCCGGAGACCGGTCAGGT
The DNA here is from genome assembly GCF_040644415.1 of Streptomyces sp. NPDC046985. NCBI lineage: Bacteria > Bacillati > Actinomycetota > Actinomycetes > Kitasatosporales > Streptomycetaceae > Streptomyces > Streptomyces sp. NPDC046985. The sequence goes on from NZ_JBEYWK010000006.1 coordinate 233,865, forward strand.
CCGAGCCCCGTCAGGTCCGAAGGCCGGTCAGACCCGGAGACCGGTCAGACCCGAAGGCCGGTCAGACCCGGAGACCCGTCAGACCCGGAGACCCGTCAGACCCGGAGACCCGTCAGACCCGGAGACCCGTCAGACCCGGAGACCCGTCAGACCCGGAGACCCGTCAGGTCCGGAAACCCGTCAGGTCCGGAAACCCGTCAGGTCCGGCGGCCGACCGTGGCCGGATCGGGGTCAGCGCTTGGCGACGAAGACGTGCGAGGCGACGTCCGCCGCCAGCTCGGCGGCCTCGCCGCCGCTGCCGACCAGCACCCCGCCGGCCGCCTCCGTCACGCTCACCACCGATCCGGGCCGCACGCCCGCGCGGCGCAGCGTGTGCATGAGCTGCGCGTCCGTCTGGATCGGCTCCCCGATCCGGCGGACGACGACCGTCTTGCCGTCGGCGCCCGGGTCGAGGTCGGCCAGCGAGACCATGCCCTCGTCCAGGAACGGGTCGGCGCCGTCCTTCTCGCCCAGCTCCTCCAGGCCCGGGATGGGATTGCCGTACGGCGACTCGGTCGGGTGCCGCAGCAGCTCCAGCACCCGGCGCTCGACCGCCTCGCTCATCACGTGCTCCCAGCGGCACGCCTCGGCGTGCACCTGCTCCCACTCCAGGCCGATCACGTCGACCAGCAGGCACTCCGCGAGCCGGTGCTTGCGCATGACCCGCGTGGCCAGGCGGCGGCCCTCGTCCGTCAGCTCCAGGTGCCGGTCGGGGGCCACCGAGACCAAGCCGTCGCGTTCCATCCGCGCGACCGTCTGGCTCACCGTCGGCCCGCTCTGGTCCAGCCGCTCGGCGATCCGGGCGCGCATGGGGACGACGCCTTCCTCCTCCAGCTCGAGGATGGTGCGGAGATACATCTCCGTGGTGTCGATCAATCCGGACATACGTGCCCCTCGATTAGCTCTGAGTAGCTCTAAGCTCTGCCGCGGCTCGACGGCTCCGGCAGGTGCGCCGGCCCTGACGTCAATTCTGACGCATGGCGCCGACAACCGGAGCGCTCCGTCGCCGGAGCGGTCCGGGCGCGCCCCCGCGGCCGTGCCGCACGCCCGTGTTGACAGGACTCTGGTCCAGACCTCACCGTGATCCGCGGCACACAGGCCGGGGAGTGACAGCCCCCGCAGCCCCGCAGGCACTCCGGAGGGATCCCGCATGAGCGACCGCACGCTGGCCGGCCAGTTCTTCGACGCGGCCGTCGGCCTGCTCCAGCGGGTCCGGGACGAGGAGGCCGAGTCCGTGGCGGCCGCCGGCTCGCTGCTCGCCGACACCGTGGCCACGGGCGGCCGCCTGTTCGCCTTCGGCGCGGGCCACTCCTCGCTCGCCGCCCAGGACGTCGTCTACCGGGCCGGCGGCCTCGCCCTGATGAACCTGCTCGCCGTCCCCGGCACGGTCGGCGTCGACGTCGTGCCCGCCACCCTCGGCTCCGCCCTGGAGTGCGTGGACGGCCTCGCGACGGCCGTGCTGGACAGCTCCCCCCTGCGGTCCGGCGACGCCCTGGTGATCGTCTCGCTGTCCGGCCGCAACGCGCTGCCCGTCGAGATGGCCATGACGGCCCGCGAGCGGGGCGTGAAGGTCATCGGCGTGACGTCGGTGGCGTACGCGGCGCAGACCGCCTCGCGGCACGCCTCGGGGACGTTCCTGAAGGACCACTGCGACCTCGTGCTCGATTCGAAGATCGCCGTCGGCGACGCGGAGCTCACCGCGGACGCCGTCCCGGCGCCCTTCGCCCCGGCCTCCACCGTCGTCACCTCGGCCCTGCTCCAGGCGGTCGTGGCCACCGCCGCCGGCGCCCTGGCCGAGCGCGGCGTCGAGCCGCCGCTGCTGCGCTCGGGCAACGTCGACGGCGGCCACGAGTGGAACGCCCGGCTGTTCGAGCGGTACGCGGACCGGATCTTCTACCGCCGCTGACTCCGCCCCCGCCTCTGTCCCTGGCCCGGCGGCCCCCTGCGGTGCGGCGCGGCGCGGATTCACTCGATCCGGCCGTCTTGCGGGAACTCGATGTGCGCTGCGTCACGTTCACGTTCAATGAGAGGCAGTGAGCGAACCGGCGCGCCGTGCGTGCGGGCGCAGGCTGCGCAGGGGGTCCAGGTGAGTGCTTCCCGGCATGGCGGGTCCACCGACGAGCTGGGGCCGGAGGAGCCCGAGCCGGGTCGGAGCGGTCCGCGCGACAAGCGGGACGAGGACGGGGTGCGGGACGAGGACGGGGTGCGGGACGAGAAGGACGTGCGGGACGGGCGAGACAGGCGGGTCGGGCAGGACGGGCGCGGCGACGCGGGCGCGCGGAACGCGGCGGAGAGCGGGCAGGAGGACGACGCGGCCGGTCCGGCGGACCGTGACGGGACCCGGGAACGGCACGCCCCCGGCGAGGCGGGCGGTCCGGGCGGTCCCGGCGACCCCGTAGGCGCTGGCGATCCGGGCGGTCCCCGCGATCCCGTAGGCGCCGCCGATCCACGCGGCCCCGGCGATCCCGTAGGCCCCGGTGACCCCGTAGGCGCCGCCGATCCGCGCGGCCCCGGCGACCCCGTAGGCGTCGACGATCCGCGCGGTCCCGGCGACCCCGTAGGCACCGGCAATCCGCGCGATCCCGTAGGCACCGGCGATCCCGTAGGCGCCGGCAATCCGCATGGCCCCCGCGATGCCCTAGGCGCCGACGGTCCCCGCGACCCCGTAGGCGCCAGCGGTCCCGTAGGGACCGCCGATCCCGTCGGCCCCGACGACTCCGCTCTGCTCGCCGCTCTGCTGGACGGCATGGACGCGGCTCTGTGCGCCTTCGACGCCCGGGGCGCGGTGACGCACTGGAACCGCGAGGCCGAGCGCGTCCTCGGGTGGAGCGCGGCGGAGGCGGTGGGACGGCGCGGCCTGGCCGGCTGGGCGGTGCGCAGCGCGGACGCCGAGGAGGTCGAGCGGCGGCTGACGTCGGCCATGCACGCGCCCGGCCGCCAGGTGCACGAGTTCGCCCTGCTCACCAAGGACGGCGGCCGGGTGCTGGTGCGCACCCAGTCCGCGGCCGTCCGCGGACCCGACGGCGGGGCCGCGGGGCTGTACTGCGCCTTCAGCGAGGTGCACACGCAGATCGACCTGGAGCGGTCCATCGCGCTCAGCGAGGCCCTGTTCGACGACGCCTCCTGGGGCGTCGTCGTCATAGACGCCGACCTGCGGCCCGCCGTGGTCAACGCGCACGCCGCCCGCGCCCTCGGCGCCGGGCGCACGGCGGCGCTCGGGCGGCCGCTGGGCGAGCTGCTCTCCCACGGCGCGGAGGAGGTGGAGAGCGCCCTCACCCACGTCCTGGCCGAGGGGACGCCCCGCGCGCCCGCCGAGATCTGGGTCGGGGTGCGCACGCCGGACGGCGAGCGGCGGCGCTGCTGGCGCTGCGGATTCGTCCGGCTCGCCTCGCCGCTCGCGGAGGAGCCCGTCCCGCTGGGCGTCGCCTGGCTCTTCGTCGACGTCACCGAGAACCGGCGGAGCGAGCAGGAGGCCGCGCTCCTGCGGTTCCGCACCAACCAGGTGCACCGGGCGGCCCGCGCCGCCGCCGAGTGCGAGAACCCGCTGGAGGCCGCCGCCGTCCACCTGGACTTCGCGCTCGCGGGCTTCGCCGACCACGCCCTGATCGACCGCGTGGCCGACGGCGCCGCCCCGGGCGAGGGCGTCTCCGCGGCCCCGGTGCGCCTGGTCCGCCTCGCCGCCACGCCCGCCGGGGACCCCGGGCCGAGCCTGCTCACCGGCCGCGCGGGGCTGCCCGTGCGCTACGGCGAGGGGCATCCGGCCCTGCGGTGCGTCGAGCGGACCGGCTCCGTGCGGACCGAGGCGGGACGCGAGCCGGCCGAGCGGGCGCGCGAGCGGGCCCTCTCCCGGCAGTGGCCCGCGGACGCGGTGCACGCCCTGTGCGCGGTGCTGCGCAGCCGGGGCCGGACGCTGGGCGTGCTGACCTTCCTGCGCGGCGCCGGCCGCCCCGCGTTCGAACGGTCCGACGCCGCGCACGCCGAGGACGTGGCCGTACGCATCGCCGCGGCTCTGGATCTGGCCGGGCTCGAAAAAAGCGGTTGATGAAGCGGACGCGGCTTCCTAGGCTTGTAGTCACTTCGGAAAGGAGGTGGTTCGGCAGATGTATGACAACCGGACGGAAGAGGTGGCTGCGGGCTGACGGCCCGTCACCACATTCTTGTGCGGTGCCGGACCGGCGTGGACTGGATCCACGCGACCGGCCCAATCCCACGCAGTCACCCGACCCGCGAACTCGCCGGCGCGTCCGGCCGGCCCCCCGCCGCCAGGCGGAGGACCCGAGTTCGCGGGTCGCCTGCGTACGGGGCCCGGCAGCCGCGCCTGACCGTTCAGGCCGCCCCGGCGCGTCCGTTAGTGCTGTGGCCGGAAAGGTTTGCCGGAAAGCTCGCGGCGTCCGGTGCGGTGCATCGCAAGGCGGAGCACTGCCCGCGTACTGGACGTACTCGGGCGGTGCGACAACGCGGCGAGGCGCCGTGCCGGGCGTCGCGAGCCGGTGAGCCTTTCCGGTCACAGCACTAAGGACTCAGCCGCTCCACCCGCCAGCCGCCGTCGGGCTCGGCGACGTAGCGGAGGCGGTCGTGCAGCCGGTTCTCGCGGCCCTGCCAGAACTCCACCGATCCCGGCGCGACGCGGAAACCGCCCCAGTGCGGCGGGACCGGCACCTGCTCGCCCTCCGGGTACCGCGCCGCCAGGTCCGCGTAGGAGGCGTCGACGGCGTCGCGTGTGTCGATCACCGAGGACTGGGCGCTGGCCCAGGCGCCGAGCTGGGAGCCGTGCGGGCGGGTGCGGAAGTAGGCGGCGGTCTCGTCCCGGCCGGTGCGGCGGGCGACGCCCTGGACGATGACCTGGCGGCTCATCGGGTGCCAGGGGAAGAGCAGCGAGACGTGCGGGTTCGCGGCCAGCTCGCGGGCCTTGCGGGAGCCGTAGTTGGTGTAGAAGACGAAGCCGTGCTCGTCGAAGCCCTTGAGCAGCACCGTGCGGGAGCTGGGCCGTCCCTCGGCGTCCGCGGTGGAGACGACCATGGCGTTCGGCTCGGACAGGCGGTCCTCGGCGGCGGCCTGCCGGAACCAGCGGGCGAACTGCTCCACCGGCGTGTCGGCGAGGTCGGACGCGGACAGCCCCTCGGACTGGTATTGCAGGCGCATCGCGGCGAGGTCGAAGGGCGCGGATTCTCCGGCTTCTCGGTCGGTCACGCGGTCATCTTGCCGTATCGGCGGCCGCGACCCGCCGGATGGCTTTCCTCACGGCCTGGCACTGAGTGCCGGACGCTCTCCCCAAACGTGGCACCCGGGGATATCGTGCTGGTGCCGTGCCGTTGGGATGAGCGCCGACCGCTCGGGGCATGACAGGGATGGCCGCCCCGGACGGCGTGTCGGCGCGCATGACCGCGGATTCGCGCGGACGGTGACCGCACGCACGCGAACGGCGTCCGTCCGCCCCCTTGAACGCCCGTTTTCGATAGCTGGTCGTCGTCTTCCGTCGCACCATCTGTCGCACAGACCACGAGGAGCCGCCAGATGTCCGACTTCGTACCCGGACTCGAGGGAGTCGTCGCGTTCGAGACGGAGATCGCCGAACCGGACAAGGAGGGCAGCGCCCTGCGGTACCGGGGCGTCGACATCGAGGAGCTGGTCGGCCACGTCTCCTTCGGCAACGTGTGGGGGCTGCTGGTCGACGGCGCCTTCAACCCGGGGCTGCCGCCCGCCGAGCCGTTCCCGATCCCGGTGCACTCCGGCGACATCCGGGTCGACGTCCAGTCGGCGCTGGCGATGCTGGCGCCGGTGTGGGGTCTCCGGCCGCTGCTGGACATCGACGCCGAGCAGGCCCGCGACGACCTGGCGCGGGCCGCCGTGACGGCGCTGTCCTACGTCGCGCAGTCGGCGCGCGGGCAGGGGCTGCCGATGGTGCCTCAGCGGGAGATCGACAAGGCGACGTCCATCACCGAGCGGTTCATGACCCGCTGGCGGGGCGAGCCGGACCCCAAGCACGTGGCGGCCGTGGACGCCTACTGGTCGTCCGCCGCCGAGCACGGCATGAACGCCTCCACCTTCACCGCCCGGGTCATCGCCTCCACCGGCGCCGACGTGGCCGCCGCCCTGTCCGGCGCGGTGGGCGCGATGTCCGGTCCGCTGCACGGCGGCGCCCCCTCCCGGGTGCTCGGCATGATCGAGGAGATCGAGCGGACCGGGGACGCCGAGGGGTACGTCAAGCAGGCGCTGGACCGCGGTGAGCGGCTGATGGGCTTCGGCCACCGCGTCTACCGGGCGGAGGACCCGCGGGCGCGGGTGCTGCGCCGCACCGCGCGCGAGCTGGGCGCACCGCGGTTCGAGGTCGCCGAGGCGCTGGAGAAGGCGGCCCTGGAGGAGCTGCACAACCGCCGCCCGGACCGCGTGCTGGCCACGAACGTGGAGTTCTGGGCGGCGATCATGCTGGACTTCGCCCAGGTCCCGGCGCACATGTTCACCTCGATGTTCACCTGCGCCCGCACCGCCGGATGGTCGGCGCACATCCTGGAGCAGAAGCGCACCGGCCGCCTGGTCCGCCCCTCGGCCCGCTACATCGGCCCCGGCCCGCGCAGCCCGCGCGACGTCACGGGCTACGAGAGCATCACGCACTGACCGCGCGCCGGGCACCGGGCGCGCGCTGGACGATGCGCGCGGCGGGTGCGGGCGTCGCGCGGGGCCCGCGGGCGCCGTCCGCGGGGTGCTGGCACCGCGCGGGGCCGCTGGGCGCCGTCCACGGGGCGCGGGCGTCACGCGGAGCTGAGCGGCTCCGCGCGGCGCCGCCGGGCGACCGGCGCGGCGGGCGCGCGGGCCGCCCTTCGGCCCGTGCTGGGGCCGAAGGGCGGCTCGTCGGACCTGTCCTCGGGGCCAGAGAACACTCGGGGCCGTCGCATCCGCAGGCGTCCGTGTCCGGCGAAGGCGGCGGGGCGTCCGCGCCGCGCCCGCGCCCCGGGCCGGTCAGCCCAGGGCGTCGTCCAGCAGCGCCGCCCACTGGGCGACCACCCGTTCGCGGCGGGCGGTGTCGTCGGTGAGGAGGTTGGCCAGGCCCAGGCCGCGGGCCATGTCCAGCAGGCCCTGCACGCTCTCGCGGACGCCCGGACGGCTCTCGTCGGCGCACAGCAGCTCCACCGCGATGCGGTGCGTCTCGCGCCCCACCCGGGCCTCCAGCTCGGTCACCCGGGCGCGGAGCTGGTCCTCGTCGGAGGCGGCGACCCACAGGTGCAGGGCGGCGCGGAACAACGGGCCGGTGAAGAGGTCGACGAGGGCGGCGGCCACGGCCCGCCGGTCGCCGGCCGCGCCCTCGGGGAAGAGGGCGCGCAGCGCGGTGGAGCGCTCCTCGGCCACGTACTCGACGGCCGCGGTGAACAGGTCCTCGCGGGTGGGGAAGTGGTGCTGGGCGGCGCCCCGGGAGACCCCGGCCCGCTCGGCGACGACGGAGACCGTGGAGCCCGCCCATCCGTGCTCGGCCAGGCAGGCCACGGCGGCCTGGAGGAGCCGCTGCCGGGTGGCCCGGCTGCGGTCCTGCTTGGGCACGCGGTCGCGGTCCGCCGACGTGCTCACACCACCCATGCCGCGTCCCGTCTCTCCAGGAAGGCCGTCATCCCCTCCCGGGCCTGGGCGGTGGAGAACAGCCGGGCCGAGAGCGCGGTCACTTCCGCCGCGTCCCGGTCGAACGTTTCCAGCACCCTAGCCGTGAGCAGCCGTTTGGTCGCGGCGAGGGCCTCGGGCGCCGAGCGGCGCAGGCCGTCCAGGACGGGCGCGAGGGCGTGGTCGACGCCGTCGGGACCGTCCGGGGCGTCGGCGCCGTCGGGACCGTTCGGGGCGTCGGCGCCGTCGGGACCGTCCGGGGCGTCGGCGCCGTCGGCGGCGGCGGTCGCTTCGGGGCCGTCGGCGGCGTCGGCGGCGAGCGTGATCAGGCCCGCGCGCACGGCCTCGGCGGCGCCGAAGCGTTCGCCGGTGAGGCAGTAGCGGGCCAGGGCGCGGGGGTCGGCGCGCGGGATCAGCGGCAGGGAGATCAGCGCGGGGGCCACGCCGATGCGGACCTCGGTGAAGGCGAAGCTGGCCGCGGCCGAGGCGGCGGCGAGGTCGCAGGCGCCGACCAGGCCGAGGCCCCCGGCGCGGACGTGCCCGGTGATCCGGGCCACGACCGGCTTGGGCAGTTCCAGGATCAGCCGCAGCAGCGCGGTCATCGCGTCGGGGGCGGGCGGGTCGCGCAGGTCGGCGCCCGCGCAGAAGGTGTTCCCGGTGTGGGTGAGGACGACGGCCCGGACCCCCGGGTCCCGCGCGCAGTCGGCGAGGGCGGCGGACAGGTCGGCGACCAGCGCGGCGGACAGCGCGTTGCGCGTGTCCACGGCGTCCAGGCTGAGGGTCTCGACGGCGCGCGTGCGCGTGCGGGAGACCGGGGTCATGCCCGCTCCTCGGGCGCCGGCTGTCCGGTCGCGGGGTCGGGCTGCCGGTCGCGCAGCTCGCGCCGGAGGATCTTCCCGGAGACGGCGCGGGGCACCGCGTCGAGGAAGGTGACCTGGCGGACCCGTTTGTAGGGGGCGACGCGTGCGGCGACGTACTCCATGACCTCTGCCGCGGTGAGCCCGGACGCGGTCGGCTGGCGCACCACGTGGGCGTGCGGGGCCTCGTCGCCGTCGGCGTCGCGGGCGCCGATGACGGCGGCGTCGGCGATGGAGGGGTGGGTGAGCAGCAGGGCCTCCAGCTCGGCGGGGGCCACCTGGTAGCCCTTGTACTTGATGAGTTCCTTGACCCGGTCGACCACGAACAGCCAGCCGTCGCCGTCCACGTGCCCGACGTCGCCGGTGTGCAGCCAGCCGTCGGCGTCGATCATCGCGGCGGTGGCGTCGGGGCGCCCCAGGTAGCCCTTCATCACCTGGGGACCGCGGATGAGGATCTCGCCGCTCTGGCCGATACCGAGGTCGGCGCCGGGGTCGTCCAGGGAGACGATCCGCATCTCGGTGCCGGCCAGCAGCTTCCCGACCGTGCCCGGCGGCGCGGTGCGCAGGGCGCCGGGCGGCACGACGTGCGTGCCGGGGGACAGTTCGGTCATGCCGTACGCCTGGCCCACCGGCGGCAGGCCCAGGCGCCGGGCGCAGGCCGCCGCGAGGTCGGCGTCCAGCGGGGCCGCCGCGCTGACGGCGTACTTCAGCGAGGACAGGTCGTAGTCGTCGACCGCCGGGTGCTTGGCGAGGGCGAGCACGATCGGCGGAGCCGCGTAGAGGACGGTGATGCGGTGGTCCTGCACGGTCTTGAGGAAGGCGTCCAGTTCGAAGCGGGGCAGCACGACGACGGTGGCGCCCTGGCGCAGCGGCGCGTTCATCAGGGCGGTCAGCCCGTAGATGTGGAAGAAGGGCAGCACGGCGAGAACGCGCTCGCCCGGTCCGGCGGTGATCGCCGAGTCCAGTTGGGCGAGGTTGGTGGCGATCTGCCGGTGGGTGAGCATCACGCCCTTGGGCAGGCCGGTGGTGCCCGAGGAGTACGGGAGGACGGCGACGTCCTCGGCCGGGTCGACGGGGACGACGGGTTCGGGCTTCGTGCAGGCGGCCAGTTCGAGCAGCGACCGGTGCCCCGGCGCCTCGTCGCAGACGAAGACCTCCTCGACGCCGCCGGCGAGCGCGGCGGCCCGCCGGGCGGTGTCGAGCAGCGGCGAGACGGTGACGATCCAGCGGGCCGCGCAGTCCCGGAGCTGCCGGGCGAACTCCTCGGCGGTGGACAGCGGGTGCACGGTGGTGACCGAGGCGCCCGCGCGGGCGGCGGCGTAGAAGGCGACGGGGAAGGCGATCGTGTTCGGGCTGTGCAGGGCGAGCACGTCGCCCTTGCGCACGCCGGATTCCGCGAACGCGGCGGCCACCCGCCGGTGGAAGCCGTCGAGTTGCGCGTAGGTGAGGACGGCGCCGCTCACGCCGTCGATCAGGGCGGGGACGTCGCCGAAGTCGGCGGCGTGCCCCAGGACGGCGTCGTGGATGGGCAGTTCGACGGCCGGAACGTCTGCGTACTCGCTGCGGAACACGGTTCCTCCTCGCCCGCCGGCGGCGGCGGTCGCTTCGGTCGGCACGGCATCGCGACGTCATGGCGTCACGGCATCGCGGCGCCATGACGCCATGGCTCAGTACGACTTGGGCAGGCCCAGGGTCTGGTGGGAGACGTAGTTGAGGATCATCTCGCGACTCACCGGGGCGATGCGGGCCACGCGCGCGGCCGTGATCAGCGAGGCGAGGCCGTACTCGCGGGTCAGGCCCGCGCCGCCCAGGGTGTGCACGGACTGGTCGACGGCCTTCACGCACGCCTCGGCGGCGGCGTACTTGGCCATGTTGGCGGCCTCGCCCGCGCCCACGTCGTCGCCCGCGTCGTAGAGGAAGGCGGCCTTCTGCGTCATCAGCCGGGCGAGTTCGAGGTCGATGTGCGCCTGGGCGAGCGGGTGGGCGATGGCCTGGTGGGCGCCGATGGGGGTCTTCCAGACGGTGCGCTCACGGGCGTACTCCACGGCCCGGCCCAGCGCGAAGCGGCCCATGCCGATCGCGAAGGCGGCCGTCATGATGCGCTCGGGGTTGAGTCCGGCGAACAACTGGAGCAGTCCCGCGTCCTCGTCGCCGACGAGCGCGTCGGCGGGCAGCCGCACGTCGTCCAGGACCAGTTCGAACTGCTTCTCGGCGGCGGTGAGTTCCATGTCGATGGGGCGGCGCTGGAAGCCGTCGGCGTCCGGCGGGACGATGAACAGGCAGGGCTTGAGGCGTCCGGTGCGGGCGTCCTCGGTGCGGCCGACGATCAGCACGGCGTCGGCGATGTCCACGCCGGAGACGTAGACCTTGCGGCCGGTGAGCAGCCAGTCGGCGCCGTCGCGGCGGGCGGTGGTGGCGATGCGGTGGGAGTTGGACCCGGCGTCCGGCTCGGTGATGCCGAACGCCATGGTGCGGCTGCCGTCGGCGAGGCCGGGCAGCCAGGCGCGTTTCTGCTCCTCGGCGCCGAACCGGGCGAGGACGGTGCCGCAGATGGCGGGCGAGACGACCAGCATCAGCAGCGGGCTGCCCGCCGCGCCCAGCTCCTCCAGGACGATGGCGAGTTCGGCGACGCCGCCGCCTCCGCCGCCGTACTCCTCGGGCAGGTTGACGCCGAGGTAGCCCAACTTGCCTGCCTCGGACCACAGTTCGCTGAGGTGGCGGCCCTCGGCGAGGGTCCGGGTGACGTAGTCGCGCCCGTAGCGCCTGCCGAGCGCGGCGACGGCGGCGCGCAGGGCCTTGTGCTCGTCGGTTTCCAGCGTGACGCTCACTGTTCCTCCTGGTGTGCCTCGACGACGGCGAGCAGGGCGCCGACCTCGACCTGGCGGCCGGGGGCGACGTGCAGGGCGCTGAGCGTCCCGGTGACGGGGGCGGTGATCTTGTGCTCCATCTTCATCGCCTCCAGCCACAGCAGCGGGTCTCCGGCCCGTACGGCGGCGCCCTCGGCCAGTCCGTCGGCGACGCGCACGACGGTCCCGGGCATCGGGGCCAGCAGCGATCCGGGGGCGCGCTGGGCGGCCGGATCGGGGAAGCGGGGCAGCTCGGTCAGCGCCGCGGTGCCGGCCCAGACGCGGTCGCCGTGGCGGGCGACCGCGTACCGGCGCCGTACGCCGTCCGCTTCGAGGACGACGGTGTCCGCATCCGCGTGCACGACGCGGACCCCGTCGGCCTCCGCGGCGAGTCCGGCGCGGGTGTGCCGGTAGCGCGCCTCGTGCTCCTCGCCCGCCATCAGGTACCGCTTGACCTGCGGCTGGGAGGGCACGTTGCGCCAGCCGCCGAACCGGGAGCGGCCCTGGGCGCCGGCCAGCGCGGCGGCCAGCGGCGCGTACGGGTCGGGGGCGGGCTCGGTGAGCCGGGCCAGGTGGCGGTCGTAGAAGCCGGTGTCCATGCGGCCGGCGGCGAACTCCTCGTGCCGCAGCGAGCGCACGAGCAGGTCCCGGTTGGTGACCGGGCCGTGCACGGCGGCCCGTTCCAGGGCGCCGGCCAGCCTGCGGGCCGCCTCGGCGCGCGTGGGGGCGTGGGCGACGGCCTTGGCGATCATCGGGTCGTAGTGGACGCCTACGGCGTCGCCGTCGGCGTAGCCGGTGTCCAGGCGGACGCCGCCGGGGACGGCGAGGCGGTGCAGGACGCCGGTCTGCGGAGCCCAGTCGCGGGCCGGGTCCTCCGCGTACAGGCGGGCCTCGATCGCGTGTCCGCGCGCGGGCGGCGGGGAGGGGTCCAGGGCGTGCCCCTCGGCGATCCGGATCTGGAGGGCGACGAGGTCGACGCCGAACACGGCCTCGGTGACGGGGTGTTCCACCTGGAGGCGGGTGTTCATCTCCAGGAAGTGCGCCCGGCCCCCGGCCACCAGGAACTCCACGGTGCCGGCCCCGGTGTAGTCGACGGCGCGGGCGGCCCGCACGGCCAGCTCGTACAGCTCCTGCTCCAGTTCCCCGGGCAGTCCGGGCGCCGGGGCCTCCTCGATCACCTTCTGGTGGCGGCGCTGGAGGGAGCAGTCCCGGGTGCCCAGCGTCCACACCGTGCCGTGCGCGTCGGCGAGGATCTGCACCTCGACGTGCCGGCCGCCCTCCAGGTAGGGCTCGACGAACACCTCGCCGTCGCCGAACGCGCTCGCCGCCTCCGCGCGGGCGGCGTCCCGTTCGGCGTCCAGGTCGGCCAGGCGCCGCACCACGCGCATGCCGCGCCCGCCGCCGCCCGCGGCGGCCTTGACCAGCACGGGCAGGTCGTCCTCGGTCACCTTCTCCAGGGACCGCACGCCCATCAGCTCCTTGGCGCGGGTCTTGGACGCCATCGCCTCGATCGCCTCCGGCGGCGGCCCGACCCACACCAGGCCCGCGTCCAGGACGGCGCGGGCGAAGCCGGCGTTCTCGGACAGGAAGCCGTAGCCGGGGTGCACGGCGTCCGCGCCCGCGGCCACGGCCGCCTTCACCACGAGGTCGCCGCGCAGGTACGTCTCGGCGGGCGCGGCGCCCGGCAGCCGTACGGCGGCGTCGGCGCCGCGCGTGTGCAGGGCGTCCTCGTCGGCGTCGGAGTGCACGGCGACCGTGGCGATGCCCAGGTCGCGGCAGGTGCGGAAGACACGGCAGGCGATCTCGCCGCGGTTGGCGACGAGCAGGGTGGAGATCACAGGGTCCCTCACATCCGGAAGACGCCGAAGCCGCCGCGCGCGCCCTGGTAGGGGGCGGTGTGCACGGCGGACAGGCACAGGCCGAGGACGGTACGGGTGTCGCGCGGGTCGATGACGCCGTCGTCGTACAGCCGCCCGGACAGGAACATCGGCAGCGACTCCGACTCGATCTGCTGCTCGACCATGGCGCGCAGCGCCGCGTCGGCCTCCTCGTCGTAGGGCCGCCCCTTGGCCTCGGCGGACTGGCGGGCGACGATCGACAGCACCCCGGCGAGCTGCTGCGGTCCCATGACCGCGGACTTGGCGCTGGGCCAGGCGAACAGGAAGCGCGGGTCGTAGGCGCGTCCGCACATGCCGTAGTGCCCGGCGCCGTAGGAGGCGCCGATCAGCACGGACAGGTGCGGGACCCGCGAGTTGGACACCGCGTTGATCATCATGGCGCCGTGCTTGATGATGCCGCCCTGCTCGTACTCCCGGCCGACCATGTAGCCGGTGGTGTTGTGCAGGAACAGCAGCGGGATGTCGCGCTGGTTGGCGAGCTGAATGAACTGGGCGGCCTTCTGCGACTCCTCGCTGAACAGCACGCCGCGGGCGTTGGCGAGGATGCCGACCGGGTAGCCGTGCAGGGTCGCCCAGCCGGTGGCCAGGCTCGTCCCGTACAGCGGTTTGAACTCGTCGAAGTCGGAGGCGTCGACGATCCGGGCGATCACCTCGCGCGGGTCGAAGGGCGCCTTCAGGTCGCCGGGGACGATGCCGAGCAGCTCCTCGTCGTCGTACTCGGGCGGGGGCGCCAGGGGCGGATCGGCGTACGCCTTGCGGTGGTTGAGGCGGGCGACGACCCGGCGGGCCTGGCGCAGCGCGTCCGGCTCGTCCACGGCGAAGTAGTCGGCGAGGCCGGACACGCGCGCGTGCATCTCGGCGCCGCCCAGGGACTCGTCGTCGCTCTCCTCGCCGGTGGCCATCTTGACCAGCGGCGGGCCGCCGAGGAACACCTTGGCGCGCTCCTCGACCATGATCACGTGGTCGGACATGCCGGGGATGTAGGCGCCGCCCGCGGTGGAGTTGCCGAAGACGACGGAGACGGTGGGGACACCGGCCGCGGACAGCCGCGTCAGGTCGCGGAAGACGGCCCCGCCCGGGATGAAGATCTCCTTCTGCGAGGGCAGGTCGGCGCCGCCGGACTCGACCAGGCTGATGCTGGGCAGCCGGTTGGCGAGCGCGATGTCGTTGGCGCGCAGCGCCTTCTTCAGGCTCCACGGGTTGCTGGCGCCGCCGCGCACGGTCGGGTCGTTGGCCGTGATCAGGCACTCCACGCCCTCGACGACCCCGATCCCGGTGACCAGCGAGGCGCCGACGGCGTAGTCGCTGCCCCAGGCGGCCAGCGGCGACAGCTCCAGGAACGGCGTGTCGGGGTCCACCAGGAGTTCGACGCGCTCGCGCGCCAGGAGCTTGCCGCGCCCCCGGTGCCGTTCGACGTACTTGGGGCCGCCGCCCGCGAGCGCCTTGGCGTGCTCGGCCTCCAGGTCGGCGAGCCGGGCGAGCATGGCCTCGCGGTTGGCCCGGTAGTCGGCGCCGCCGACGTCCAGGGCGGAGGTCAGGACGGTCACAGCAGGGCCTCCGGAATGTCCAGACAGCGGGAGCGCAGCCATTCGCCCAGGGCCTTGGCCTGCGGATCGAAGCGGTGCTGGGCGGCGACGCCCTCGCCGAGGATGCCCTCGACGACGAAGTTCAGGGCGCGCAGGTTCGGCAGCACGTGCCGGGTGACGGTCAGGGCGCGGCTCTCCGGGATCAGCTCCCGGAACCGGTCCTCGGTCAGCTCGTGGGCGAGCCACCGCCAGGCGTCCTCCGACCGCGCCCACACGCCCACGTTGGCGTCGCCGCCCTTGTCCCCGCTGCGGGCCCCGGCGACCAGCCCGAGGGCCGCCCTGCGCACCGGCCCGGCCGGGAGCGGTTCGGGCAGGGGCGGCGGCGGCACGGCGCCGAGGGGCCGCGTCTCCCCCGGCGCCGGCACGGCGATCCGGCGGCCGTCGTGCAGCACGGCCGTGTGCGCGACCTCGCCCTGCCCGACGCCGGCGGCCTCGAAGACGCCGTAGGGAGCGCCCTTGCCGGGCGGGGCGAGCACGTGGAAGCCCGGGTATCCGGCGAGCGCCAGCTCGATGGCGGCGCCGCTGAAGGGCCGCCCCACGGCCTGCGGGTCCTGGTCCCTGACGACCAGGCGGAGCAGGGCGCTGGCGGTCTCCTCGGTGGCGGCGTCGGCCCGGTCGGTGCGCACCAGGTCCCAGCGCACCTCGGCGGGCGGGGACTCGGCGGCGCCGAGCGCGTCCTCCATCTGCCGCCGCGCCAGGTCCGCCTTGCGCTCGACGTCGAGACCGGTGAGCACGAAGGTCACCTCGTTGCGGAAGCCGCCCAGCCGGTTGAGCCCGACCTTGAGCGCGGGCGGCGGCGCCTCTCCGCGCACCCCCTCGATCCGCACCCGGTCCGGCCCGTCCTGGGTCAGCCGTACGGTGTCCAGCCGCGCGGTGACGTCGGGCCCGGCGTAGCGGGCCCCGCCCGTCTCGTAGAGCAGTTGCGCGGTCACCGTGCCCACGTCCACCACCCCGCCGGTTCCGGGGTGCTTGGTGACGACGCAGGCGCCGTCGGCGTGGATCTCGGCGAGCGGGAAGCCGGGGCGGGCCAGCCGGTCCAGGGCGTGCTCGGCGAAGAACGCGTAGTTGCCGCCGGTGGCCTGGGCGCCGCACTCCAGCACGTGCCCGGCGACCACGGCGCCTGCCAGCCGGTCGTACTCCTGCGGCCGCCAGCCGAAGCAGGCGGCGGCCGGGCCGGTGACCAGGGCCGCGTCGGTGACCCGCCCGGTGACCACCACGTCGGCGCCCTCGCGCAGGCACGCGGCGATCCCGAAGCCGCCGAGGTAGGCGTGGGCGGCGAGGGTTCCGGGGTGGGCGGCGGTCAGGTCGTCGCCCTCCACGTGGGCGACCCGCACGGGCACGCCGAGCCGCCCGGCCAGCTCCCGCACCCGCTCGGCCAGTCCGGCGGGGTTGAGCCCGCCCGCGTTGGCCACGATCCGCACCCCGCGCTCGTGGGCCAGCCCGAGGCACTCCTCCAACTGCCGCAGGAACGTGCGGGCGTATCCGGCGTCCGGGTCCTTCAGCCGGTCCCGGCCCAGGATCAGCATGGTCAGCTCGGCCAGGTAGTCCCCGGTGAGCACGTCCAGCTCGCCGCCGGTCAGCATCTCCCGCATGGCGTCGAAGCGGTCGCCGTAGAACCCGGAGGCGTTCCCGACGCGCAGGGGGTTCACCGGGGGCCGTCCGGGTGGGGCGGGGGCTGTGGGGGCGTGTGGGTCGGCGGTTGTTGGGCTGTGGGGAGCGGCGGCTGTGCGGCCGTGCGGGTCGGCGGGTGCCCGGCTTTCTGGCTCGACGGCTGTTCAGCCGTGTGGGTCGGCGCCTGTTCGGCCGTGCGGGTCGGCGGTTGTCCGGTTGTTTGGCTCGGCGCCTGCTCGGCCGTGCGGGTCGGCGGCTGCCCGGCCGTTTCCTTCGGCGCGCGTCCGGCGCCGGGCGGTCCGGCGAACGCCTGGGCGATGGCCAGCCAGCGGTCGGCGTCCGGGCCCACCGCGGTCAGGGCGAGGTCGGCGCGGTGGGCGCGCTGGGTGACCAGCAGGCAGAAGTCCAGGGCGGGCCCGGCGACGCGCTGGGCGGCGTCCTCGGGCCCGTACGCCCACACCTCCCCCGCAGGGGAACGCAGCTCTACGCGGAACGGTTCGCCGGGCGCCGGCAGCCCGTGCACCAGGTGCGCGAAGTCGCGGGTGCGGACGCCGAGCCGGGCGATGTGCCGCAGCCGCTCGGTGGGCGCCGGGACGGCGCCGAGGGCTTCGGCCACGTCCAGGCCGTGCGCCCAGGTCTCCATCAGCCGGGCGGTGGCCATGGAGGCGGCCGACATGGGCGGCCCGAACCAGGGCAGCCGGGCGCCGGGCGGAACCGCGCGCAGCGCCGCGTCGAGCGCAGCCCGCCCCTCGCGCCAACGGGCCAGCAGCTCGCCCGGCGGGAGGCCGGCGCCCTCCGCCGCTCCTTCGTCCACGTAGGAGTCCGGCGCGGCCAGCGCCTTCTCCACTAGGGCCCGGAAGCCGTCGGGATCGGTGGCGGCGAGCAGCGCGCAACGGTCGGTCCAGGCGAGGTGCGCGATCTGGTGGGCGACGGTCCAGCCGGGCGCGGGCGTGGCGAGGGTCCAGCGCTCGGCGCTCGACTCCGCGACCCTCCGGTCGAGTTCGTCGCTTTCCTCACGCAGGTCGTCGAAGACGGGCGTCGGATCGGACATGAACGGGAGCATGGCAGGGGGGTCAGAAACAATCAAGCATGCTTGCATGATTTTATGCGCGGACTCTCCTGCCTTGCTTCGCCCGCCTCACTTCGCCTGCGTGACGGCGTCAAAGAGGGGCGGAGTGACCGCAGGCACGTCCGTGAACCCGGCTCAAGCGCTTCGTCGTCAAGCCACTTCGGCGTGACTGCGTCGTTTCGGTGGGCGCCCGGGGACGGTGTCGGCCCGCTCAACCTCCAGCCCCACTCCGAGCAGCAGTGGGCCGAGCGGGACGGGAAGCACCGGGACCCTGAGCGGGAACCCCGGCCCCGACGGCGGGCGACCTGCACCCGCCCGCACGGGGTCCGGCACCTGTTCGCCGCCCGGCGCCGACCACGCCAGCCAGAAGGAACAGGGCGGCATGATCCCCCGCTGCATCATCTGGCGGAACAAGCACGCCGCCGATATTCGCTTGCACCTCATCGTCACGCGGGTCAACGTCGCCTGACACCTGCGGAAGGCAGAGAAGATGACCACGCAGATCCGCCCCATCGACCACGAGCACATCCAGGCCGCGGCACACGTTGCTCGCACTCGCTGCCAGGGCGACAACCACACCATGGCGGCCGCAGCCCGTGCCCGGGACGGCCGGATCGTCACGGCGGTGAACGCCTACCACTTCACGGGAGGCCCGTGCGCCGAGCTGGTCCTCATCGGCGCGGCAGCCGCCCAGGGCGCCTACCAGCTGGACACGATCGTCGCCGTGGGTGACCGCGACCGGGGGGTCGTTCCCCCGTGCGGCCGGTGCCGTCAGGTCCTTCTCGACTACTTCCCTGCCCTCGAGGTCATCGTCGGCGAAGACGACCGCATCCGAACCGTCCCTGTCACCGACCTGCTCCCCGAGAGCTACGTCTGGGCCGACCACCAGCTCGACACCGAGTAACCGCGTCACTCAGCACGAGCTGGCACCGCTGGCGTCCACCAGGGCGAACGTCGCCTGATGCGGCTCTAGGGCGAAACACGCCCTAGGCTCGGTCTTTAACCTCCGGCTGTCCCGTGACGACGCGGGTCGACCCCCACTTCAGACCTGGTGCGAGGTGCCGTTGACACTTGGCGCATGATGACCGTCATGGAGAACGTGGCCGAGACGATCAAGGTCTGGTTCCGGTTCGTCCCCCGCGAGGGGTGGTTCCCGCAGGACGCCGAGGGTCTGTGGGCGACGAAGCTAAGCGACGACACGGCCCGTGTCGAGAGTGCCCCTTTCCTTCAAGGCGGAGTGGCCGAGGGCGACGTGGTGAAGTATCAGACCGACTCCGACGGGCTTCACTGGGCCGTCGGACAGGTCAGCTCCTCCGGTAACTGCACGATCCGTGTTGTGCCCATACCCTCTGGTCCCCTGGGTGACAGCCCACAGGCGGTCCATCAGCGACTTTCGCCGTTCGGGCTTGGAGGTGAGGTCTTCAGTGAGGACTTCCCAATGGTGGCTTTCACTGTGCCAGCAGGCGCGGACTTCGCCGGCATCAAGGCACTCCTGGCACGAGGGCAGACGGAGGAATGGTGGCACTGCGAAGTCAGCTGCGGGACCGGCGAGTGGTGGGGCGCCTGATCTCTGCGGGAGCCTACCGCCCCTGCGTTTCGAGCCCTGCCTCCCACTCGAAAGTGGTCCCGAACTGGGTCGCTCATCTGGGGATTGGCCGGACGCGAGGGCGGCCTTCGTCTGATCACGTGCTCCGATCAAGGTGCACGTGACCGAGACAAAGGCCGTGAGGGTGAGTCTGCTGCCTGATGCTGTCCGGAGGGAGGCGTTAGCGGAAGCGTCACGCTTCCGGGGCGAGTTCTACGAGTGTCTGACCGCCCGGCGCGATGAGTTGTTCGAGCTGGCGGATGCGGTGCTGTGTGCGGATGGTGCGGTGAAGTCCCCGGTGGACTCGACGCTGCTGCCCGAGCACCGTCGTGGGCACGGAGCGATGTACGGCGGCCTCAACCGCGGCCGGATCGACGTCGATCGGCTGCGAACGGTGCTGGCCGGGCTGCCGCTTCCTCGTTTCGAGGGCGGGCGCCTGGTCCTGGCAGTCGATGTGTCGCCGTGGCTGCGGTCGGACGCGCCGTGCTCAGCGGAGCGGCTGTTCTGCCACGTCTACGGCCGCGCGAAGAGCGCCTCACAGTTCATCCCGGGCTGGCTACTCCTTCGTCGCCGTGCTGGAGCCGGGCGCCACATCATGGACCGCGATCCTGGACGCGGTCCGGCTCGGACCGGTCGACGACGCGACAGCGGTCACCGCTGGCCAGCTCCGGGGAGTCGTCGAACGGCTCATCACCGCGGGCCAGTGGAAATCCGGCGAAGGGCTGTCCCGTAACTGCTGCCTGAGTGTGGTGGCGGTGTCAGTGGGCGAGGGCACACTGACTGGATGATCAGTTCTTCATCCACCGCAGCCGATGCCTCCCGCCCTTCCCCTGTCTGGGTGGAGTCGATGGGCGGTCCTCTGATCGTCGTCCCTGTCTCCGCCCTGGCCTCCTGGGGCGGGTGCACGGAGAGTGGTCTCATGGCGGGAGACGCGACTGCCCCGGACGACTACGACCGGGCCTGCGCGGTGGACGATCTGGCCGGTGTGATCCCCATCGGCGAGAACGGTGCGCAGGCGCTGGTGCTGGCGGACGAGCCGGCGACCAGCTGCTATCTGCCTCAGCGGCGAGCGTTCCTGCGGTGGCTCGCCGGCGAAACCGAGGCCGGACTGAGCGCCGCGGCAGATGCTGTCCTCGCAGACCCGGCCACGGTGTGGGAGGAGTGCGGCAGCTGGGTCTCGGACGGTTCGGCGGTGCTATTGGACTCTGCCGAAGCTGGTTCCGACTTGGGCATCGAGTATCCCGACGGCGGGATGCCCGGCCAGGCATCGGTCCCACTGTCCGCTGGCCGCTGGAGGGTCCGCGCCACGCAGACCTGGGCGGACGGGGAGAACTGGGTCGGCCTGGTCCAGCTCCTGCCCGCCGACTCCTGAACGGACAGTACTTCAGGCCGGGTGCGGTCAGCCGCGGCGCGCAAGGTTGTGCAGATGAGCGACGCCTGAGGCACTGGATCACCGACGAGTACCAACACAACGGCCTGCGTGCGAGCAACGGAACCGTCCTGGACCGCCTCATCGCTCTGATACGCGAAACACCGTGAAACCCGCTTTGTCGCACACCGGAGCTGGACCTACCTCATGGCACTGGCCTGCGGATCTTCATCCGACAGATGACCGGGCTGGCCACCCGCTACCTTTACTCGGTTGATGTGACATGTCCGTCCGCTCAGTGATCACCGGCGGGGCATCCGCGAGGCCGTCTCGCAACCGTCTCATCAGATCGGCCACCGCCTCAGGCGCAGCAGCCGCGGCGACGGCCGCCGACCTTCGACCGTGAGACGTACAAACAGCGGAACACCGTCGAGCGGTGGTGCATCAACCGTGCCGCACAGCGGCGCGGCCCGGCCACGTGAAGCAACAAGCTCGCCATGGCCTTTCAAGCCGCACTGCATCTCGCCGCCATCCTCGTCTGGGCACGGCGCTGACCAAGGAGACAGGCCCTAGTAGTGCTTTGTCAGCCGGTCTTGTCACGAAAATCAGTCGGCAGCCGGAGACCGAGCACCCTAACGTGCAGGCATGGCACCCTCACTTGAGCGTCCCCCTTTGCAGGCCGACGAACGCACCGCGCTCACCGGCTGGCTTGATCTGCAACGGCAGATCCTGAGATGGAAGTGCGAGGGGTTGAGCGACGCCGACGCGCACCGCTCCGTCATCCCGACCTCGCCGGCGATGACGATGGCCGGGCTCATCAGTCATATGCGGTGGGTCGAGCACACCTGGCTGGAGGTGCTGTTCCTGGGCGGCGACAAGACGCGGAACCCGTCCTTCGACGAGACGGACGAGGACGCCGACTGGCGTGCCGACGGCGTCTCCTTGCACCATCTGCTCGCCGAGTACGAGGCCCAGTGCGTCCGCAGCGACGAGATCGTGGCCGCGGCCTCCCTGGACGACGTCGGCCGCCATCCCGACTACCGCTCCGCCAACGCCAACCTCCGCTGGATGCTCCTCCACCTCGTCGAAGAGACCGGACGGCACGCGGGGCACGCGGACATCGTGAGAGAGCTGCTCGACGGGGCGAAGGGGTACTACTAGGGCCTGTGGGCGCGGCGCCCGCCGAGAACCGGCTCAGCCCAGAAGCGCGGCGACCGCTTGCGACCGGCTCGACCGGCGGGCCCCTCGACCGAGGGGCCCCACCCGCGCGGTCAGGCTTCCGGGGCCTGCGGGCGCACCCTCCCCTGGGCCACCTGGGTGCGCACCGCGCCCATGCTCGCCGCGATGACCAGCACGATCGCCGCGGCCTCCATGAGCGTGAGCGACTGCCCCAGGACGAGGAAGCCGGCCGTGGCGGCGAGAGCGGGCTCCAGGCTCATGAGGACGGCGAAGGTGGAAGCGGGCAGGCGGCGCAGGGCGAGGAGTTCGAGCGTGTAGGGCATGACCGAGGAGAGCATCGCCACCGCCGCGCCCAGGCCGAACGTCGTCGGGTTCGCCAGCTTCGCCCCCGACTCGGCTATCCCGAGCGGCAGGAACAGCAGCGCGCCGACCGTCATGGCCAGGGCCAGCCCGTCGGCCTGCGGGAAGCGCCGGCCGGTGCGCGCGCTGAACACGATGTACGCCGCCCACATCGCCCCCGCGCTCAGCGCCAGGCCGACACCGGCCGGGTCGAGGCCGCTGAAGCCCCCGCCGCCGAGCAGGAAGACGCCGGCCAGGGCGAGAGCCGCCCACACGACGTTGACCGCGCGCCGGGACGCCAGGACCGACAGGGCGAGCGGGCCCAACACCTCCAAGGTGACGGCGGCGCCGAGCGGGATGCGCGCGATGGCCTGGTAGAAGAGGCCGTTCATCGCCGCCATCGCGACGCCGAAGACGACCACCGTGGCCCAGTCGGCCCGCGAGTGTCCGCGCAGGCGGGGGCGGCACACCGCCATCAGCACGATCGCGGCCACCAGCAGCCGCAGGCTCACCACGCCGAGCGCGCCCGCGCGGGGCATCAGCGTCACCGCGAGGGCGCCGCCGAACTGCACCGAGACACCGCCTGCCAGCACCAGCCCGACCGGGCCGAGGGCGCCGAAACGGCCCTCGGCTCCCGAGCCGGACTCGGGCACGGAGGCCGCCTGGGCCGGAGCAGGCGAGGCCGGAGCGGAGGGGGCGGCCGCGCCGGGGGTGCTGTTGCGGAGGCTCACGAGTCGGTCCAAGCGGTTGATGCGGGGCCCTGCGGGGCTCTGAAGTCCTGATCGTCCATCACGGTGCACTTTCCAGTCCACAATAATGCACTCACGTCAGGTGTGTGAAGTCGTAAAGCAACTGTCTCGCACCCTGGCACTCGTCTCCTCGCCGCGACTCTCACGTCTTCGGTCAGCGACGCCTCCCCTGCCCGGCTCGCCCCGCCCGGCTCCCGTCCCAGCCCTCGGGGCTCTCGGCCCTCAGTCCTCACCTCACACCTCCCAGCCCTCGGCTCTCAGTCCTCACCTCGCACCTCCCAGCCTTCGGCTCTCGGCCTTCAGCCCCGGGCTCTCAGCCCTCAGCAGCCCGCATCCGCCCTCCGTCCCCCTCGTCGTCCAGGCCCTCCGCCAGAATCTCCGCCAGATGCGCGCCCCGTATCCCCGCGAGCTGGTGCAGTTGGGTGCGGCAGGAGAAGCCGTCCGCGAGGATCGCCGTGTCCGGTCCGGCGCCGCGCACGGAGGGCAGCAGCCGCTCCTCCGCGCAGGCGGTGGAGACCTCCCAGTGGCCTTTCGCGAACCCGAAGTCGCCGGCCAGACCGCAGCAGCCGCCGGAGAGTTCGCCGGTCAGCCCGGCGGCCGCGCGCAGGCGGCGGTCGGCGGCGTCGCCGAGCACGGCGTGCTGGTGGCAGTGGGTCTGGCCCGCGACCGGGCGGTTCAGGCGGGGCGGCCGCCAGCCGGGGGCGTGGCGCTCCAAGGTCTCGGCGAAGGTGAGGACGCGGTCGGCGAGACGGCGTGCCCTCGGGTCGTCGGGCAGCAGTTCCGGCAGGTCGGTGCGGAGCGCGGCGGCGCAGCTCGGCTCCAGGACGACCACCGGTGCGCCGGCCTCGATCACCGGCCCCATCAGGTCCAGGGTGCGGCGCAGCACGGCGCGGGCCCGGTCGAGCTGGCCGGTGGAGACGTAGGTGAGGCCGCAGCAGACCCGGCCGTGGACCAGGCCGCGCAGGACGGTCGCCGGGTTCGCGGCGGCGTCCCGTCCCGAGCCCACCGGCGGCCGGCGCAGCCGCAGGGTCGGCGGGAGCGCCACCCGCAGCCCGGCCGCCTCCAGCACGCGGACGGCCGCCCGGCCCACCGAGGGCGACAGGTGCTCGGTGAAGGTGTCGGGCCACAGGACGACGACGTCGCCTTCGCCCTCCCGGACCCGCTGCGGCCGGGTCCGCCACCACCGGGTGAAGGGCTGTGCGGCCAGGCGGGGGATCGCTCGTTCAGGTGTGATTCCGCCCAGCCGTTTGGCGACGGCGGCCAGGGGGCGCACGGCGGCGAGCGCGTTCAGGAGGGGCGCCGCGCGGACGCGGGACGCCCAGCGCAGCCAGACCGGCAGCCATCCCATCGCGTAGTGGGCGGCGGGGCGGCGCCGGCCCGCGTAGTGGTGGTGCAGGAACTCCGCCTTGTACGCGGCCATGTCGACGCCGACCGGGCAGTCCGAGCGGCAGCCCTTGCAGGACAGGCAGAGGTCGAGGGCGTCGCGCACCTCGGCGGACCGCCAGCCGTCGGTGATCACTTCGCCCGCCAGCATCTCGTGCAGCAGCCGGGCCCGCCCGCGGGTGGAGTGTTCCTCCCGTCCCGTCGCCCGGAAGGAGGGGCACATCACCTCCGGGCCGGAGGTCTGCGTCGTACGGCACTTCGCCACTCCGACGCAGCGGCGCACCGCCGCGGAGAAGTCGCCGCCGTCCGCCTGGTAGCCGAAGGCCACCGGCACCGGCTCGCGGGGCAGCACGGCGAAGCGCAGGTCGGCGTCCAGCGGGGCCGGGCGGACCAGGATGCCCGGGTTCAGCAGGTCGTCCGGGTCCCAGACGGCCTTGGCCCGCTCGAACAGGGCCACCATCGGGGCGCCGTACATCTTCGGCAGCAGCTCGGCGCGGGCCTGGCCGTCGCCGTGTTCCCCGGACAGCGAGCCGCCGTGGGCCGTCACCAGTTCGGCGAGGTCCTCCGAGAAGCGCCGGAAGCGCCCGACGCCGGCGGGCGTGAGCAGGTCGAAGTCGATCCGGACGTGCACGCAGCCGTCCCCGAAGTGCCCGTACGGCGTGCCGCGCAGGCCGTGGGCGGCCAGCAGCGCCCGGAACTCCCGCAGATACGCGCCGAGCCGGACCGGCGGCACCGCGCAGTCCTCCCAGCCGGGCCACGCCTCGGAGCCGTCCGGCATCCGGGTCGCGGCGCCGCTGGCGTCCTCGCGCACCTGCCACAGCGCGCGCTGCCCGGCCGGGTCGGTGACGACCAGGGCGTCCACGGCGTCGGCGGCCCGCACGACCGCCTCCGCCCGCGCGCGTGCCTCGTCCGTGCCGTCCGTGCCGTCCGCGCCGTCCGTGCCGTATGCGCCTGTCTCCACGAACAGCCAGGCGGACCCCCGGGGCAGCAGGGCCGTGCCGCGCGGCACCAGGTCGCGGGCCATTCCCTCCACGGTGAGCGGCGCGAGCGGCAGCAGTCCCGCGGCGGCCTCGGCGGCGGCGCTCTCGTCGGCGTAGCCCAGCACGGCCAGCGCCCGCACGCGGGGCGCCGCCACCAGGTCGACGACCGCCTCGGTCAGCACCCCGAGCGTGCCCTCGGAGCCGCAGAAGGACCGGGCGACGTGCGCGCCGCGCTCGGGCAGCAGGGCGTCCAGCGCGTATCCGGAAATGCGCCGGGGCAGGTCGGGGAAGCCCGTCCGCAGCCGGGCCAGCTCGCCCCCGGCCAGCTCGCGCAGCCCGTCCGGGGCGCCGGCCCAGTCCCGGCCCAGGCGCAGCGGCCGTCCTCGCGCGGTGAGCACCGACAGTTCGCGCACGCTGTCCGCGGTCGTCCCCCACGCCACCGAGTGGGAGCCGCAGGAGTTGTTGGCGATCATCCCGCCTAGCGTGCACCGGCTGTGCGTGGACGGGTCGGGACCGAAGCGCAGACCGTGCGGGGCGGCGGCCTCCTGGAGCCGGTCCAGGACGAGGCCGGGCTGCACGACGGCGGTCCGCGCGACCGGGTCCAGCGCCAGCAGGCCGTTCATGTGCCGGGTGAAGTCCAGCACCACGCCCGTGCCGGTCGCCTGCCCGGCGATGGACGTGCCCCCGCCGCGCGGTGCCACCGGGACTCCGCGCGCCCGGCACACCTCCAGCGCGGCGGCCACGTCGTCGGCGTCCCGGGGCGCGACCACCGCCAGGGGCACCCGCCGGTAGTTGGACGCGTCCATGGTCATCAGCGCCCGGGAGGCGGCGTCGGCGCCGACCTCCCCCCGCACCGCCCTGCGCAGTTCGTCCGCGAGATCCGTCATGCGTCCAGAATGCATCCGATCACTCACCGTCACCGCGCGTTGTTCACAGCCACGCCCATATCGTCGTACGACCGCACAAGCACATGACTCGGCTGTTTCGTCTCATCCGACGGACAGGGGCTCCGTCTCGTCTCACGTAACGGATACCCTCCGATCCGTGGCCGACATTCAGATCCCCGCTGACATCAAGCCCGCCGACGGACGCTTCGGCGCGGGCCCCTCCAAGGTGCGCACCGAGGCGCTGGACGCCCTCGCCGCCACCGGCACGTCCCTGATGGGCACCTCCCACCGCCAGGCTCCGGTGAAGAACCTGGTCGGCAAGGTGCGCGAGGGCGTCGCGGCGCTGTTCTCCCTGCCCGAGGGCTACGAAGTGGTCCTCGGCAACGGCGGCTCCACCGCGTTCTGGGACATCGCGACGCACGGTCTGATCGAGAACAAGTCGCAGCACCTCACCTTCGGCGAGTTCTCCTCCAAGTTCGCCAAGGCCGCCAAGCTCGCTCCGTGGCTGGCCGAGCCCACGCTGATCTCCGCCGACCCGGGCGCCCACCCGCGGCCCGCGGCCGAGGCGGGCGCCGACGTCTACGCCTTCACGCACAACGAGACCTCCACCGGCGTCGCCATGCCCATCGAGCGGGTCGCGGGCGCCGACGAGGGCGCGCTGGTCCTCGTGGACGCCACCAGCGGCGCCGGCGGCCTGCCGGTGGACGTCGCCGAGACGGACGTCTACTACTTCGCCCCGCAGAAGTCCTTCGCCTCCGACGGCGGCCTGTGGATCGGCGTGTTCTCCCCCGCCGCGGTGGAGCGCGCCGAGCGGATCCACGCGTCCGGCCGGCACGTCCCGGAGTTCTTCAGCCTCCCCACGGCGATCGACAACTCCCGCAAGAACCAGACGTACAACACCCCGGCGCTGGCCACCCTGTTCCTGCTCGACCAGCAGTTGGAGTGGATCAACGGCCAGGGCGGCCTGGACTGGGCCACGGCCCGCACCAAGGACTCCTCGTCCCGCCTGTACTCCTGGGCGGAGGAGTCCAAGTACGCCACGCCGTTCGTCGCGGACCCGGCCCAGCGCTCCCAGGTCATCGGCACCGTCGACTTCGCCGACGAGATCGACGCGGCCGCCGTCGCCAAGGCCCTGCGCGCCAACGGCATCGTCGACACCGAGCCCTACCGCAAGCTCGGCCGCAACCAGCTCCGCGTCGCCATGTTCCCGGCGATCGACCCGGCGGACGTCCAGGCGCTGACGGCATGCGTCGACTACGTCATCGAGAAGCTGTAGCGCTACCGGCTACGACGAAGGGCGCACGGCGAACGATCCGCCGGGCGCCCTTCGTCACGTCGTCGTCCGCGCCGTCAGAACTGCCGCACGAACGCGCGCCAGCCCTCGCGGGAGACGGCGAGCAGGGGGCCGTCCAGCCGCTTGCTGTCGCGGACGGCACGGCCGTCGTCGGTCGTGCGGGCGACTTCCAGGCAGTCACCCTCCTGCCCGGAGTGCGACGACTTCCAGAAGCTACCTACGATCTCGGTCACGTACGTCTCCCTTCGCGGGGGAACTCCCTCAGAACTGCTGAACGAATGCCCGCCAGCCCTCACGCGAGACGGCGAGCAGACCGCCTTCCTGCCGCTTGCTGTCGCGAACGGCGCGGCCGCCATCAGTCGTCCGGGCGACTTCCAGGCAGTTGCTCTCTGCTCCAGAGTGCGACGACTTCCGGAAGCTACCTACGACCTCGGTCACGTACGTCTCCCTTCGCGGGGGAACTCCCTCAGAACTGCTGAACGAATGCCCGCCAGCCCTCGCGGGAGACGGCGAGCAGGGGGCCGTCCAGCCGCTTGCTGTCGCGGACGGCCCGCCCGTCGTCGGTCGTGCGGGCGACTTCCACGCAGTTGCCCTCCTGCCCGGAGTACGACGACTTCCAGAAGCTACCTACGATCTCGGTCACTGTGTGTCTTCCTTGCTACTCCGCAGTGCGCCCCGAATCAGCCGCGCACTCGCGTCGGGTGCCAGTGCGGCCGATCGTAGTTGGTCGTAAGCGTCGGCGTAAGCAGCAAGATCATCAGGTGATTCGAGCACCGACGTGCCCCGCAGATTCTCCATGGTCACGGCTTCGACCGTCGGCTCGGACTCGAAACTGAACGACGAGAAGGCGTAGGTCGTGCCCGCAATGGCGCCCGCGCTGAACGGCAGCACCTGCACGGTCACGTTCTTTCGCTTGCCGATCTCCAGAATCGCGGACAACTGTTCACGGTGGACATCCACGCCCACCAGCGGCTGGACGACGACCGTTTCCCAGAGAACGCACGAGTAGGAAGCCCCGCCTTCCGCGATCTTGGCCTGCCTCCCCATCCGCGCCTTGACCAGTTGCTCCACCCGTTCGGCGGCAACGTATTTCGAGCCTCCCGAGATGATCGCCTCCGCGTAGGCGGGAGTCTGCAAGAGCCCGGGAACGAGGATCGGCTGCCACTCCCGGATGTACGTCGCGTCATCCTCCAGCGCGATGTGGTCCACGTAGTCCGGCCTCAGATGCGCCGCATGCTCCAGCCACCAGCCCCGGTTCTTCGACTGCTTGGCCAGGTCCTCCAGCTTTGTGCGGACTCCGGGGTCATCGACGCCGTACGCGCTCAGCAGCGCACGGATCTCGATGGGGCGCGCGATGACGTGCCCGGTCTCTATGCGGCTGACCCTGGTCTGGTGCGCGGCGATCACCTCCGCCGCCTGCGGCTGGTCGAGTTCGGCGGCCTGCCGATACCTCCTGAGTGCGGCCCCAAGTCGCCTGCTGCGCACGGTCGGTCGTCCACCTGCGGGCATCACGGCCCCCCTCTCTCGCGACAGGCCACTGTAGAGCAGGTTGGATACTGCACATATGTACGACCGCATGTATGCGGACTCTGGTTATTGCGACTTGGGTACTTGCGGCCCTAATCTCGGCAGTGCGCCGCCGAGAGGCGGCTTACTTGACGGCATGTCAGGAGGTAGCCACCCCCATGTCCGCTATC
Source organism: Streptomyces sp. NPDC046985 (assembly GCF_040644415.1). Classification (NCBI taxonomy): domain Bacteria; kingdom Bacillati; phylum Actinomycetota; class Actinomycetes; order Kitasatosporales; family Streptomycetaceae; genus Streptomyces; species Streptomyces sp. NPDC046985. The sequence continues at coordinate 262,820 of NZ_JBEYWK010000006.1, forward strand.
GAAGACTTCCGCGTCCCCAAGCACCGACGGCACGTCCCCTCCGTCCGGCAGCGCTTACGCAAGGCGCTCGCGGACTGGGGCGTCAATGACGAACTCAGTGACGCTGTGGTCCTGTTGGCGAATGAACTCGTCACCAATGCCGTGACCCACTGCCGCGTTTCCAGCGCACAGGTCAGGGTCACGCTCACCCTCGACGGACCCGAACTGGTCCTGGAGGTCTCCGACCCGGACCGGGACAGGGTGCCGCGACCCCGCCACTCCTCGCCGGACGAGGAAGGCGGACGCGGGCTGGCGCTCGTGGAGGCGCTGTCCGACGCGTGGGGGTGCCGGCAGGAGCCGTACGCCAAGTGCGTATGGGCCAGGTTTCATCTCGCGCAGACGGCGGACTCCCGGACCCTCAGACCTTGACGCTCCGCCGCACCCGGGCGATCACCTGCTGCGCTTCGGCGCCGAAGACGGCCGACTCGGCCAAGGCATCCCAGACGCGGCGGTAGAGAGCGATCGTTTCGGCATCCTCTAGCCAGAGTTCGGCGTGCCAGTTCTCAACGGTGACCAGTCGGTCGTCCAGGACCCAGAAGGCGCTCCCCGGCGGCAGGCGCAGTACGGCGTCCAACGGCACGATGCCGAGACGGACGGTGTCCATGCCCACGACGCCCAGCAAACGGTCCAGTTGAGCCGCCAACACCTCGGGCGTGCACACCTGACTCCGCAGCGCGCTCTCCCACATGAGCACGTTCAACTGCTTGCCCGGCCGGTACAGCCATTCCTGCCGCTTCATACGGGCCCGCACCGCGTCCTCCATGTCCCGTGGGGAACGTCGGAAGTTCGCATGGCACTCGAACAGGCTCCGAGCGTAATCGGCTGTCTGGAGCATGCCGTTGACGACGTAGTTGTCCCACACGTACAGGGTCCGGGACTCACCGACGAGGGCGTTCCACGTCTCCTGCACTGGACCGTGCCCCGCCGCCAGCAGACGACGCCACGAGCGGAGGTGACTTTCGAAGCCCCGTAGACGCGAACGCAGTTCAGCGAAGGCGGCGGGCTGCCCCACGGCCTCGGCCCACGCCCGGAGGTCGTCGTCCGAAGGCGTCTGGCGGCCGTTCTCCAACTTGCTGATCTTCGACTGCTGCCAGCCCAACCGCTCGGCGAGTCGGACACCGGTGAGCCGGCCATCAGGGCTCTCCACACGCAATTCTCTAAGCCGTCGGCCTAGTTCCTCGCGTGCTCTCTGATAGTCCGTGCCCACCGGTGTCCGCTCTTACCCCTACGCGTCGCTGTGCATCTCCGCCAGGAACCGCTCCCGCGTCACGGCGTGATGCCAAGCAGCATCCCGCACCATGCAGCAACGCACCACCTCTGCGGGCTCCGTGATCAGGTCCACGTGCGTGAGCTGGTCGTCCTCGTCGAACCGCAGGAGCGCGATCAGGCGGCTGTCGAACAGCCAGAAGTCCTCGGCGGGCAGCCGGAGTCGGTCCGCGTCGGCTCGCCACATGTTGCGGATGTCCTCGCCGAAGCCGATGTTGCCCTTGGCGCTGCTGAGGAGGTAGCGCTGACCGAGGGTCGCGGGCCGGTCCACGATGCGCACCCGCTCCATGCGCTTCCCCTGCGCGGTCTGGGCGCGGACCGTGTCGCGGAACCGCCTCACTTCCGGGGCGTCCGCCCAGTCCTCACCGACCTCCCCGGTCTGCACGAACTGCTTCCACTTGTCGGTGGCCTCGTCGCTGGCATAGCGCCGACGGGTCTCCAACCGCCAGGCCGTGTGCTCGAACTTGGCGAACAGGCCGCCGAACTCGTCCAGATCGATCGTCCGCACCTGCCGCGTCCGCTCTTTGGGAGACCAGTCGACCAGCAGGTCCCGGGGCACCACGACAGCCACCTCCCCCTCGGAGAGACGCTGGAGCTGCGCGACGTCCGCCGGATCGCTCAGCGGAGGACCGTGCACGATCACCTCCCCGCTGTCCAAGTCCTCGTGCACGGACGGGCACCCGCCCCCGTCGCTCCCCGTCCCGTTGAACCGTAACCTCCGCGCCATGGGCGACCACTCCTCGAAGTCGTGATGATGTCGGCGCACACAGCATGCTGGTAGCTCTGAGCGCATGTCCATGCATTCTGCGTAGCGAGAGGAGAATAGCCGCGAATATTCTTCCCCTTGCTCCCTGCACGCCTCCTACGGTCATGACCTCATCGTCGACCAGGAAGGCACCGCCATGCGGAACGGCAGCATCGCCATGCAGAACGGCAACGACCTCTACGCCCTGGACATCGCCTCCGCCTCCTTCGTGAAGGCGTGCGGCGGCCCCTGTTCCGAGGGGTGCGTGACCCTGGCCCGGATCGGGGAGGACGCCTGGGCGCTCGGAGACAGCAAGCGGCCCGACGCACAGCCCCTGCGGTTCACCACCGAGGAGTTGAGCGTCGCCGGGATCGACCCGACGCGGTTCGGCCTCGCCCTCTGATCCTCCCTCGCCCTCCCGGCCGGTCCCGCGCACGCGGGGTGTCCCGCCCGCCCGCGACCGGCCGGGAGGCCGCAACCGCCCTGGCGCAACGCAGCGACGACAGGAACTCCGGTGCACCACCACGCCTATCTCTGGGCGGGTCCCAAGCGGCGTCTGGATCAGGACGCGCTGCGGCGGCCGCCCCACCCCGCGCCGCCTCCGCCGGGCAGCCGGCCGGAGTCGGTCCAGCGGTATCGCGAGGTCGCCGCCGGGTTTCCCGTCTCTGATCTGCCCCCGCTGGAGACGGCACTCTGGCTCGTCAAGCCGGGGTCGGCGGTGTGCGGCACGTGGGCGGAGCCGGGGCGGGCGGCCGGGTGGCTCGGTGAGCGGCTGGCCGCGTACGCGCCCCGGTTCGCGGCCGAGGCCGAGCGGGACGCCGACCGGCTGGCGGCCCTCGTCGCCTCCGCGGCACAGCGGCTCACGTCAGGCGGCGACCTGTCCCTGGGCTTCTACCTGGAACGGCCGACGTACCTCTGCCTGGCCGTCGTCACCTGCTCCCCCAACCGCACGCGTCCCCGACTCCCCTGCCCGCTGGGCGAGTCCTCACCTCCCGCGCCGCAGCCGCCGTATCCCGAACAGGGCGGCCAGCCCGGCGGCGGCGATCAGCGCGCCGACCTTCAGGTGATCGCTGCCGCCGCCGGACGCGGGCGAACTCGGCTTCACGGAGGGTGACTTCGGGTCGGGGCGGCCCGGTGCGTCCTCGGCCACCACGTCGGTGCCTGCGCCCTCGGAGCTGTACAGCAGCTTCGTGCCGTCGGCGGAGTACGCGACGCCCTCGCCCTGCCGCTGCAACGGCACGTCCAGTTGGCTCAGGCGCTGGAGCTTGCCGCCGTTCCACGCGTAGAAGATCCCGCCGAAGTAGCCGCGCACGGCGAGCCGCGTGCCGTCCGGGGAGAAGGCCGCGTCGGTGGCCCACAGGTCGACGGGGGCGATGGGCTTGAAGACGTTCACACCGGAGGCGGAGAGCGTGGCCGGGCCTTCGAAGAGGTGGCCGCCGTCCTCCTTCTTGTCGATGACGTAGACGCGCCCGGTCTTCGGATGCACCATCAGCGACTCGGCGTTGCGCGGGCCGTCGGCGTACTTCACCACGTACTGCCGCGCCCGGACCGTCTGGTCCTTGAGCGTCCTCGGCTCGGGCAGCCGGTAGATCCACACGTAGGGCCAGGCGCCGTCGAGGTTGTCGCCGATGTCGCCGACGTAGATCTGGTTCCCGGGGCCGATGGAGATCGCCTCCACGTCGCGGGGGCGGCCGATGCCGCTGAGCGTGACCTTGGCGACGGTCTTCCCCGTCCTGCTGTCCACGGCGTAGAGGTAGGGGCCGTCGTCGCTGTCGTTGTGCGTCCAGTACACGCCGGGGTGCAGACGAGAGGCCGCCAGGCCGCTGGACTCCTTGATCCGGGGATCGCGGAGCGTGAAGCCGGAGTCGCCCGGCCCGCCGTCGTCGGCGGAGGCGGCCCCGGCGGTGGACAGGGCGGCAGGCAGCAGGGACGCACCCGCGAGCAGGGCCCCCGCGAGGAGGGCGGACGGTCGGCGCATGGCCCCAGCCTGCCATCCGCCGGGCCGGTCCGGCGGAGGTGGCGGGCCTCACACTCCCCTCACACCCTCGCGGGCGCCGCCCGCCCCCGCGATCGTCCATCATGAGCGGATGCTCAGGTTCATGCCCGTAGGCGACTCCATGACGATCGGGAGCGCGGGTGGGCACACGTGGCGCTACTGGCTCTGGCGGCGCTTGTGCGAGACGTACGGCGGCCCGTTCACGTTCGTGGGCCCGCGCGAGGAGCTGTACGACCCGGCCGCCGGGTCCCCGACGTCCCTCGCCTACGCCGAGCCGGACTTCCCCCGCGGCCACCTGGCCGGCTGGGGCGAGGGCTGGCTGCACATGGTCCCGCTGATCGGCGAGGCGGTGCGCGCGACCCGGGCGGACGTCCTGCTGGTCTCCCTCGGCCTGATCGACCTGGGCTTCTACACCGACGCCGAGCAGACCGCGGACAACGTGCGGGCCTTCGTCGCCGCCGCCCGCGAGGCCCGGCCGCGCGTCCGCATGGTGCTGCTCCCGGTCATACCGAACATCAAGGCCGAGACGGACGCGCCGTTCGCCGCCCAGGTGGACCTCTTCAACGCCCTGCTGGCCAAGGCGGCGGCCGACCTGGACGAGCCCCGCTCGCCGCTCCTGCTGGCCTCCCCGCCCGCCGCGTACGACATCCAGCGGGACACCTACGACGGCACGCATCCGAGCCCGAGCGGCGAGCGGAAGATCGCGCAGGCGTTCGCGGGGGCCATGGCCCAGGCGTGGGGCTGGGGCGGGGACGCCGACGACGACCAGGATGCTGAGGACGGCCAGGACAGCGAGTACGCCGCGTACGCCGAGTACGGCAAGGACACTGAGGAGTTCGCCTACTGAGCCCGTGCGGCGCCGCCGCCCCGTTCCCCTTGCCTGGAGCGCGCTCCAAGACGTTGGCTGGGTAACCATGGAGTACACACAGCTCGGACGCACCGGACTCAAGGTCAGCCGACTGGTCCTCGGCACGATGAACTTCGGTCCGCAGACCGACGAGGCGGGCAGCCACGCCCTCATGGACGCGGCGCTGGACGCCGGGATCAACTTCTTCGACACCGCCAACGTCTACGGCTTCGGCGAGAACAAGGGCCGCACCGAGTCGATCATCGGCAACTGGTTCGCCAAGGGCGGCGAGCGCCGCGACAAGGTCGTCCTGGCCACCAAGGTGTACGCCAACATGGCCCTGGACGACTCACCCGTCTGGCCCAACCACGACAAGCTCTCCGCCGTGAACATCCGGCGGGCCGTCGAGGCCAGCCTCAAGCGGCTGCGCACCGACTACATCGACCTGTACCAGTTCCACCACATCGACCGCAGCACCCCCTTCGAGGAGCTGTGGCAGGCCGTCGACGTCCTGGTCCAGCAGGGCAAGATCCTCTACGTCGGCTCGTCCAACTTCCCCGGTTACAAGATCGCCCAGGCCAACGAGGCGGCGGACCGGCGCGGACTGCTCGGCCTGGTCAGCGAGCAGTGCCTGTACAACCTGTCCGAGCGGCGCGCGGAGATGGAGGTCATCCCGGCCGCGCAGGATTACGGGCTCGGCGTCATCCCCTGGTCGCCGCTGCACGGCGGGCTGCTGGGCGGCGTGCTGAAGAAGGCGGCCGAGGGCGGCAGGCGCGCGTCCGGGCGGGCCGCCGACACGCTCGCCGACCCCGCCGTGCGCGCGCAGGTGCAGGCGTACGAGGACCTGCTCGACAAGCACGGTCTGGAGCCTGGCGAGACGGCGCTGGCCTGGCTGCTCGCCCGGCCCGGCGTGACCGGCCCGATCGTCGGCCCGCGCACCGCCGGGCAGCTCGAGTCCGCGCTGCGGGCCGTCGAGCTGAAGCTGAGCGAGGACGTGCTGACCGGTCTGGACGAGATCTTCCCCGGTCCGGGCCCCTCCCCGGAGGCCTTCGCCTGGTAGCGGCGGCCCCGGGGCTCAGGGTCTGACCGACGCTCCGGAGGGTCTGACCGGCGCTCCGCAGGCCCTCGCCCGGCGCCCCCCGGGATCTGCCTGGCACCCCGTAGAACCTGCCCGGCACCTCGCAGGCCCTCGCCCGGCGCCCCACAGGCCCTCGCCTGACGGCCGCCGCCTCGGAGAGCGTCTTACGGGGGCAGCGGGGCCCGGCCGTCCGCCGCGGCGACCGCGGGCCGGCTGTCCGCCGCGACGGCCGTGGGCCGGCTGTCCCCGCGACAGACGCGAGCCGACCGTCTTCCGCGACGGCCCCGCTCGGCGTCACTTGCCGAGCAGGGCCGCCACGGCGACGACGACGAGCATCAGCACGAGCGCGGCGGCCATGATCAGGTTCCGGGTCTTCGGGTCCACGTAAGCGAGACTAACCGGCCGCGCCGAGCGGGCTGCGGGCGACCGGCTCGTAGCGGGGCTGTTCGCCCAGCACCCCGGACCGCGGCAGCAGGCTGCGGACGAGGACGACCTCCTCCACCGTCCAGGTCCGGCCGGCGAACCCGCCGAGCGCGTGGACGTAGGGCCGTACGTCGAGCGCCTCCCGGGCGCGCGCCACCGTCAGGTGGGCCGTGTAGCGGCGGTGCGCGCCCATCTCCAAGCCGGTCCGACGGCCCGCCGCCTCCGCCCGCTCGGCCAGCAGCCGCAACGTCTCCAGGTCGCCCGCGACCCCCGCCCACAGCGCCTTGCCGTGCCCGAACTGCCCGCCGCCGCCCAGCGCCAGCGCGAAGGGCTCGGTGCGGCGCGCGGCCCTGGCCAGCCGCTCCGCCAGCTCCGGCACGGCTTCCTCGCCGACCTCGCCGTAGAAGGCGAGCGTCAGGTGCCAGGCGGGCCGCCCGGTCCAGCGCAGCCCGTCGGCCCCGGGCAGCTTCCTCAGTGCGGCCACCTGGTCCGCGAGTGCGTCCACGACGTCCTCGGGGGGCAGCACGGCGGCGAAGAGTCTCATGGGGCCAGTGTCCCGCCGAGGCCCGCGTCCCCGAGCGCTCCGGTCCCGCCTCCGGTCCCCTACACCGCCGCCAGTTCCTCGCGGGGCTTGCGCGGTTCGCGGGGGACGAGGGTGACGCGTGGGTGGCCTCGGCGCCAGCCGACCGCAACGCGGAGGCCGCCCGCGCGGGTGAGGGCCAGGCCGATGGCGACGGCCGAGACGAGGGAGACGGCGCCGCCGAGGGCGAAGCCGGTCCGGGCGCCGTAGGCGTCGGTCACCCAGCCGACCAGCGGGGCGCCGAGCGGGGTGCCGCCCATGAACACCATCATGAACAGGGACATCACCCGGCCGCGCATGGCCGGGTCGGTGGCCATCTGGACCGCGGTGTTCGCCGTGACGTTGACGGTCATGCCGAACATGCCGATCGGGGCCATGAGCAGTGCGAACATCCAGTACTGGGGGGCCAGCGCGGCCACGATCTCCAGGGCGCCGAAGGAGACCGCCGCCAGGATCAGCACCCGTAGCCGCGCGGTGCCGCGGCGCGCGGCGAGCAGCGCGCCGGCCAGCGAACCGGTCGCCGTGACGATGTTGAAGAGGCTGTAGGCGCCCGCTCCGGCGTGGAAGACGTGGCCGGCGAAGGCGGACAGCCAGACCGGGAAGTTGAAGCCGAAGGTGCCGATGAAGCCGACCAGGACGATCGACCAGGTCAGATCGGGGCGCCCGGCGACGTAGCGCAGGCCCTCGCGGAGCTGGCCCTTGCCGCGCGGGGCGCGCTGGACCGCGTGCAGCTCACGGGTGCGCATCAGCAGCAGGCCGGTGATCGGGGCGACGAAGGACAGTCCGTTGGCGAGGAAGGCCCAGCCGGTGCCGACACCGGTGATCATGACGCCCGCGACGGCGGGGCCGATCAGCCGGGCGGACTGGAAGTTGGCGGAGTTCAGGCTGACCGCGTTCTGCAACTGCCCGGGGCCGACCATCTCGGAGACGAAGGACTGCCGGGCCGGGTTGTCGAGGACCGTGGCGAGGCCGACGGCGAACGCGGCGACGTAGACGTGCCAGACCCGGACGTCGCCGGTGAGCGTGAGCGCGGCGAGCAGCAGGCCGGTGACGGCCATCGCGGACTGGGTGACGAGCAGCGTGGGCCGCTTGGGCAGGCGGTCGACGAGGACGCCGCCGTAGAGGCCGAAGAGCAGCATCGGCAGGAACTGGAGGGCCGTGGTGATGCCGACGGCCGCGGAGGAGCCGGTGAGGCTCAGCACCAGCCAGTCCTGGGCGATGCGCTGCATCCAGGTGCCGGTGTTGGAGACGACCTGGCCCGCGAAGAACAGGCGGTAGTTGCGGATCCTGAGCGAGGAGAACATCGAGGAGGCGCGAGGGGTCTCGGGAGCGGGCGGAGCGTCGGGGGCAGGCTCGGTGTCGAGCGAGGGCTCGGCGTTGGGCGCGGGCTCAGCGTCGGGCGCAGGCTCAGCGTCGAGGCCAGGCTGGGTCTCGTGGGCGGTCGGCGCGGGGGCGGAAGCTGCTCCGGGTCCCGAACTCAACAGTGTTCGCCTCCTAGGTTCCCGCCGGGCCGGGCGCCCAGGGGCGGCCCGCGTGCTCCGGCGGCTCGTGCGTGTCCGGCGGCTGACGTGCGTCACAGGTGAGCGAGCTTCTCCAGCACGGGGGCGGCCGCGCGCAGTTTCGCCCACTCGTCCTCGTCGAGTCCGTCGACCAGGCCGGCCAGGAAGGCGTTCCGCTTGCGGCGGCTCTCCACGAGCATGGTCTCGGCCTGCTCGGTCCTGGTGACGACCTTCTGGCGGCGGTCTTCGGGGTGCGGTTCGAGCTGGACCAGTCCCTTGGCTTCGAGGAGCGCCACGATGCGGGTCATCGACGGGGGCTGTACGTGCTCCCTGCGGGCCAGCTCGCCCGGGGTGGCGCTTCCGCAGTTGGACAGGGTGCCCAGCACCGACATCTCGGTGGGGCTGAGCGACTCGTCGACGCGCTGGTGCTTGAGCCGACGGGACAACCGCATCACGGCGGAGCGCAGGGAGTTCACGGCGGCAGCGTCGTCGCCATGGGTGAGGTCCGGCATGTCCTTAGCGTAACTCATTACCCTCGCTAAAGACCAATGAGCACGCGCCTCCATCCCGTGACACGGGCCACTCGCGAGAGCACATCACTCAAACGGGTGACAGGAGCGCGAAACGTGACGCCTCCGGCCGAAGGGCACAGGGACCCTCGACTGCATGGGGACCAGCGTGCTCAGCCTGCGCATGGACCGCGAGCTGCTCGAACGGCTCCGGCGCCACGCCGCGAAAAGAGGAATGAGCGTCCAGGACTATGTCGTCCGGACGCTCATCCGCGATGACTTCGACGAGCGGTTCCACGCCTCGGTGGAGGAGACGGAACGGTTCTACGGGGTTCCGTGAGCGCGCCGCCCACGGGACCGCGCGGCCCGGGGGGTCAGGCCCCGGGCCGGGATCAGGTCAGGCCGGGATCAGGTCAGGCCGGGATCAGGTCAGGCCGGGATCAGGTCAGGCCGAGGGCCGGCATCAGGTAGTAGAAGGCGAAGACGGCGGCCACCGCGTACATCGCCGCCGGGACCTCGCGGCCGCGGCCGGCCGCCAGGCGCAGCACCGTGAAGGTGATGAAGCCCATGCCGATGCCGTTGGTGATCGAGTAGGTGAACGGCATCATCACCATCGTCACGAAGGCCGGTATGGCGATCGTGTAGTCCGCCCAGTCGATCTCCCGGACCGAGTGGGACAGGATCAGGAAGCCGACCGCGAGCAGGGCCGGGGTGGCGGCCTGGGACGGGACCATGGTGGCGACGGGGGTGAGGAACAGCGCCACCGCGAACAGCGCGCCGGTGACGACGTTGGCGAAGCCGGTCCGCGCGCCCTCGCCGACGCCCGCGGTCGACTCCACGAAGCAGGTGGTGGCCGAGGAGGAGCTGACGCCGCCGGCGGCGACGGCGATGCCGTCCACGAACAGCACCTTGCTGATGCCGGGCATCTGCCCCTGGGCGTCGGTCAGCTTGGCCTCGTCGCTGATGCCCATGATCGTGCCCATGGCGTCGAAGAAGCAGGACAGCAGCACGGTGAAGACGAACAGGATGCCGGTCAGCACGCCGACCTTGCCGAAGCCGCCGAAGAGGCTGACCTTGCCCACCAGGCCGAAGTCCGGGGTGGAGAAGGGGTTGCCGGGCCACTTCGGGGCGGTCAGGCCCCAGGACGGCACCTTGGCGACGGCCTCGATGACGACCGCGAGGACGGTCATGGCCACGATGGAGATCAGGATCGCGCCGGGCACCTTGCGCACGATGAGGGCCAGCGTGAGCAGCGCGCCCAGGATGAAGACCAGGACCGGCCAGCCGTTGAGGTGGCCGTCGGCGCCGAGCTGGACCGGGACGGTGGTGTGGGCGACGTCCGGGATGCGGGAGACGAAGCCGGAGTCGACCAGGCCGATCAGCATGATGAACAGGCCGATGCCGATGGCGATGCCCTTGCGCAGCCCGAGCGGCACCGCGTTCATGACCCGCTCGCGCAGGCCGGTGGCCACCAGCAGCATGACGACGAGGCCGGCCAGGACGACCATGCCCATGGCGTCCGGCCAGGACATGCGCGGGGCGAGCTGGAGCGCGACGACGGTGTTCACGCCGAGTCCGGCCGCGAGCGCGATCGGGACGTTGCCGATCACGCCCATCAGGAGCGTGGTGAACGCCGCGGTCACGGCGGTGGCGGTGACGAGCTGGCCGTTGTCGAGATGGTGCCCGTACATGTCCTTCGCGCTGCCCAGGATGATCGGGTTCAGCACGATGATGTAGGCCATCGCGAAGAAGGTGGCGAAACCGCCGCGGATCTCACGGGACAGCGAGCTGCCCCGTTCGGAGATCTTGAAGTAGCGGTCGAGGGCGCCGAAGGCGGGCGGCGTCCCCGGCTGCTCGGGGGCGGGGGCCGTTTCGGTGGCCGAGGTGGACATACGGGTGACCTCAAGGGTGCGGAACGAAAGGGAGTGCCGGCGGGAGACCGGACCACAACACGGTCGAGTCTCGTCGTCTTTGGTCACCAACAGGTCTCCCCCAGGTTTCTGTTGGTGTTTCGTACGAAGAGAAGCGGCCAATCCCGGGCGTTTTCAGTATGAACATATGAGCTTCTAAAACTCCATCTACACGCGTAGAGCGTAAAGGAGTCGGGTGGACGCGGGGCGGCCGGAAGACGTCTCCGGAAGCCCCTCGGTCGGCTGGCCGAGTCCCCGCGCCGAGCGGCGGACCGGCGGGGCCTGGCGGCGGGCCGGGGGCGTCGGGGCGGGCCGTAAGCTGAGGGCATGGCGAAGTGGACCCCCAAGCACGAGGCGCCGGAGCCCCTGGAGGGGCCCGTGGTCGCCACCATCACCGGCGGCACGATCGTCTGGTTCGTCCTCTTCCTGGTCCAGCTCCCCTTCTACGGGTGGTTCGACGACCACGGCCGCACCTGGTGGCTGTGGGCCTGCCTGGCCGGCGGCGGCCTCGGCCTGTTCGGCGTCTGGTACGTGCGCCGGCGCGAGGCCGCGATCAAGCGGGCGGGAAGCGCCGGGACGGCGCCGGAGAGCCGCCCGCAGCCGGTGGACGGCAACGCCCACGGGAGCTGACCCCGCCCGCTTGACTCCCGGCCGGGCGCGCTTCCCGCCCCGGCCGGGTCGCTCCCCGCTCGACGAGTGAAGCCGCAGATCCGCACGTACCGTCGGATGCATGACCCGATTCCAGGTCGGCGCCGAGCTGGACCCCGTGCACCCGGTGCCCCTGCCGGCGGTGCGGGCGGACGGGCTGTCCGGTGCCGAGGTCGCCGCCCGCGTCGCCCGGGGCCTGGTCAACGACGTGCCGGTGCGCGGCAGCCGCTCGCCGGCCGAGATCGTCCGCGCGAACGTCTTCACCCGGTTCAACGCGATCATCGGCGTGCTGTGGCTGGTCATGCTGTGCGTCGCGCCGATCCAGGACAGCCTCTTCGGCTTCGTGATCATCGCGAACACCGGCATCGGGATCGTCCAGGAATGGCGGGCGAAGCAGATCCTGGACTCCCTCGCCATCGTCGGCGAGGCCCGCCCCACCGTCCGGCGCGACGGCGCCGCCGTGGAGATCGCCGCCCGCGAGATCGTCCTGGACGACCTGATCGAGATCGGCCCCGGGGACAAGGCCGCCGTCGACGGCGTCTGCGTCGAGGCCGACGGCCTGGAGATCGACGAGTCGCTGCTGACCGGCGAGGCCGACCCCGTCGTCAAACGGCGCGGCGACCAGATCCTGTCCGGCAGCTTCGCGGTCGCGGGCGGCGGCGCCTACCGGGCCGCGAAGGTCGGCCGCGAGGCGTACGCGGCCCAGCTCGCCGAGGAGGCGTCCCGCTTCACGCTCGTCCACTCCGAGCTGCGCACCGGCGTGTCCACCATCCTCAAGTACGTGACGTGGATGATGGTCCCGACCGCGCTCGGGCTCGTCGTCAGCCAGCTCGCGGTGCGGAGCACCGGCCTGAAGGACTCCCTGGCCCGCACCGTCGGCGGCATCGTCCCCATGGTCCCCGAGGGGCTGGTCCTGCTCACCTCGGTCGCCTTCGCCGTCGGCGTGATCCGGCTGGGCCGCAAGCAGTGCCTGGTCCAGGAGCTGCCCGCCATCGAGGGCCTGGCCCGCGTCGACACCGTCTGCCTGGACAAGACCGGCACCCTCACCGAGGGCGGCATGGACGTCGCCGAGCTGCGGCCCCTGGACGGCTTCGACCCCGCCTACGCGCGCCGGGTCCTCGGCGCCCTCGGCGAGTCCGACCCGCGCCCCAACGCCTCCTTGATGGCGATCATCGACGCCTGTCCCGACAGCGAGGAGTGGCGCTGCGTGGAGTCGCTGCCCTTCTCCTCCGCCCGCCAGTACAGCGGCGCCAGCTTCAGCGAGGGCGACGGCGAGTCCAGCACGTGGCTGCTGGGCGCCCCGGAGGTGCTGCTGCCCGACGGCGCCCCCGCCCTGGCGGAGGCCGGGCGGCTGAACGAGCGGGGGCTGCGGGTGCTGCTGCTGGCCCGCGCCGGCCGCGACCTCGACGACCCCGAGGCGGCGCGCTCGGCCACGCCCGCCGCCCTGGTCGTGCTGGAGCAGCGGCTGCGCCCGGACGCCGCCGACACCCTGCGCTACTTCGCCGACCAGGGCGTGCGCGCCAAGGTCGTCTCCGGCGACAACGCGGTCTCGGTGGGCGCGGTGGCCGCCGGGGTCGGCCTCACCGGCGCGGTCGTCGACGCCCGCCGGCTGCCGGACGGGCAGCGGGAGATGGCCCGGGAGGTCGACGAGGGCACGGTGTTCGGGCGGGTCACCCCCCGGCGGAAACGGGACATGGTGGGCGCGCTGCGCTCGCGCGGGCGCACCGTCGCGATGACCGGCGACGGCGTGAACGACGTCCTCGCGCTGAAGGACGCCGATATCGGCGTGGCGATGGGCTCCGGCTCGGAGGCCGCCCGCGCGGTCGCGCAGATCGTGCTGCTGGACGACGGCTTCGCCGCGCTGCCCGCGGTCGTCGCCGAGGGGCGCCGGGTCATCGGCAACATCACCCGGGTGGCGACGCTGTTCCTGGTGAAGACGGTCTACTCGGTGCTGCTGGCCGTGCTGGTGGTGTGCTCGGGGGTGGAGTACCCGTTCCTGCCCCGGCACCTGACCCTGCTGTCCACGCTCACCATCGGCGTCCCCGCCTTCTTCCTCGCCCTCGCCCCGAACACCGAACGGGCCCGCCCGCACTTCGTGCGCCGCGTGATGCGCTACGCCGTGCCCGGCGGGGCGGTGGCCGGCGCGGCGACCTTCCTCACGTATCTGGCCGCCCGCGGCCACTACAGCGGTCACTACAGCGGGCCGGACGCGCTCGCCGCGGAGACCAGCGCGGCCACGCTCACGCTGTTCCTGGTCTCGATGTGGGTGCTGGCGATCGTCGCCCGCCCCTACACCTGGCCGCGGCTGGCGCTGGTGGCCGCGATGGGCCTGGCGTTCGTGGTCGTGCTGGCCGTGCCCGCGCTCCAGCGGTTCTTCGCGCTGAAGCTGGTGGGCACGGCCGTGCCGTGGCTGGCGGTGGGCGTCGCCGCGGTCGCGGCGGCCGCCCTGGAGTTCCTCTGGACGTGGGTGGGCCGCCGCTTCCCCGCGTAGGCGGCCGCGTCCGGATCACACCGGGCTCGCGGGGAGCGGGGCGTGATCCGCCGGGCTCGCCGCTCCCCGCGGAGCGGGGCGTTCAGCCGGGCTCGCGGGAGCGGGGCGTCATCCGCTGGGCTCGCGGGGAACGGGGCGTCATCCGCCGGGCGCGCGGGGAGCGGGGCGTTCAGTCGAACCAGCGGTCCCGGGCCAGCTCCCGGGTCCGGGACGGGTCCTCCAGCAGGGCGGCCACCTCGAAGCGGCGCGGCCACTGCCCGGCCGCCCAGGCGAGCCCGGCGGCCACGCCCTCCAGGGTCGCCGCGTGCAGCACGCCGTCCGCGGTCAGCCGCCAGTCCAGCTCGGCGCCGTCGACCACCAGCTCCTCGTGCTCGACGTACGAGGCGGCCGTGCGCGGGCCGAGCAGGACCCGCACCGGCTCCGGCACGTCGTGCTCGGCGCCCTCGGAACGCACCTCGCCGGTGACGGACTCGCTCAGCCGCCGCACCTGGAACAGCTCGGCCAGCTCGGCGGCGCGCGAGGGCCGCACCGGGAGCAGCGGGACGCCGGAGGTGAACGGCAGCAGGTCCGGGGAGTCGCACACCACGGCGTCGGCCGCGTCCACCACCTCCACCCGGCCGTCGACCACGGCCCGCAGATCCTCCGGCAGCGTCACCTGCTCGGGGTCCAGCTCGGCCAGAGCGCCGTACAGGGCGTGCAACTGGGAGGGCGAGACCGGGCGTTCGGGATCGGCGAGGCGGTCGAGCAGCTCGGCGGCGCCGCCCGGCTCCTCCAGCAGCGCGGCGACCGAGGTGCGCACGCCCAGCGCGCGCAGCACCTGCTCGTCGTCGAAGCCCGCGGCGTCCGCCTCGTCGTACAGGCCGCGCAGCAGCGGGTCCGAGCCGGCGGCGCGCAGTCCGGCCGGGCGGCGTCCGCCGAGCACCGGGTGGCCGCGCAGCCACCACGCGGTGTAGGGCCGGACCGTCTCGTGGGTGCCGTCCGGCAGCAGGACGCGCACGGGCTGGGTGAGCGCGTCGCGCAGCGGCGGCTGCGACAGCAGGGCGAGGGCCCGCGGCCACTGGTCGTCGTCGACGAGGTCGAGGTCGCGCACGGCGACGAGTTCGGTGGCGACCGGCGGCACCGGGCTGTCCGGGAACCGGTCGAGGACGTCCTCGCACCACACGTCGACCGCGTCGAGCAGCCCGGGGTCGTCGGGCTCGGGGAAGTCGCCTTCGCGCGGCTCCAGTTCGTCCGGGTCGAGGACCACGTCGGCGGCCCGGACGAGGGCGAAGTCCACCAGGACGCCGCAGGCGGCCAGCGGCTGCTGTCCCCACCGCGCGGCCAGTTCGCCGTCCACGGCGGGGAGTTCGTCCGGGCGCATCACGTCGGCGAACGGACCCCCGGGGAAGACCAGTTCGCCCGCCGGGGCGAGTTCGCCGTCCTCGTCGGGCAGGGCGAGCGCGCCGAGCCAGGGCTCCTCGCCCGGCGCGAGGCCCGCGTCCCGGACCAGGGCGAGGACCAGGTCGGCCAGTTCCTCGGCGTCCGGCACGTCCTCGTCCCAGGCGCCGCCGCCCTCGTCCAGGGAGGCGGCGACCGCGGCCCGCACCTGCGGGGTGGTGAGCACGGCGCGCGGGGTGGCGGGCAGCGCGCCCAGCTTCTCCAGGACCGGGTGGACCGCGTCGGGGTGGGCGACCTTCAGCCCGAGCCGGGCCAGCCCCTCCGGGTCGGCCGGCGCGGCGTCCGGCGCGGGCAGCAGCACCTGCCGGGGCCCGATCGTCGTCCGCCCGTCGGCCAGCGGCACGGGCAGGCCGGTCAGCCGCTCCGGGTCGACGCCCGCGAGGCTCTCGTACAGCCGCCGCCACCAGGACGGGTCCTTCTCCAGGCCGGCCAGCCGGTCGACCGCGTCCGCGAGCGGCAGCCGGGCCACGTCCAGCGCGCGCAGCTCGGAGCGCCGTTCGAGTCCGGCGGGCAGCAGGGTGGGCAGCACCTCGGCCAGCACGCGCACCGTGTCGGCGCCCGCTCCCTCGACCGCCTCGGCGTCCCGGGGGCGCAGCGTCTCGGGCAGCGCCGCCTCGGACTCCTCCAGGCCGTCGGCGGGGGCCGGGGCGAGGGCGGGCGGCAGGAAGGAGGTCCGCGGCAGCCGCTGGAGGATCGCCGCGCGCAGCGCGCCGTCCAGCTCGCCCTTGCCCAGCGGTCCGGGCGCCAGGTCGATGATCCGCTCGGTCACCGGGCGCCACGCGGCGAGCAGTCCGGCGTAGGCGTCGGCGGCGCGCTGCACCAGGAAGTCGGTGAGCGGGCCGGGGGCGGTGCGCCGCCGGGTGGCGTCGAGCGGGAAGGAGGCGATGAGCAGGGCCGGGACGCCCAGGGGCTCGTCGCTCGGCGTGGGCGCGTGCACGACGGGGCTGGTGCGCGGGCTCGCCGGGGCGCCGTCGTCGTCCACGGGGACGGCCCAGGTGACCGACCAGTGCGGCCGCAGCCGCTCCTCGACCGGCCGGTCGGCGAGGAGTTCGGGCGTGAGCGGCCCGTGCGCGGCGGCGGTACGCCAGCGGGTGGCGCCCTCGCGGGAGTCCTCCACGACGGTGAGGGCGCCCTCGGCGCGGCGGCGCAGGGTGCGCTGCCAGACGTCGTCGGCCGCGCCGGTCTCGACGACGACCTCCTCCAGGCCGGGCAGGGCGAGGAGCAGGGCGTCGTCCACGGCGTGCAGCAGGCGTTCGGCGAGTCCGGCGGCGGCGGTGTCGCGCAGCGGCAGGATCACGACGGTGTCGTACGGGTCGGGGGCGGTGCCCTCGGCGGCGAACGGCAGCCGCAGCAGCGGCACGTGCCCGTCGCGGCGGCGCAGCTCGTCGCCGAGGCCGGGGCTGTGCCGGGCGGTCTCCCCGGCCAGGCCGCGGGCCTCGGCGAGCGACCAGCGGACCCCGCCGTGCCGGCCGACGACGGCGGGCTCGTCGGTGACGGCGAGGACGGAGGCGAATCCGACGCCGAACCGGCCCACCGCGGCGGTCTCCCCCGGCGTGTCGCGCTTCGCTGAGGCGCGCAGCGTGGACAGCGACTCCACCCCGGCCGAGTCCAGCGGCGCGCCGGTGTTGGCGGCGAGCAGGACGCCGTCGCGCAGCGTGAGGCGGAGCCGGCCGGGCACGCCCGCGCGGGCGGCGGCGTCGGCGGCGTTCTGCGCCAGCTCGACCACGAGCCGGTCCCGGTAGCCGCCGAGGACCAGGTCCTCCTCCGCGTTGGCGTCCTCGCGGAACCGGGCCGGGCTGGCGGCCCAGGCGTCCAGCACCCCGCGCCTCAGCCGCGCGGTCCCGAACGGGTCGCTCCCAGCGGACGGCTGCACGAACATGCTCACGATCACTCTCCTCACGAGGATGCCCCGAAGGTACCGCGCGAACGGCCGGGGGCGGGGGCGGCGCCAGGGGGCGGGGGCGGCGCCGTAGGGCTGGGGGACGGGGCCGTAGGGCTGGGGGGCGGGGCGGCGAGGGTGCCGGGGGCGGGGGCGGCGTCTGGGCGGGGGCCGCCGAGGGCGTAGAGGGGGCGGAGGGCCCACCGGCTGGTGCGCCTGGGGAGCTGCGCGGCTGCCGGGGGCGCATGGAGGGCGGGGCGCCACCGGAAGGAGCCTGGGGAGCCGTGGGGGCGCCTTGGAGCTGCGGGGCGCCCGGGGGAGCCGCGGGCTGCCGGGGGCGGGCGCCGCTGAGGCGCCGGGGGCCGGGGGCCGGGGGCCGGGGGCCGGGGGCCGGGGGCCGGGGGCCGCCGAAGGGTCTGCCCGGCGCGGCGCCGACCTGATGCCCGGCGGCGAGATGCCAGCCACGCGCCGCACCAGTCCGTGGGCAGTCCCGACGTGGCGTCTGTTCGGCGACGCGCTGGCCGGGCACGGCGACAGTCCGGCGGCGCCGGCCCGGCGCGGCGAAGAGTCCGACGAGGAGCTGGCCGGGCGAGGCGCCAGCCAGGCAAGGCGGCGGCACGGCCCCGCGCCAGCCCGGCGGAGCGTTCGCGCCGCGCGGCATCCGGCCCCGGGCGCCACCGCACCCCGAGCGACCAGGCGCCCTGAGCGGCCAGGCGCCTCGGGCGGCCAGGCGCCCCGGTCACCCAGCAGCCGCGACCGCGCGCCGCGGACGCGGGCCAGCCGCGTACCGGCTACGCGTGCCCCAGTTCCGCGGTCTCGTCGTCGGGGAGGTCCGGTACGGAGCCGGAGTCGCGGGACGGGCGGAGGGGGAAGGGGTCCACCCGGGTCTCGTCGAGGACCGGCGCGGCCGGCTGCGGCGGCTTCGGCATGACCGCGGCCTCCGAGTGCCCGCCGCAGCCGTAGGCGAGGGAGACCATACGTCCGTCGGCCGGGGAGAACTCGTTGGCGCACACGCCGAACGCCTGACCCAGGGAGCCGCCGATCGGCACCAGGAAGGCGCAGGTCGCGCAGGTCGCCGGGGCCGCCTGCGCCATCGGCGTCTGCGCGCCGAACGCGTCCTCCCAGCGGTCGGCGGCCACGTGCAGGCCGTAGCGGGACAGGACCCGGGCGCGGCGCATGCCCAGTTCCTCGGCGACGGCCGCGATGGAGCCGCGCGAGGGCGCCGCGGGGAGGTCGTGCGGCGGCCCGGCGGTGAGGTCGGCGTCCTCGGCCTCGACGAGTTCGGCCATGTCCGGGGAGACCGCGGAGTTCGGCGGCGGCTCCTCCTCGCCGGAGAAGCCGGGCTCCAGACGCAGATCCTCGGCGTCGGTGGGCAGCAGGTCGCCGGGGCCCAGGTCGCCGGGGCGCAGCCGTTCGCTCCAGGGCACCCACTCGGGGGCGAGCAGCGCGTCCGGGCCGGGCTGTAGCACGGCCTCGTCCAGAGTGACGATCTTCGCGCGGGAGGCGCGGGCCACCGTCACCGCCCAGCGCCAGCCCCGGTAGCCCAGCTCCTTGCACTCGAAGAAGTGGGTGACGACGCGGTCGCCCTCGGACGCCAGTCCCGTGTGCGCACCGACGACGCCGGGCGCCGCCGCCTCCTCGGCTGCGGCGCGCGCGAGGTCGACGGCCTCGGCGCACAGGCGGTCGGGGGTGCGGCTTCGCGTGCTCGCTGCGCTCACAGGTATCGCTTCTCTCCTACGCCGTCTCTCGGGTGCGCCGGCCTTGAGGGCGGCGGGGCGGACGGAGCGGACCTGCGGACCGCGTCGACGTCCGCGCCCGATCGCGCTCGGGCGCACCTACGTCATCCATTCTGCGGTATGCCCGTAAGGCGCGCGGCCGAGAACGTTCGCCACGGCGCGCTACGCACGCTACCTTCTCGTGGCCGCTGGGCCTACACCGACGGTGGCTTCGCCGCCGCGCGGCGGCCGGGCGACCGGGCGGCGCGGGCGCCCGCGCACGGGCCGGTCGGCCCGATCCACGCCGTCTTGGCGCTACCCGCGCCCATCTCGGGGCACTATGACGGGATGGCAGCCGCGAGGACGCCCCAGGAGACCACCGGGCTCGGTGAGCCGGAGGGGCTGAAGGGGAGCAGCAGCGGGGGCGGCGGTTCGGGCCGGTTCGGCGGGCCCGTCCGCGCGGTCGGTCGTGCCCTGCGGCGGCCGGGCGCGGCCGTGGTCCGCGGCATCCGCCGCGCCACGCACGCGCACGGCGCCGGCGAGTCGGGGCTCGGCAAGCTGATCGAGCTGCACGCGGTGAACGGCGCGGGCGACGTGATGATCACCGTGGCGCTCGCCTCGACCGTCTTCTTCTCGGTACCCACCGACGAGGCCCGCGGCCGGGTCGCGCTCTACCTCGCCATCACCATGGCGCCCTTCACCGTCCTCGCGCCGGTGATCGGCCCGCTCCTCGACCGGCTGCCGCACGGCCGCCGCGCGGCGATGGCGGCCGCGATGCTCGCCCGCGCCCTGCTCGCCCTGATCATCGCGGGCGCGGCGGCGGGCGGCGGCCTGGAGCTGTATCCGGCGGCGCTGGGCGTGCTGGTGGCCTCCAAGGCGTACGGGGTGGTCAGAAGCGCCGTGGTGCCGCGGCTGCTGCCGCCCCGGTTCTCCCTGGTCAAGGCGAACTCACGGGTGACGCTCGGCGGGCTGCTCGCCACCGGCGCGGCGGCGCCCGTCGGCGCGGGACTCCAGGCGATCGGCCCCCGCTGGCCGCTCTACGGCGCCTTTGTGATCTTCGTCGCGGGCACGTTCCTGTCCTTCTCGCTGCCGCCGAAGGTCGATTCGGCCAAGGGCGAGGACCGGGCGCTGCTGGCCGCGTCGGCCGAGGGCGTGGGCGTGGGCACGGACGTGAGCACGGAGCGGCTGACGGGCGCGGGCGCGCGCACGGAGCGGCTGACGGGCACGGAGCGGCTGACGGGCGCGGGGCGGCTGACGGGCGCGGGGCGGCTGACGGGCGCGGGGCGGCTGACGGGCGCGGGGCGGCTGACCGGTGCGGCCCGCAGGCCGCCCAAGCGGCCGGGGCTGCGCACCGTGGGCACGGCCGTCACGCACGCCCTGGCCGCCAACGCGGCGCTGCGCTGCCTGTCCGGCTTCCTGATCTTCTTCCTGGCGTTTCTGCTGCGCCTGCACCCGCTGACCGGGGAGAGCGCCGCGGTGTCGCTGGGGATAGTGGGCGTCGCGGCGGGCGCGGGCAACGCGCTCGGGACGGCGGTCGGCTCGTGGCTGCGCTCGCGGGCGCCCGAGGTCATCATCGTGACCGTCGTGGCGATCGTGCTAGGCACGGCGGTCACGTCCGCCGCCCTGTTCGGCGCGGTCCTGGTGACGTTCCTCGCCGGGATCGCCGGGTTCGGGCAGGCGCTGGCCAAGCTGTCCCTGGACGCGCTGATCCAGCGGGACGTGCCGGAACACGTGCGCACGTCGGCGTTCGCCCGCTCCGAGACGCTGCTCCAGGTGGCCTGGGTGCTCGGCGGCGCGATCGGGATCGTGCTGCCGCTGAACGGCGTGTTGGGGCTTTCGGCAGCCGCCGTGATCGTGGCCGCCGGCTGGCTGTCCACCGTCCGCGGCCTTCTCGCCTCGGCGCGCGGCAGCGGCGCCGGCCACCCCCGCGTGGTCTGAACCAAAGCCCCGCCCGCTGAGGCTCGCGCGCCCGGCGAACGGCACGCCGCACCCCCGCGTGGCCGGGGGGCCGGGCGCGCCCGATAGCCTTCGCCCATGACCTCGCTGCAATCCGCCGTGCGACGCCGCCGCGCCGTCGCCGCCGCCGGCGCCGTTTCCGCCGGACTGCTCCTGCTGTCGGCCTGCGACAAGCCGACGCCCAAGGCCACCGTCACCGTAGGCGACTCCTCGGTGAACTCGGAGGCCACCTGCTACAACGACGGCAACGCCATCAAGACCGCCGACCTGGCCAAGTGCCTGAAGACGAACAAGTCGATCAAGGTCGACCCCGATGCGACGGTGCGCTTCGGCGTCGACCCCGCCATCGCGGACAAGAGCTGGACGATCCTCATGAACGGCCAGCCGCTCACCGAAGCCAGCAAGAAGACCTACCGCACCATCCCCGGCAGCGTGTTCTTCAACGCCCAGTACGGCGCCAGCGGCAACTCCACGCTGATCGCCATCAAGGAGGGCGACAAGAACGTGACGGGCGTGTGGTCGTTCAAGCTCCAGAAGGACTCCTGACCGCGTCCCCGGCGTCTCCGGCGTCCCCAGATTCCGCGGAGCCCCCGGCGTCCGCGGAGTCCATGGCGTCCCCCGTGACGTCGGGGCCCTCGGCGCCCTCCCGGCGCGTGCTCGTCGTCACCGCGGTCCCGGCCGAACGGGACGCGGTGGCACAGGCGTTCGCGGGGACGGCGGACGAGCTGCGGCTGCCCGGCGCGACCGTGCACCGGCTCGGCGGCTGTGACCTGGTCGCCGCCGGGGTCGGCCCGGCCCGCGCCGCCGCCGCCGCCGCGGCCGCGCTGACCGCCGCCGCGCTCGGCGGCGCCCCGTACGGCCTGGTCGTCTCCGCCGGGATCGCGGGCGGTTTCCCGCCCGGCGCGCCCGTCGGCTCGCTCGTCGTCGCCGACGAGATCACCGCGGCCGACCTGGGCGCCGAGACCGCCGACGGCTTCGTGCCGGTGACCGAACTCGGCTTCGGCGTCGTCGCCCACCGTCCCCCCGAATCACTCGTACGGGCTACCGCCGCGGCCACCGGCGCCGTCTGCGGCACGGTCCTGACCGTCTCGACGGTGACCGGCGCCGCCGCCCGCGCAGACGCCCTGCGCGCCCGCCATCCCCGCGCCCTCGCCGAGGCCATGGAGGGCTTCGGCGTCGCCGAGGCGGCCGCGGCGCACGGCGTCCCCGTACTGGAGCTGCGCGCCGTCTCCAACCCCGTCGGCCCGCGCGACCGCGCCGCCTGGCGCATCGGCGACGCCCTGACCGCCCTGACGGACGGCTTCGGAAAGCTCGCACCCGTTCTGGAGAGTTGGACACCGCATGAGCCCGCAGCATCCTGAACAGCCCCTGCCCCAGCAGCCGGACGCACCGCACGCGAACGCGCCGCACCCGAACGCCGCGCAGACTGACGCCGGGCGGGCGAACGCATCGCAGACAGACGCCCGGCAGCCGGACGCACCGCAGGCAGACGCCCGGCGGGCGGACGCCCCGCGGACAGACGCCCGGCAGCCGGACGCCGAACCGCTGCGGATCGCCTACTCGCCCTGCCCCAACGACACCTTCGTCTTCGACGCCCTCGCCCACGGCCGGATCCCCGGCGCCCCCGAGCTGGACGTCACGTTCGCCGACATCGACGTCACCAACGGCATGGCGGAGCGCGGCGAGTTGGACGTGCTGAAGGTGTCGTACGCCGCGCTGCCGTACGTGCTCGACGAGTACGCGCTGCTGCCGTGCGGCGGCGCGCTGGGCCGGGGCTGCGGGCCGCTGGTGCTGACCAGGGCGCCGGGCGCCGGCGACGCCTCACCCCCGTCCGGCGGCGAGGGACTCACCGGCCGCACGGTCGCCGTGCCAAGCGAGAAGTCCACGGCGTACCTGCTGTTCCGCCTGTGGGCCGCGGACAGCGTGCCCGGCGGCGTCGGCGAGATCGTGGTCATGCCGTTCCACGAGATCATGCCCGCCGTGCGGGACGGCAAGGTCGACGCGGGACTGGTGATCCACGAGGCCCGCTTCACCTACCGCGACTACGGCCTGCACAAGCTCGCCGACATGGGCGAGCACTGGGAGCTGACCACCGGCCTGCCCATCCCGCTCGGCGCGATCATCGCCAAGCGGTCACTGGGCGAGCCCGCGCTCATCCGCCTCGCCGAGTCGGTGCGCGCCTCCGTGCGCGCGGCCTGGCAGGACCCGGAGGTCTCCCGCCCCTACGTCATGGAGCACGCCCAGGAGATGGACCCGGCCGTCGCCGACCAGCACATCGGGTTGTACGTCAACGAGTTCACCGCCGACCTCGGCGCCGACGGCCACGCCGCCGTCCGCGGTCTGCTCACCCGTGCGGCGGCCGAGGGCCTGCTCCCGCCCCTGGGCCCGGACGCGCTCGCCTTCCCGTGAGCACGGGAAGGCTAGGACGTGCGGGAGCGTCCTTCCAAAGGTCCGGCCAGAGGTACGGCCAGGCGTCCGACTACAGGCTCGGCTAGAGGTCCAGTTGGTCGGCGACCGCGCGCAGCAGGCCGGCGACCTTCTTGCCGTTAGTCTTCTCGGGGTAGCGGCCGCGCTCCAGGGTCTGGCCGACGCTCTCCAGGAGCGTGGTCAGGTCCTGGACGATGGAGAGCAGTTCGTCCGGCTTCTTGCGCTGCGCCGCCGCCACCGACGGGGCGGGGTCCAGGAGCGTCACCGAGAGCGCCTGGTCGCCGCGCTGGCCGGCGACCACGCCGAACTCGACGCGTTGTCCCGGCTTGAGCACGTCCACTCCGGCGGGCAGGACCGAGGAATGGACGAAGACGTCACCGCCGTCGTCACGGGAGAGAAAGCCGAAGCCCTTCTCGCTGTTGAACCACTTGACTTTGCCGGTGGGCACGACCGTCCTCGTCCTCGTACTCGTCGGAAAACCACGTATGAAAGACCGGGGCGGGTCACGCCGGACCGCCGGGACCTAGGCTAATGCTCTCCGGGCGGCTGACAAGACGTCGCCCGGTCGTTCCTCCGCGCTGGGAACTACCCTGGTCCGGTGCGAGACAAAACCCCAACGAATTCCGCCGCGCCCGGCGAACGGCTGATCCGCGTCGGCGCCGTCGTCTTCTTCCTCGGCGCCCTGGCCACCCTGGTCACCCTGGCGCCGCTGTTTCTCGGGACCCGGCCTTTTCCGACCTACATGTTCGGATTGAGCATGCTCATGGCCGTCGGCTTCCTGATCGCGGGTGCCGGAGTTCTCCGGTCGATCGCCGCGGGACGCCGTCAGGCGCGCGGTGAGACGCGCTCGTCGTCGTCCTCCCGGTAGCCGTCGCCGCCGGACGGGATTCCGGCTGAAACAGAGGCGTCGCCGGCCGGAGAACGCGCGATGCGGTCCGCAAGCCAATGCGGGAACTCCGTCAGATCCGCGAGGACGACGTCGGCGCCCGCCTCCCGCAGTTCCGCCTCACCGCAGGGTCCGGTGGCCACCGCCACCGACAGCGCGCCGGCCGCGCGGGCGCCCCGGACGTCCCCCACGTGATCGCCGACGTACACCTCGGCGCCCCACGCGCGCAGCGCCTCGGCCTTCCGCTCCGCCCACAGCCCGCCGATCACCGCGTCCGGCTCGATGCCCAGGTGCTCCAGGTGCAGCCGGGCGTTCGGCTCGTGCTTGGCGGTGACGACGATCGCCCGCCCTCCGGCCCGCCGCACCGCCGCGACCGCCTCGCGCGCGCCGGGCAGCGCGGGGGTGGGGGCGACGGCGATCTCCGGGTACATCGCGCGGTACAGGTCCCCCACGGCCTTGACCTGCTCGGCCGGGAACCAGTGGACCAGTTCGTCGGCCAGCGGCGGCCCGAGCCGCGTGACCGCCAGGTCGGCGTCGACGTAGGTCCCGGTCCGCTCGGACAGCGCCAGGTAGCAGGCGCGGATGCCGGGGCGGGAGTCGATGAGGGTCATGTCGAGGTCGAAGCCGACGGTCAGCGGACGAGGGGGCACCGGGCGCGCAGTCATACGGGCCATTGTGCCGAGGGCGGTCGGGGTGGGGGCGGGGGGTCCGTGCGTCGTGCACGTGGCTGTATGCCTTGCATCCTCCGCGTCCGCCCCTGGGCCCCCACGCCCTGGCGCTCTGACGCCCTGACGCCCTGGTGCCCTGGCGGCTTCCGTCAGCGCGTGGCCGCCGTTGCGTCTTCCGGGCTTCGTCCCGTCTACCGGCCACCGTCCCCTCTTCCCGGGGGTCGCCCGTAGGCCCCGGGGCCCAGGCCCTGTCTTCCGCAGGGTCTCCCGTGGCCCCCGGGTGCCGGTCCCTGCCGCGCCCGCTGGACCCCGGGCCCTTCCGCGAGCCCCCGCAGGGCTACTCCGGGCGCTGTCGCTGTGAGCGCCAGACCAGGAACAGCGCCGAGAGGGCGGCCGCCGCGCGGACCACCCACGGCCAGGTCTGGACGATCGCGTCCTTCATGTGGCCCTGCGCGACGGGGTCGCCCCAGCGGCCGTCGTCACGGCCCCACAGCCAGAGGAGTCCGGCCGCGACGGCCAGGCCGGGCAGGCCCGCGACGGCCCACTTGGACTCCGCCCGGGTGAGCCGCCGGGAGCCGTAGGCGATGGCCCAGCCGAGCAGCAGCGCGAACCAGTTGCCGAGGACCGCGCCGACGACCAGCAGCCCGGCGGCCAGCAGCAGGAGAGGGTTGCTCCAGCCCCCCGAGCGCCGGGGCAGCACGACGAGGCGCCGTCGGACGCGGGGCGGCGGGTCGGCAGCCGCCAGATCGGCCGCCGCCACGGCCGCCGCCGTCGGGGCGGGCGCGGAGTCGGGCCGCCGTACGGGCGCCTTGGCCGGCGGGGGCTTGAGCAGGTCCGGGATCTCCACTCCGCCGACGAAGCCGGGCACGTCGTCGCCGACCCCGAACGGGTCGCCGCCCCCGGCCGAGCGCAGCCAGTCGTAGCCGGCCGTGCCGTCGCCCAGCTCGTCGGCCGTGGCCAGGTGCGGCGGCAGCGCGCCGCCGGCCGGCGGCGGGCTCGCCGGGGGCTTGGCGGGACGCGGGCGCGGCACGATCCGGCGCAGGCCGGTGGGCCGCTCCCGCGCCGCGCCGGTGTCCGCCGCGCTTGGTCCCTCGCCCGGGGGCGGGGCCGGTGGCGCGGGCCGCCCGGCCCGCTCGCCCTTCGACCGCCTCGCGGCCCGTGCGGCACGGCTTGCGTCCTCGGCGGCGCCGGGGTCGCGCTGCACGGGGACGGCGGGCGCGGGCGGGACGCCGGGTCCGCCGTACGGGCTGACGGCACCGCCCGCCGCCGCCACGATGTCGTCGGGGCTGCCGAGGCGCTCCAGGATGCCGCGCACGGCCGCGGGACTGTCGACGACGGCCTTCGCGCGGCGCCGGTCGATCTCGTTCCGCAGCTCCGAGACCAGCCGCATGCGCGTGGCCGAGGGCAGTTGTCGCTGCTGGGCCACGTCTCCGACGCGGCTCAGATACTCGTAGACGACCTGGTCGCTCTCGATCCCCACGTACCCCTCCGGGGCGGCTGGCCGAAAACCCCGCGGCAACGAAGGTACCGCGTACGCCTGCGCCGCCGTAGCGGCACGCGGGGGGGGGGCGGACCCGCCCGGCGCCGGGAGGGTCCGGCACCGGGTGGGGCGGCAGATGCCGGACGGGCACAGGCACGGCACGGCGCTGAGCGGCGCGGGCGCGGGACCGGGCGGCGCAGGCGCGGGACCGGGTGGCGCAGGCGCGGGACCGGGGCGGACACCGGACGGCACAGACGCGGACACCGGACGGCACAGCGCGACGTCCGGCGGCACAGGCGCGGACGCCGAACGGCACGAGCGCGACGCTGGACGACGGCGGCCGCGCCACGGATACGGAGACGGCGCGGCAGGAGCGCGACACGCGGCGGCGGTGACGCGACGCCCGGTGCCACGAGCACTGCCACCACGGCGCCGGGCGCCATGAGCGCGGCGCACCGCCGCACGGGCACGCCCCGACGTCGTACCCACCCGCTACCGTGGGTCGGATGAGCAGTGATGAGAAATCGGCGGCGGTCCCCCGCTCGCTCGCGGAGGCGCTTCGCGGGCGCGACGACGCCTTCCTGGCCGCCCTTCTGCGCAGCCGCCCCGATCTCATCGCCCCCGTGCCGAGCGACCTCACCCAGCTCGCCACCCGCGCGGGGACCCGGGCCTCGGTGGTGCGGGCCCTGGAGCGCCTGGACCGGTTCGCGTTGCAGACGGCCGAGGCGCTGGCGGTGGCGGGCGACCCGGCGACCTACGCCGAACTGCTCGGCCTGATGGCCGGAGACGCCGTACATGACCGACATGGCGGAGACGCCGGACGCACAGCCGGCCCCGCCGTCGCCGCCGCGCTTCCCGGCGCCGTGCGCGCCCTGCGCGAGCAGGCCCTCGTGTGGGGCGACGACGACCGGCTGCGCCTGGTGCGCACCGCCCGGGAACTGCTCGCGCCCTCGCCGCAGCACCCGTCCCCGACCGGCCTGGGCCCCACCGTGCCGGAAGCGACGTCGGGCATGTCGCCGGGGCGGATCCAGCAGATCGTGACCACGGCCGGGCTGCCCTCCACCCATGACTCGGTGTCCGCGGTGGCCTCGCTCAGCGCCCTGTTCAACGACCGTGAGCGGATGGCCGCGCTGCTCGCCGGCCTCCCGGCCGACTCTCTCGACGTGCTCGAACGGCTGGTGTGGGGCCCGCCCTACGGCCAGGTCACCGCCGACCCGGCGCGCCGGCTGCGGGTGCTGCTCGACCGGGGGCTGCTGCTGCCCACCGCCCCCGGCGCGGTCGTCCTCCCGCGCGAGGCGGCCCTGCACCTGCGCGCGGGCCGCGCGCACCGCGTCCCCGAGCCGGCGCCGCCCGCCGTCGTGGCGGCTGCCGCGCACCGGCCGCAGGCGGTGGACGCCGCCGCGGCCGGCCAGGCGTACACCGCGCTGGCCACCGTCGAGGAGCTGCTGAAGGACTGGGACGAGGGCGGCCCGAACGTGCTGCGCGCGGGCGGTCTGAGCGTGCGCGACCTCAAGCGCACGGCGGTCGCCCTGGACGTGCCCGAGCCGGTGGCCGCCTTCTGGGTGGAACTGGCCTACGCCGCCGGACTGCTGGCCTCCGACGGCGAGGCCGACGAGCGGTACGCGGCGACCCCGGCGTACGACGCGTGGCTGGAGCGGCCCCCCGCCGAGCGCTGGGCCCACCTCGCCGGGGCGTGGCTCGCGGCGACGCGGACCTCCGGCCTGATCGGCGGCCGGGACGTCAAGGACCGCGCGCTGTCCGCGCTGGGCCCCGGCCTGGACCGCTCGGCGGCCCCGGAGGTACGCCGCCGGGTGCTGGCCCTGCTCGCCGGGCTGCCGGAGGGGACCGCGCCGTCCGCCGATTCGGTGCTGGCCCGGTTGCGCTGGGAGCGTCCGCTGCGCGGCCCGCAGCGCGCCGACCAGCACGATCTGCGCGCCCGGCTCGCCCAGTGGACGCTGTCCGAGGCGGAGCTGCTGGGCGTCACCGGGCGCGGCGCGCTCTCCGCGCACGGGCGGGCCCTGCTGGGAGCGGCCCCGGCGCCGGCGCCGTCTCCCGCGCGGGAGACCGGGCCGCAGACGGCCGGTCCCGCGCCGGCCGGTGGGGACGGCGCCGGTGGGGACGGCGCCGACGGCGGCCCCGGCGACAAGCTGCCCGTCCACCGGCAGCACCGTCCGACCGGGACGGCCGGGACAGCCGGGGCATCCGGAACGCCCGGGACGGCTGGGACTCTCGGGACGGCCGGGGCAGCCGGGGCACCCAGAACCCCCGGGGTGGCCGGGACGCCCGGGACGGCTGGGACCCTCGGGACGGCTGGGACTCCCGAGACGACCGGAGTGCCCGGGGCGGCCGGGATCTCCGAGCCCTCCTCAACCACCGGGATCCCCCAGACCGCCGGACCCGCTGGGACCATGGGACCTGCCGAGACCACCGAGCCCGCCCAGACCACCGGGGCCGAAACCACCGGACCCGCCGAGGCCACCGGACCCGCTGGGACCAACGGGCCTGCCGAGACCACCGGGCCCGCCCACACCACCGAGGCCGAAACCACCGGACCCGCCGAGATCCCCGGATCCCACGAGACCGCCGAGCCCCCCGGGACCACCGGACCCGCCGAGGCCACCGGACCTGCCCAAGCCACCGGACGCGCCGGGACGTCCGTACCCGCCGAGACCACCGGGCCTGCCGAACCCACCGGACTCGCCGGGACCACCGAACCCACCGGGAACACCGGACTCACCGGGCCTGCCCAGACCACCGGCATCGACCCCGCCCCGGCCCCCCGGCCCACCGTCGACGTACCCGAAGCGCGCCGCGGCGCCATCCTCGTCGAGGTGGCCCGGCTGCTCGCCCCGCTGCTGCCCGAGCCCTTGGACCACGTGCTGCTCCAGGCGGATCTGACGGCGGTGGCGCCCGGCCCGCTGCACCGGCCGCTGGCCGAGACGCTGGACGTGCTCGCGGACGTCGAGTCCAAGGGCGGCGCCACCGTCTACCGCTTCACCCCGGCCTCCGTACGCCGTGCCCTGGACGCCGGGCAGACCGCCTCCGACCTGCACGCCTTCCTCGCCGAGCACTCCCGTACGCCGGTCCCGCAGCCGTTGGCGTACCTGATCGACGACGTGGCCCGGCGGCACGGGCACCTACGGGTGGGCGCCGCGTCGGCGTACGTGCGCTGCGACGACGACGCGCTGCTGAACGAGATCCTGGCCGACCGCCGCTCCGCCGCCCTGCGGCTGCGCCGCCTGGCGCCGACCGTGCTGGCCGCCCCGGTCGGACCGGCCGCGCTCCTGGAGGGCCTGCGCGCGATGGGCTACGCCCCGGCGGCCGAGTCCGCGGAGGGAGACGTCCTGATCACCCGGGCCGACTCCTACCGCACGGCGCCGCGCACCGCTCCCGCGCCCGTCCCGGACGGCCCGCCCGTCCCGGACGGCGCCCTGCTGTCCGCCGCGGTCCGGGCCGTCCGGGCGGGCGACCTGGCCTCCACCGCCCCCCGCAGACCGGCCTCGGCCGCGTCGGAGGGCGGCGACCTGCCCCGTACCGGCTCCGCCGAGACCCTGGCGACCATGCAGGCCGCCGTGCTCACCGGCGAGTCGCTGTGGATCGGCTACGTCAACGCCGAGGGCGCCGCGAGCCAGCGGGTGATCGCCCCGATCCGCGTCGAGGGCGGCTTCGTGACGGCGTACGACCACACCGCCGACGAGGTCCGCACCTACCCCTTGCACCGGGTCACCGGCGTGGCCGAACTGGCCGACGACCAGACCTGACCGCGCGCCGGGCAGCCGCCGGCCCCGGGGCGCGCTCAGGGCGTTCTGAGGGCGTGCTCCGGACGTGCTCAGGGCGTCCCCGGGAATAGCCGGACCCCGCCGAGGTCTTCTCCTACTGCGGCGGCGTTCCCGCCCCCGGCCTGGCACGATGCCGCGCGAACCGCCTGCCGGCGCTCTGGCAAGGTAGAATCTTCCGTTTCGCGTCACGGCATCGCAGCGTCACCGTCTGACGCGGCGGACGCGGCGGCCAGCGCGCCTTCCCGGCGCGCGCTCGCCCAGACGCCCGTCGGGCATCCCCTTCGGGCATCGGGCGGCGCGGAAGGGCCCAAGCCGCGGCGGCCGTGCTGTCCGTCCACAGGACGATCCCACCATCGGAGGTACGCGTGTCCTGCTTGATCGTCCAGTCGGACAAGACCCTGCTGCTCGAGGTCGACCACGAGCAGGCCGACGCGTGCCGTCGCGCCATCGCGCCGTTCGCCGAGCTGGAGCGGGCGCCCGAGCACATCCACACCTACCGGGTCACGCCGCTGGGCCTGTGGAACGCGCGGGCCGCCGGGCACGACGCCGAGCAGGTCGTGGACGCGCTGGTGCAGTACAGCCGCTACCCGGTGCCGCACGCGCTGCTCGTCGACATCGCGGAGACCATGGACCGCTACGGACGGCTGACCCTGTCCAAGCACCCGGCGCACGGACTGGTGCTGACCACCACCGACCGGCCGGTCCTGGAGGAGGTGCTGAAGTCCAAGCGGGTCGCGCCGCTGGTCGGCGAGCGGATCGATCCCGACTCCGTGGCCGTGCACCCCTCCGAGCGCGGGCAGATCAAGCAGGTGCTGCTGAAGCTGGGCTGGCCGGCCGAGGACCTGGCGGGCTACGTCGACGGCGAGGCGCACCCGATCGAGCTGGCCGAGGACGGGTGGGCGCTGCGGGCGTACCAGAGGCAGGCCGTGGAGAACTTCTGGCACGGCGGCAGCGGTGTCGTCGTACTGCCCTGCGGCGCCGGCAAGACGCTGGTCGGCGCGGGCTCGATGGCGCAGGCGAAGTCCACGACGCTGATCCTCGTCACGAACACCGTCTCCGCCCGGCAGTGGAAGCACGAGCTGGTGAAGCGGACCTCGCTGACCGAGGACGAGATCGGCGAGTACAGCGGGACGAAGAAGGAGATCCGGCCCGTCACCATCGCCACCTACCAGGTCCTCACCACCAAGCGGAAGGGCGTCTATCCGCACCTGGAGCTGTTCGACTCCCGGGACTGGGGCCTGATCGTCTACGACGAGGTGCACCTGCTGCCGGCGCCGGTGTTCAAGTTCACCGCCGACCTCCAGGCGCGGCGCCGGCTCGGGCTCACCGCGACGCTGGTGCGGGAGGACGGCCGCGAGTCCGACGTCTTCTCGCTGATCGGGCCGAAGCGGTTCGACGCGCCGTGGAAGGAGATCGAGGCGCAGGGCTACATCGCGCCCGCCGACTGCGTCGAGGTCCGGGTGAACCTGACCGACGCCGAGCGCCTCGCCTACGCCACCGCCGAGACCGAGGAGAAGTACCGCTTCTGCGCCACCACCGCGACCAAGCGGAAGGTGACCGAGGCGATCGTGCGGCGCTTCGCCGGGCAGCAGGTGCTCGTCATCGGCCAGTACATCGACCAGCTCGACGAGCTGGGCGAGCACCTGAACGCCCCCGTGATCAAGGGCGAGACGTCCAACGCCCAGCGCGAGAAGCTCTTCGACGCCTTCCGCGAGGGGGAGATCAACGTGCTCGTCGTGTCGAAGGTGGCGAACTTCTCCATCGACCTGCCGGAGGCCACGGTCGCCGTCCAGGTCTCGGGCACCTTCGGCTCCCGCCAGGAGGAGGCCCAGCGCCTGGGCCGGGTGCTGCGGCCGAAGGCCGACGGCCACCAGGCGCACTTCTACTCGGTGGTCGCCCGGGACACCATCGACCAGGACTTCGCCGCCCACCGCCAGCGCTTCCTGGCCGAACAGGGCTACGCCTACCGGATCATGGACGCGGACGAACTGCTGACGGAGGAGTCCTGACGGCGCCGAGTCCGGTCGCCTGAGCGACGGGGCCGGTCCGGTGCGTGGTGGGTCCGGTCCGGTGAGGGGGGCCGATCCGGTGAGCCGCACGGCCGGTCCGGTGCATGGCGTGGCCGGTCCCGCAAGCCGCACCCCCGCCCCCGCCCCGTGAGCCGCGCGCCCGCCCCCGTGAACGGCGCGTCCAGTTCCGTCAGCTCGTCCCGTCACGGCGGCCCGGATCCGGAAGGGTCGTCCTGGGACGGGGCGGTGGAGGCGGCGGCGGGCTCCGCGGCCGCCCGGCCGGGGCGACCGCCGACGTCCCGGAACGCGCCCGCGGCGGCCGCGATCAGCAGCGCCAGCGTCAGGAGCGCGTAGGGCGCGGCCAGGATCTGCTGCCACCACGCGAGGTGCAGGTCGCCGTCGCCCGCGCGGGGGACCAGCCACATCGTGCGGGCGGTGAAGCAGACCGCCGTGACCGCGGCCCAGCCGCGCCTCCCCTCGGCCAGGAGCACGGCGAGCAGCGGAACGCACCACACCCAGTGGTGCGACCAACTGATCGGCGAGACGAGCAGCGCGGTCATCCCGGTCAGCAGCACGCCCCACCGCTCCCGCGGCGCCCGGCGGGCCAGCCACAGCCCCGCGACGGCCGCCGCGCACGCCGGGAGCAGCCAGGCCGCGCCGGGCGAGGGGTCCCGCAGCGCTCGGGCGACGAGGCCCTGGAGGGACTGGTTGTCGATGATCCACGGCTTGCCCACCCGGCCGGTGTCGAGGACGAGCCGGGTCCAGTACTGGACGCTGGCCGAGGGCAGCGCCAGTGCGCCCACGGCGACCGTCACGGCGAACGCGGCCGTCGCCGTGGCCGCCTCGCGCAGGCGTCCTCGCAGCAGCAGGTAGACGACGAACAGTCCCGGGGTCAGCTTGATCCCGGCGGCCGCCCCGACCGCGGCGCCCCTCCCCCGCGCGCCGGGCGGCCGGGTGAGGTCCCACAGGACCAGGCAGGCGAGGGCGAGGTTGATCTGCCCGTACACGAAGGTCTGGAAGACCGGTTCGAGCCAGAGGGCGAGTGCCGTCGCGACGCACAGCGCGGCGGGGCTGGCGCGGCGCCCCGCGAGCCGGGCGGACAAGGAGACGAGCCAGGCGAGCAGGAGCGCGTTGGCCGCGAAGAACGCGACCTGCGTCGCGGGCACGGACAGCGCGGCGGCCGGCGCGAACAGCACGGCGGCGAAGGGCGGGTACGTCGCCGGGAGCCTGCCCTCCGTGACCGTGAGGCCGTAGAGGTCGCCGCCGTGCAGGACGGCCGCGCCCTCGGCCCGGTAGACCTGGGCGTCGGGCGTCTGCACGCCGAGGACGGCGAACAGGACCGCCAGGGCGGCGAGGGAGACGGCCAGGAGGACGAGGGAGGTCGCCGCGTGCGACCGGCGGGTCACCGTCCGTTCTGTCACGGAGTGACCCTAGTGGGTCACTTGTGGCGTACGCCCGCCTCCTCGCCGTACTCCCCGAGGATGACGACGTCGAACGCGGCGCCCGCGAACACCTTGACGGCGTGCAGGGCGGCGCCCAGGAGGTGGTGGTGGCTGCCCCGGACGGCCGTGGCGCCGGACGGGCGCGCGGCGGACCCGGGGTGGGACGGGTGAAGGATGGCTGCGCTCATGGGCTCGAGGGTGGCTCGTGGGGCGTAGGGCGGCACCGGTCTCCGGAGCCGACCTCTTTCATTGCCCGCGTACCCCGTGCGGGGACCCCGGTACCGCCCCGGCAGCAGCCGTCCTGCCGCACCGGGCCGCCGCGTGCGGCGAGCGAGATCCGGCAAAGGGCCCGTAGCCCCCGCGGGCCTCTGAAACACGCACCCACCCGGTCCTCGACCAGCTCGGAATCCCGGTTTCATCCAGCGATATCAGACCCCGCTGCATGCCGGCGTCGACATGCAGGCTCATCAACGGATCATGAAACCTTCAAGACACCCCCAAGCGTCCCCTAAGCCCTCCTCAAGCCCTTTCAGCGACAGGTCGCGGCGGATTCGCCGAAGCTCAATTCCATCTCAAGTCGACGATGTGATTTGGTTCACACGAGAGTGCAGATGATCACACAAGCCACTCCGCTGTGTCCAGCTTGATCCACCTATGACCTTCAGTGCAAGACGCAATTGATCACCCTGCGTGGGCGCTTTTGAGGAGACGCGAGTTCTCGTCGAGACAGCCAACGAAAATCCCGTTCCTAAGCACTTGAGCGGCCGGTAGCGTTGCATTCGTCGCCACAAAAAAGGGAAAGCGGTTGAACTTCGCAGCGATTATCGCGGGGGAAATTCTGCTGGACTTCCCCTGGCGCTCTCGGAAAGTTAAGAAAATTGGGTGGGGAAATGTCAAAGAAGACGAATAGCAGATGCCTGGCCGTACTGCTCGCGACGACCGTCGGCTCGCTCGCGCTGACGGTGCTCCCGGTCGAGGCGAATGCGGCGAGTGGCGCCGTCACGACTCCGGCCGAGTACGTCTCCTGGCTGCAGAGCCAGGAGGTCACCGATCCGGGCGCGGCCACGGTCCTCCAGCAGTACCAGGCGCTTCCCGGCGCCCAGCAGGCGCAGTTCCTCAACTACATCAACGACCCGAGCTTCATGTCAGGCCTCACCGCCGGGACCGCCGACACCCCGGAGGAAGACCCCGGCGGGAAGAACAGCGGCAAGCCGATCACGTTCGTCGTACAGAGCCAGGGTGACGTCCAGGGCGGAGGTGACGTCCAGGTCGTAGCCGGCGGTGGCGTCGACACCAGTGGCGGCGGCAACTCCCCCAGCTCCTTGGGCCGCTCCGGCGACTGGACCGCCTCGTACTGGGTGAACGACACCGTGTTCGGGGTGAAGGTCACGCAGGTCAAGCTCTCCGAGCACTACCACAGCACGTCAACCAGGGCGGACAAGGTCTACGACTGCCTGGCGTCCCACTACAACTACGTGCCGTTCAGCAGCTTCTCGCACGGGGCGGTCCAGAACTGGATCTCCGCTGCGGGTAACGCTCACTGCGAGACCGCGTGGACCGGTCATATCGACGCCGGCCCCTCTTGGAGCGCCACCGAGCACATGTGGGCCGACGAGACCGGCTTCCGCCACGGCTCCCTGAGCTGACAGCGCCCACGACGCGGAGAGAGACCCGAAGCGTCAGCGCGACGTGAGCTTGTAGCGGCGCCGTCAGGGCTCGAAGCCCTGACGGCGCCGCCGCTGCGGCGTTGGCGGTCGACCTACCGACTCTCTGAACCGCGAATCGCGGCGCCCAGCCCGCGCGATCGCCTCGCTCCGCCCCCTTGCCCTCCTTATCGCTTATCGATAGTATCGATAAGCGATAAGGAGGGCCGATGGCCAGCGATTCTCAGTTGCTCCGACCGATGCCGGGCCTCGTGTCCGCGACGCTCCGGACCCTGGTGGGTCTTTCACTCCTGACCTTCATATGGGGGCGGTTCGACAGCCGGATCGGCGGCCCGTGGGGAGGTGCGAGCCTGTGCGTCGATGCGGACTGGATCTCCGTCGGCGTCGGCAGCGATCATGTCGCATCCCACCTCAAGGGGCGTTCCACTGTGGACTTCACGCCCCGCTTCTGCGCATCTCACGCCACCTCGTACCAGCATCTACTGCAGACCGCGGTCGGCCTTTCGCTTCTGGTCGTCACCGTCGGCGGTCTGTACTTGTTGAACAAAGCACTGTCGACAGCGGCTCGCGATGGCGTCTACACCCGGCAGACCGCCGCTCGCTTGGCCAACCTCGGTCGGTGGATGCTGTTCGTCCCACTGGCGGGAAGTCTGCTCGTCGCCAACGTGCAGGCCCTGCTGCTGGCCACGCTCACCACTCTCGCTCCTCTCACCGCGGGCGGGTGGACGCACTTCTGGCACGTTCCCTACCTCTCCATGCTCACCGGAGCCGGCCTCATCGTTTTCGCGCGCATCACACGCGCCGGCTCGGACATGCGAGAAGATCTCGACGGAGTGGTGTGATGGCAGGAGATCACGAAGAACACGCCATCACCGTGCACCTCGAAAATCTGCTGCGCGAGCGGAACATGACGGTGACTGATCTCGCCGCCCAAGTGGGGGTGACCAACGTTAATCTCTCCGTTCTCAAGAACGGACGCGCGCGGGCCATTCGTTTCACCACCCTTACCCGCATCTGCGAAGTGCTCGAATGCCAACCGGGCGACATCCTCACCTGTCAAACCACCGCTCCTCGTAATCCCCGTCAGAATACAGGCCCATAGGCGCTACCCCGTGGGCGATTTACGGAATCGGTCATCAGACGCCGCACAACTGGGCCAATCATCGCACTAGGAGTAACCGTGTTCGGAATGCTCAACGCTTGGTCAGTCTTTTTCTTCATCATCGTCATCCTCGCCGTTGTCGGCGCCGCAGTCTGGCTCATACGTCGTTGACGGAACGTTCTCGCCGATCTCGATCGGTTTGCAGAGGCGGGCGATCGGCGGGTGGCGTTCGCAGACGCTGTCCTTGTCATGAGAGTTCTGGGGAGACCTCCGGACGACTTGCCGCCGTCACCCGCCCAAGTGCCGCGCCGCCTGCTGACCGACACCGCGTTCGTCCGGCCCGTTAACCGGTTGGCGCCCGGTCGGCGCCGCGGCCTAGAATCTCCGCTCTTGCCCGCCTCCGCCACGGAGTGCCGCCGGCCGGACGGAAACCGGCCGGCAGATCCCGCAGCCGCAGCGCACCGCCCGCGCGGCGCAGCCGTCTGTCCCGCAGGTCATCCGGAGGCATTCCCTTGTCGTCCTCGCCGTCCTCGCCGTCGCCCTCTGCCACCCCCGCGCCCTCTCCTGCGGACGCCCCGCCCCCCGCCGACCCCCTCGCCCGCGAACGCGCCCACCTCTCCGCCTCCCGGACCGCGCTGCGCGCCATGCGGGAGGACGTCGAGTCGCTGGACATCCGCGACGTCACCGCGAACTGGGTCAACGCCGAGGTCCTCACCCGCCAGATCGACGAGCGCATCAAGGCGCTGGCCGACCTCAGCGGGACGCCGCTGTTCTTCGGCCGCCTGGACTACCTGCACGCGCCCGGCGCCGACCTGGCCGAGGGCGCGGACGGGGAGAAGTTCTACATCGGGCGGCGGCACGTGCACGACGCCGACGGCGACCCCATGGTCGTCGACTGGCGCGCTCCGGTCTCGCAGCCGTTCTACCGGGCGTCGAAGAAGGACCCGATGGACGTCGGGCTGCGCCGCCGCTTCGGCTACACCGGCGGGGACCTCACGGCGTACGAGGACGAGGACCTCTCCGACCCGGCCGAGGCGGCCGGCGCGGGGAAGCTGCTCCAGCAGGAGATCGAGCGCCCGCGCGTCGGCCCGATGCGCGACATCGTGGCGACCATCCAGCCCGAGCAGGACGAGATCGTGCGCTCCGGCCTCGGCGGCACCGTCTGCGTCCAGGGCGGCCCCGGCACCGGCAAGACCGCCGTCGGCCTGCACCGGGTCGCCTACCTCCTGTACGCCCACCGGGAGCGGCTGGCCCGCACCGGCACCCTGGTCATCGGGCCGAACCGGAGCTTCCTGCACTACATCGAGCAAGTGCTGCCCGCCCTCGGCGAGTTGGCGGTCCAGCAGGCCACGGTCGACGACCTGGTGGCCCGGGTGGAGGTGCGCGGCGCGGACGACGCCGGGGCCGCGCTCGTCAAGGGCGACGCGCGCATGGCGCAGGTGCTGCGCCGCGCGGCGTACGCGCACGTCACGATGCCCGCCGAGCCGGTCGTGGTGGTCCGCGGCTCGCGCCGCTGGCGCGTTCCGGCGTACGAGCTGGAGGAGATCGTCCGCGCGCTGCTGGACCGGGGCATCCGCTACGGCGCCGCCCGCGAGGCCCTGCCGCAGCGCATCGCGCACGCCGTGCTGGTGCAGATGGAGCGGGCGGGCGAGGCGCCGGACGACCGCGTGCAGGACGCCGTCGCCCGCGACTCCGCGGTGAAGGCGGCCGTCAAGGCCGTGTGGCCGCCGCTCGACCCGGCGAAGCTGGTGCTGCGGCTGCTGGCGGACGCGGACTTCCTCGCCGCGCACGCCGAGGGGATCCTCAGCGAGGAGGAGCAGAAGGCGATCCTGTGGACCAGGCCGGCGCGGTCGGCGAAGTCGGCGAAGTGGTCGTCGGCCGACGCCGTGCTGATCGACGAGGCGGCGGATCTGCTGGAGCGCACGCACTCGCTCGGGCACGTGGTCCTCGACGAGGCGCAGGACCTCTCCCCGATGCAGTACCGGGCGGTCGGGCGGCGGTGCAGCACCGGTTCCGCGACCGTGCTGGGCGACCTGGCGCAGGGCACCACCCCGTGGGCGACCCGGACCTGGGAGGAGGCGCTGGCGCACCTGGGCAAGTCCGAGGGGGTGGTGGAGGAGCTGACGGCCGGTTTCCGCGTGCCGACCGACGTCATCGCCTACGCGTCCCGGCTGCTGCCGCACATCGCGCCGGGCCTGGCGCCGGTGGCGTCGGTCCGGGAGAACCCCGGCTTCTTCCGCGTCCGCCCGGTCGAGCGGGACGCGGAGGCGGTCGCCGCCTGCGAGGAGCTGCTGCGCCACGAGGGCTCGACCGGCCTGATCGCCGCCGACGCCCGGGTGCCCGCCCTCGCCGAGGCGCTGACGGCGGCCGGTCTGACGTACCTGTCCCCCGGCGAGGAGACGACGGCCGAGACCCGCCTCACCCTGGTCCCGGCCTCGCTCGCCAAGGGCCTGGAGTACGACTACGTCGTCCTGGACGAGCCCCAGGCCGTGGTCGACGGCGAACCCGACGAACGCACCGGCCTGCGCCGCCTGTACGTCGCCCTGACCCGAGCGGTCTCCGGCCTGATCATCACCCACCAGACAGAACTCCCACCCCACCTGTCCTGACCAGTCCTGACCTGTTCTGGTCCATCTGACCTGCCCTGACCTGCCCTGACCTGGCATGGTTTGTTTTAGCTGGTCTTGACATGAGCGGCACGGGTCCGGGCGGGAGCGGGCGGCGCCCCGCCCGAAGGGGTGCCGTGGCCGCAGCGCCCGCGCGGTGACCGGCGACTGCCGGGCGGCTCACACCGGCGCCGGCGCCGTTTCCTCGTCCAGGACCGTGCGCCACTGGGCGACGGCGGCTGTGGAGACCGGGCCGGTCCAGCCGGCGGGGCGGGCCGCGCCGCCGATGTGGAAGGCGTCGACGCCTGCGGCGCGCAGCGGGGGCAGGTGGTCGAGCCGCAGGCCGCCGCCCACCATGATCCGCTGCCGGTAGCCGGGCTCGGCGCCGCGCGCCGCCTCCGCGACGAGCGTGGGCAGCCCGTCGTCCACGCCCGTCGCCGCGCCCGCGGTCAGATACGTGTCGAGGCCGGGAAGGCCGTCCAGGCGCCGGCGCAGCGCGTCCCGGTCGGCGGCCCGGTCGATCGCCCGGTGGAAGGTCCACGGACAGCCGTCCAGCGCGGCGACCACGCGTTCCACCGTCGCGAGGTCCACCGCGCCGGACGCGTCGAGGAACCCGAGCACGAACTCCCCGGCGCCCGCGGCCCGCAGCTCCCCCACGACCGCGGCCAGCCGGTCCACGCCCTGCGCGCCGCCCGCGGCGAAACCGTCCGCGAGCCGCACCATCACGCGCAGCGGGACGTCGACGGCGGCGCGGATCCGGGCCACCGTCGCGGGTGGCGGGGTGAGCCCGTCGGCCGCCATGTCGGTGACCAGCTCAAGGCGGTCCGCGCCTCCGGCCTGGGCGGCGACCGCGTCCTCGGCGTCGAGCGCGATCACCTCCAGGACTGCACGCATGCTCATAGGACCCCTTTCCTCGGATTCCCCGGCGTACAGGTCTAGTCCAATCCCAGGGTACGCCGAACGGAGTCCCGGGCGGGGGCCGGTCAGCCGTAGAGGTTCAGCTCCCCCTCCTCGGCGCCCGCCAACTCGTACCCCTCGCCGGTCACCGGGCGCCCGGCGTAGAGCCGTACGAGCGTGGCGGCGTCGCCGATGAAGCGGGCCGGGGGCCGCTCTCCGCTCAGGTCGCCGAACCTCAGCGGCTCGTCCGCGTCGTCGAGGTCGGCGTGCAGCGGGAGGTGCCCCTTCTGCCGGGTGACGTGGGCGAGCAGGGGCAGCGCGCAGACCAGCGCCGCGCCCGCGTACGCCCCCGGCTCGCCCAGGGCGTCGCGCACATCCCCGGCGTGCACCCACTCGCCGAGCGCGAGACCGTCCAGCGATCCGCCGGACCGGGCGATCGCCGCGCCCGCCTCGGTCATCCCGCGTTCCAGCGCGTCCACGATCCGGGCGTTGCTCCAGTCGGCGCGCTCGGCGATGTCCCGGTCGTTGGACTCGGGCGAGAACACGCCCTCCTCGAACCGGCCTTCCACCGCCCGGTCCAGCGCGGCGGAGCAGTGCGCGAGCACGTCCCGCACCGTCCACCCCGGACACGCGGCGGTCGGCAGCGCGAAGTCCGCGTCCGCGCGCCCCCGCAGCAGCGGGATCAGCGCGTCGCGCTCCATGGCGAGCAGCCGGCCGGGCAGCTCGGGGTCCCGTACCTCGTGCAGATCAGCGACAGAAGTCATGGGCTCCACGCTAGTGCCGTGACCGGCCTGGTGGCGTGACCGGAGGGTTCACCGGCTCGCACCAGGCCCCGCCGCCGAACTCCCGCCCGCCGCGCGGCGACCCGCCCGCGCGCTCTCCTCGCGGCGAGGCGCCGAAGCGACGAGGTGAGGTGAGGTGAGGCGGGGGACAGATCGGGGCCAGCCTGCCCGCGTGAGGGCTCGACGCCGTACGGGGCGCCGCACGAGGGTGCCCGTGCAGCAGGCGCCGTACGGAGGGCACCGTTCAGAGGATGGCGCCTGCGGCGGATAGGGGCGCCGCACAGCGGCCACGCCCCCCACCCCGCGGGACAATGGCCGCATGGCCGATCGCCCCGCGCACCCCCCGCAACCCCCGTACACCCCGCACACCGCCGCCGTCGACCCCGCCGTCCTCGACGACCTGCGGGCCCGCTGGGTCCGGGCGCTGGAGGGCGCTCGGGGGGACGGTCCGGGCCCCGACCCGGCGCCGTACGCCGACGACCTGCTCGACCGCTGGCAGGAGCCGCAGCGGCGTTACCACACGCTCGCGCATCTGACGGCGGTCCTGGACCGCGTCGACGCGCTGGCGGAGTACGCGGCCGACCCGGACGCGGTCCGGCTGGCCGCGTGGTTCCACGACGCCGTCTACCTGCCCGAGCGCTCGGAGAACGAGGAGCGCTCCGCCCGGCTCGCCGAGCGCGCCCTGACCGAGGCGGGGGTTCCGACGCGCACGACCGCCGAGGCGGCCCGCCTGGTCCGGCTGACCGTGGACCACGACCCGGGCGGCGACGACCCCGACGGCCAGGTGCTGTGCGACGCCGACCTGGCGATCCTCGCCGCGCCGCCGTCCGCGTACGCCGCGTACACGGCCGCCGTCCGGGAGGAGTACCACTTCGTCCCGAACGACGCCTTCCGCGCGGGCCGGGCCGCGATCCTGCGCCGGCTCCTCGCCCGGCCGACGCTGTTCCGCACGCCGTACGGACAGCGGCACTGGGAGGCGACGGCCCGCTACAACCTCGCGGCGGAGCTGGAAATGCTGTCGCCGCCGGAGTCCGGCGACACCTAACCTGCCGATCGTGCATGCATGGGGCGGGACTCAGGTGGAGCAGGCCGTGGCGGGCGCGGTGGCGCTGCTGCGGACGGCGGCGGACCGGGACTGGGAGGGGGTGCGGGCCGGACGGCTGGAGTGGAGCTGCCGGAAGACGGCGGAGCACGTCGCCGGCGATCTCGTCTCCTACGCGGGCCAGTTGGCGGGCCGGCCGCAGAACGCCTACGTGCCCTTCACGATCAGCCTCGACGAGGGCGCCGGCGCCGCGGAGGCGCTGGACGTGATCGAGACGACCGGCGCGCTGCTGGCCGCCGCCGTCCGCACCACGCCCCGGGAGGTCCGCGCCTTCCACCCGTACCCGTTCCGCAGCGCGAACCGCGAGGGCTTCGCCGCGATGGGCGTCGCCGAGGTGCTGCTGCACACCCATGACATCGCGCAGGGCCTGGAGTTGGCGTACGAGCCGCCCGCCGAGCTGTGCGAGGAGCTGCTGGCATGGCTCTTCCCGCAGGTCCGGCCGGGCGCCGAGCCCTGGCCGACCCTGCTGTGGGCCACCGGCCGCGGCGAGCTGCCCGGCCGGGCGCCGGTCGCCGAGTGGCGCTGGAGCAACCCCCCGGCGATCGCCGCCGGCCGGCTCGTCCTGGAGAGCGTCACCCCGGCCGCCGCCCGCGACCTGCACGCGGGCGGGGACGGCGGGGTCCCGTGGGTCGAGGGCGGCCCGTTCAGCGGGACGCGGGGGGCCGCCGGGGGGATCGTGAAGGCGTACGAGAACGGCGTGCACCGGCCGGAGTGGGGCGCCTTCCTGCTGGTGCGACGGGAGGACGGCCGCGCGGTCGGCGCGATGGGCTTCCACGGGCCGCCGGACGAGGAGGGCGCCGCGGAGGTGGGGTACGACCTCGCCGAGTCAGCCCGGGGCCGCGGCTACGCCACCGAGGCGCTGCGCGCGCTGACGGCATGGCCCCCGGCCCGCGAGGGCGTACGCCGCCTGTTCGCCCGAGTCGCCCCGGACAACGTCCCCTCCCAACGGGTCCTGGAACGCGCGGGCTTCAAGCGAGTGGGCGACGCGGAGGACGATCACCTCGCCTACGAACTGCCCGTGTGAAGAGATCATCAGGCTCTTGCCGGTGGAGTGGGTTCCCCTCACGCCGATGCGGATGAGGTTCGTCGGCGTCACCACAGGGTGGGCTCCTGCTCGAGATCCGGGGCGCCGGGCAGGCCGGGCGGAACGGCGACGGCCACGAGCTGATCCCAGCTCTCGTACCGGTCGGCCATGGCGTTGAGGAGCTGAGCGGTCGCGTAGGCGTCGAAGGCCGCGCGATGGCGCTGCCCGGGGGCCTGGCTCAGGTCCGGCGACGCGTGCTTGATCAGGGCGTCCAGGCTGTGCCTCGGCAGTTCGGGATAAGCGGCCTTGGCCAGCCGGAGCGTGTCGATGACTCCGGCCGGCTGCCACTGCGGCAGGTGCGCGGACAGGACGCGGTAGTCCACGTGGGCGTTGTGGGCGGCGATCCACGCCGTGCCGAGCAGGTCGTGGACCGCGTCCTTGATCTCCTCCCAGCCCGGCTCGTCTTCGAGCACCTGGTCAGTGAGACCGTGCACGCGCGCGGCGAAGGGCGTGACGGGCCGCTTCGGCTTGGTCAGCCATGCGCCGGCGATGCTCTTGTCGGGCCGCCCGTCGCGAACGGGGAGCGCGGCCACCTCGACCAGGTCGGGCGGGTTGGCGCCGTTGCCTTCGACATCGACCACGAACAAGGCGGGCCAGGAGGAGAAGTTCATGCGCTGGGTGTTCCGTTCTCCGCCGTCCAGCCGATGTCGGCTCGGCCGTGCCGGCGGTGGTGGTGGGGCTTGGCTCGGTCGTGGCACTGGTAGCCGAAGCCGTGCTGGAGGTAATAGCGCGGCGGTTCGTCCAGCCCTTCGACGACGATGGCACGGTCGTCGACCTCGATCCGGCCGGTCGCGCCGAGTTCGCGCGCTTCCCGCGTGACGGCCTCCGGGTCCGGCCGGGCCCAGGCGGCCTCGCACTTCGCGATCTGCTCGGGCGGGCAGATGTCGCACAGCTCGCGGACGCCGTAGTGCCCGTTGTAGTCGGCCTCCCCGTGCGCGTAGGCGACGCCGCACGAGGTCTTGCGGAACAGCGCTCCCCAGGAGGTGTCCTGCTCGAAGGCATCGAGTACGCGCCGCTCGGCAGCCTCGGGCATGATCTTGCGCCGGGCGGTGTGCTCATACGGCATCCTCAGACCGTGCGCCTCGTAGTACGCGGCGATCTCCTCACGGAAGAACAGGCCGGTGAAGACGGTGGCGTGCGCGTACTGGGACAGTTCCTTGGCGCGGGCGATGTCGGCTTCGGAGTCGTTCAAGCCCGGGACGATGGGGCGCCAGTACAGGACGGTGCGGTACCGCTCGGCGCGCTCGAAGAGCGTGCGCAGGCTCTCGGCGGCGATGTCGCTGTCCACCGGCTCGATCCGTTCGTCCTGGATGTGCGAGTGGGTCACCAGCACGGTCAGCCGCAGGTTGGTGAAGCTGTTGAGGACGGCGCAGTCCTCGGGATTGACGCGCCACCGGGTGATGATCAGGACGTGGTTGGTCAGTCCCTGGTCGTCGAGCTGCCGCAGCACGGTGAACAGGTGAGGCTTGACGACGGGCAGCATCGGGTCGGTGGCCCGGTTCAGAAGCTGGATCGGGGTCTGGTGGGGGCGGAAGTACTGGTGCCCCACAAGGCGGCGCACGGCCTCCTCGTCGCTCATCAGGCGGCGGGGGACCTTCATCTCAAAGTTCTGGAAAAGGTGCCGCACGCAGTACCCGCAGTCGAGCGGGCAGCCGACGATCCAGTTCAGCGAGAGTCCCGACTTCCGGTACTCGATCACGTCGG
This sequence comes from Streptomyces sp. NPDC046985, assembly GCF_040644415.1. Classification (NCBI taxonomy): domain Bacteria; kingdom Bacillati; phylum Actinomycetota; class Actinomycetes; order Kitasatosporales; family Streptomycetaceae; genus Streptomyces; species Streptomyces sp. NPDC046985. The sequence goes on from NZ_JBEYWK010000006.1 coordinate 307,470, forward strand.
CGAGTTCTTTCTTGAGGCCGCCAAGCTTGTCGGAGGTGAGGATCGGCAGGGCTCGCCTGGCTCCGATGGCGGGAGTGCTCATCACGTCTCCATGGTGTGGGTCGTGTGGGTCAGGCTTCGCCGGGCGTGCACTGTGCCGGGAGTTCCGCGGTGAGGAGAGCGCGGCGGCCGGCGCCATACCAGGTGCCGAAGTCGCGGCGGGCGGCGTCGGCGTCGTCGCTGGTGTGGACGAGGTTGCGCACGAGTCGCTTCTCGGCGAGAGCCGTGGAGAGGCTGTCGTTGCCGAGGTCACCGCGGATCGTGCCGGGCGCGGCCTGTGCGGGGTCGAAGTGGCCCAGCAGATCGCGCAGCCGGGCGTGCACGCCCGGCTCGTCGTGGGCCAGTGCGACGGTGACGTTGCGTCCGGCGTACGTCTCGTCCAGGCAGGCGGGGATGTCCCGGTCGGGAAACCAGTCGCGGTCCACCAGGAGGTCCCAGTAATGAACGTGGGCCTGCCACGCCTGTGCGGTGATTTCTTGCCGGTTCACGATCGTGGCGCCCTTGGCGGCGATCCGTTCCAGGACGGCGTCGACCAGCCCGCGCTCCACGGCGTCCGGCTTGCACAGGACCACGGCCCAGCAGGCGAAGTCGATCCCCTCGATCACCGCGCCGGACGGCGGCTTGCGGCTCATCGCGCGGCCTCCGCGGTCGCGCACGCAGTCCACTTGTGTGCGAGGAGCCAGCGCAGCCCGGGGTGCAGGGCGTCGAGCACCTGACGGCTGACCGTGTCAGTCTTGTCGTGCCGGATCTGCCGGTATACCTCGAACAGCAGCACTGCCTGCTGCCAGTAGGCCTCCAGATCTAGGTGGGCGATCTGGTCCGCGCTGTACGTCACCGCGTTGGTGCGCAGCAGTTCCTCGTGCTCCAGGAGCCGGCGGATCGTCGAGGGGCGGCTCTCGGCGGACATGGCGGGGAAGGGGAACCGCTGAGGGGCGCGGCGCAGGTGCGCCTCGTTGAGTACCTCGCGGATCCGCTCTTCGTTCCGGTCGTTGACGTGCGCGGAGCCGATGGTGTGCGTGTAGTGACCCAGTTGGAGGCCGAGTTGGACGGCTGCGTACTCCTGGATCATCGTGAAGGAGAACACGTCGCTGAGGAGGCCGCAGTCGAGATCGTTGGCCCGCATGTTGCACACCATGTGCAACTGTCCGTCTCGGACGAGCAGATGGAGGCCCGCCAGACAGGCCACGTCGGGGTTGTCGGTGACGGCTGACTCCCTGGCGGAGAAGACGGGGAGGTACCCACGCTTGCTGTCCGGCTCTGTGCGCAGTACTTCCAGTACATGGTCGAAGGGGGATGTCGTGTCGCCGTCAACGGGGTTGAACAAGGCGTGCCCGTAAGCGGAGCCGCCCAGTGTGACTCCGTCACGGGAGCTGGACCGCATCGACGGCGCGTAGTAGCCGATCATCTCCAGGTCGCGGCGGCCGGACAGGTACCAGAGGGCTTCGGCGAACTGGAAGACCGGGTTGGTCTTTCTGCTCGCGAGGTAGGGAAGCCGCTGACGGGGGTCGGACAGCCGGAAGCTGACGCCGATCACCTCGCGGGCAGCGTTGCCCCGTGCCTCAATGTGCTGTTCGAAGTTGGTCGAGGCCAGTTGCAGCAGGGCGAGGTAGGCCCCTTCCACGCTGTGGAAGGTCGGTGCGGTGAGCGCGGGCTTCTCGCTGTTCGCCATCAGCGCGCCACCGCACTCAGTTCACACCATGTAGTGGCGCCGCCGTCTTCGACACCCCAGGCGCCGCGCTGTTCTTCAGCGATCAACTTCACGAGGACCAGGCCTCGGCCGTGCTCGTCGAAGTCACTGGGCGACTGCGTCAAGGCGTGATCGCTGGGGACTCCGTCGCGCACGTCAATGCGTAAGAACTCCTCTCGCCGCGAGAGGGTGACCGTGATCCTTTGGCCTCCACTGTGCACGATGGCGTTGGTGACCAGTTCGGACACGATCAGTACCGCCTCGTCTGCGATGTTCGCCAAGCCGCAGGAGTTCAGACGCTCCCGGGTCCGGCGCCGCATGACGATGACCTGCTCGCCGTCTTCCGACGGAGGCGGCTCGCCCGGCGGTCGCTTCGCGATCTGCAAGGTCGCGTTCATGAGGGTGCCGTCACGCTGGGGAGCGCGGCGCGGTGGTGCGGCAGTCGTTGTCATCACGTCCTCTGGGGGGACTCGAAGGACCGCCCGGACTGCGGATACCACCCTGCTGGGAGGCGTCCGTCCGTCATCGGGGGGTGAGGAGGGACCGTGCTCCGGCAAGGCAGCGGACGAGTTGCACCGGAGCGGCGAGCAGAAGAGCATCGGCGACAACCGATGCGGCGCTGGGCGCCTCCGGCCATTCGACCGGCACACCACGCGTCAGCGGTGCAACTCCCGGCGCGCACACGGCATGGCCGAGGCTGAAGCAGGTCAGCACGGCGGCCTCCCAGTCAGGCCAGGATCCTGACGCGGACGGAGCGGAAGTCGCCTTGGCCGACCAGGCGGACGGACACGCGTGTTCGCCCGTTACGACGTGGGTCTCCATGAGCCCTCCCAGGTCGGCTTTCAAGACTTCGGTACGCACAGTGCGTCCGCTGTCACCTAGTGCACCGGTGATCGAGGGGAGTGAACAGGTCCTTTCCCCGGAACCTCAGCCGCCCTCTTGTCGCCTTTCACCCGCCCTTCTGGACGCCCTCCTCCTCTCACCAGCCTTTTTGTCGACGACTCCGCACAAGAGCTGCCAGTCGACAGTTACGGTGAGCTGACACGAGTGGGTAAGGGGGTATCCGGTGAGCCGCAGCCCGATGAGAGCGTTACGCGAAAGCCGCAACCGGACCCAGGAGAAGGCGGTTGGCGAACTGAACGCCTTGGCGGGACGGCTCGCTGCCGAGGGACGGGTTTCGAGGCGACCCACCTTCACCGTTCGGCAGATGTCGAAATGGGAGAGCGAGTCGAGGCCGCGCCCGTATCCGCATCCGGACACGCGGGTGGTTCTGGAGCTGTACTTCCAGCGGTCGGTCGAAGACCTGGGACTCCACCCGTGTACGGGGGAGGATGCCTCCGGCACCTCGGCTATGGCGGTCGCGACGGCGCTCCCGCTCGTGGAGCACTCGGCCATCGCGGTCCCGCTGCTCGCCGGGGACGATCAGGACCCGCCGCCATGGCTGGCTCAGACGACGACCGACGCGGCCGGGGCTGCGGACTGGAAGATCGCCGAGGACGAGGTAGCGCTTCTGCGGGACGCCGCGGACGACATGGACGCGCAGGACCAGCAATTCGGCGGCAACCGCCTCTGGAGACCCACGCGCGCCCACTTGCTCTGGGTGCACCACATGATCGACCGAGGTATCTACGACGACGAACTTGGCCAGCGACTTCACGCGCTCGCCGGGAAGTTCACCACCAGCCTCGGCTGGTTCAGTTACGACGCCGGCCTGCACACGCAGGCCCGTCAGTATTTCTCCGAGGCCCTGAACGCCGCGATTCTGACCGGGGACGATGTGCTTTCCAGTCGGACCTTGAGCAACATGGCTCGCCAGGCTGTCGACCTGAACAAGGGGCGGGAAGCCATCCGTTTCGCGCGACTCGCGCAGACGCACGCGGGCATGTGGAGCGCGCCGACTCGGGTGTCTGCGCTTCTGGCGATCCGTGAGGCGCAAGGACACGCCCGAGTCGGTGACCACTTCAACTGCGAGTCTGCGATCAAGCGAGCCTGGACGGAGTGGGAGCGGGGAACGGGCGACCGTGACCCCGACTGGACGATGTTCCTCAACGAAGCCGAGTTGGTCTGCCTGGAAGGCATGTGCCGGCTCGACCTCGGCCAGACGGCGCGTGCGAAGACGCTCCTGGCACGCTCCGAGCGGCTTCAGGACGTGGCGCACTCACGCAACCGAGGCATGTGCCTAGGGCGGCTCGCGGCCGCGGCCATCGGCTCCAGAGACATCGACCGGAGCGTCGACGCCACGAAGAAGGCCATTGGGCTGATCCGGACAGCGGGCATTTCTTCCGCGCGAGCAGTGCAGCAGTTGAAGATCGTCCATGACGGACTGGCCCCTCATGACCGCGCCAGCGGGGTGGGGGACCTGCTCGAAGAGCTCCGTGCGATCGTCGCATGATGGAGCAGAGGAGAGATGCAGGCAGTGGATGCGGAGTACCAGCGGTACAACGGGGCTTCGGTCAAGGCAATCACCCATGAACTGGTCGAGGTGTATGCCCGGGTGTATGACACGCCCCCATATATCGGCGACCCTTTCTTCTCCGTCGACTCCTTTCGCCAGCGGCTGGAAGCCGCCTTCGACAGCGAGGGTTTCGAGACGGTGACCGCGAGGAGAAACGGCCAGATCATCGGCTACGTGCACGGTGCGACGCTGGCCGCCGACAAGCCCTGGTGGACCTCCCTCGGGGACAGGAGGCCGAAGCGGCTCCAGACCCTCGCGGACGACGGACAGGTCTTCTGGCTTCGGGAGCTGATGGTTCTCCCCGACCTCCAGAACCAGGGACTCGGCAGGGAGATTCACGACACCGTGCTCACAGGGCGGGCGGAACCCGTCACCACTCTGACGTGCATCACCGACAACCAGCCGGCGCACGATGCCTACCTGCGATGGGGGTATTCAGTGATGGGGGAGATCAAGCACGCCCCCGAGTCGCCGACCTACGACGCGATGTGCCTGATCAGCCCGTGACGACCGGAACGACTATGCGCCGACTTACCGCTCAGCCCGTGCCCCTCCCTGTGGCTGCGAGTCGCCGGGATCGCTTCTCGCCCGACGGCAATGCCCTCTTCGCCTACGGCACGCTCCAGTTCGATTCGGTTCTCGAAGCACTGATCGGCCGGGTACCCCACCACGTGAAGGCGCTGGCGCCAGGTTGGCGTGCGGCCTCTCTGGCCGGGCGCGTCTACCCGGGACTTGTGGCGGCTTCCGGCTCCGCGGCGCCAGGTCTGCTGTTCACCGACCTCAGCAGGAGAGAGTGGGCGATCCTCGACGCCTTCGAGGACGATCGCTACGACCTGCGCGAGGTCGCGTTGGCCTCCGGTGGACACGGGCTCGCCTACGTGTGGCCGGACGGCGACGTATGCGACGAGGGCTGGGCAGCGGAGGAGTTCAGAGCGCGTCACCTCCAGGAGTACGCCGCTCGCTGTGCGCGCATCGCCCCGAGACTGGCCGCCGAAGCCGGCCAGTGAACTGGACCTCGGTCGAGGAGCCCTCAGAGCTTGTCGAACGTCGACCGCGAGTGCAGGCGCCCAGAGCGTGGGATCCGGTCGCGGATTTCAGCCGCTGTGTTTGCGGCGGCGCAGGCCGGAGGCGTGCAGGAGGCGGACCACCTCGCGGCTGCGGATCTCCACCGCGCCGGCCGCCACGGCGTCGGCGTAGCGGTGGGAGGGCAGGTCGTAGTGGTCCCGCTCGAAGGCGCGCGGGGGGACGCCGAGGGCCGCGGCGAACCGGTGCAGCTCGTCGTAGGAGACGTCGCTGACGAGGTGGGACCACATGCGGCCGTGGCCGGGCCAGTGCGGCGGGTCGATGTAGACGGTCATGGGAGGGTCACGGCTCCGGCCGCCCCGGGGTCGCTCACGAGGACGGGTTCCCGCCCATCGCCCCGGCCAGGGCGCCCACCGGCGCCACCGTCACGCCCGCCTCGGAGCAGACCCAGTGCGGGTCGGGACCCAGTTCCGGCAGGACGTCCAGGGCGTGCGGGTCGCCGTGGCGGCACACCGGGCACAGCGGCCAGCGGCCGCGCCGCTCCAGCAGGGCGTCCTGGACGTCCTGCGCGACCAGGCCCGCCACGAACCGCGCGCCTTCCGGCCACTGCTCCACCCACCACCGGCGCTGGGCGACGGCCTCCTCGACCAGCGAGACCACGTCGGCCTCGGCGACCTCGCCCGCGACGAGGTCGGCGAGGACCAGGGCGCGGGCGGCGTGCAGGGCCTGCTCCAGGGGGCCGATGGGATCCATGCCTCCATTGTGCGCACTCTTGACCGGACCCTCGCACAGAAAATATCTTTCATGATGTGACCCAGGACGTGAAGGAAATTTTCGCGAGTGCGCCCGGCCCCGCCTGCGCACCGCCCGCGCCCGCCGCGCTCGCGGCCAAGGTCCGCACCCTCGCGCCCTCGATGACCCGCTCCATGCAGCGCGTCGCCGAGGCGGTGGCGCGCGATCCGGCCGGCTGCGCGGCCCTCACGGTCACCGGCCTCGCCGAGCTGACCGGCACCAGCGAGGCGACCGTCGTGCGCACCGCCCGGCTCCTCGGCTACCCCGGCTATCGCGACCTGCGCCTGGCCCTCGCCGGTCTGGCCGCCCAGCAGCAGTCCGGCCGGGCGCCCGCGATCACCACCGACATCGCGGTGGACGACCCGATCGCCGACGTCGTCGCCAAACTCGCCTACGAGGAGCAGCAGACCCTCGCCGACACCGCCGCCGGACTCGACACCGTTCAGCTCAGCGCGGCCGTCGCCGCCCTCGCCTCCGCCCGCCGCACGGACGTATACGGGATCGGCGCCTCCGGCCTGGTCGCCCAGGACCTCACCCAGAAGCTGCTGCGGATCGGGCTGATAGCCCACGCGCACAGCGACCCGCACCTCGCCGTCACCAACGCCGTCCAGCTCCAGGCGGGCGACGTGGCGATCGCCATCACCCACTCCGGGTCCACCGGCGACGTGATCGAGCCGCTCCGGGTCGCCTTCGAGCGCGGCGCGGCCACCGTCGCCATCACCGGCCGCCCCGACGCGCCCGTCACCCAGTACGCCGACCACGTGCTGACCACCGCGACGTCCCGGGAGAGCGAGCTGCGCCCGGCGGCGATGTCCTCCCGGACCAGTCAACTGCTCGTGATCGACTGCCTGTTCGTCGGAGTCGCGCAGCGGACCTACGAGTCGGCGGCCCCGGCGCTGGCCGCGTCGTACGAGGCCCTGGCCCACCGGCACAGCCCGCGCGGCGCCACCCGGCACGCGTGATCGTGGGTGCGGTGCGGTGCGAGTCGGCGCGGTGCCAGGCGGCGCGGTGTCAGGCGGCGCGATGCGAGTCGGCGCAGTGCCGGTCAGCGCAGTGCCGGTCAGCGCGATGCCAGTCGGCGCAATGCCAATCGGCGCGGTGTCAGTCGGCGCGGTGCCAGTCGGTGCGCGTGACCGTCGCGCGCCGACCGCCCGCGTACGGCGGACGGCGCCCCCGCGCACCGCGTCCCACACCCGCGCGGGCACGGCGTCCCGTACGTCCGAGCTCCACCCCGCGACAGCACAGCGCACCCGCGCATCCGCGCACCGCACGCCCGAGTCCGCCCCCGCCACGCCGCCGCACCGGCAACCACCGCACAGGTCGCCTGACCACCGCACCCGCACACCCCGCACACTGCACCCCGCACCGCCCGAAGCCCGGAGAGAGCCGTTCTGATGACCTCCACGTCCCCCTCCCGTGACCTGCGCGCCGCACTGGAGTCGCTCACGACCGAGGCGTTCCGCCCCGAGCTGGCCGAGATCGACCGGCTGCCCACGCTGGAGATCGCGCGGCTGATGAACGCCGAGGACGCCACCGTGCCCGCCGCCGTCGCCGAGCGACTGCCGCAGATCGCCGCCGCGATCGACGCCGTGGCCGAGCGGATGGCGGGCGGCGGCCGGCTGGTCTACGCGGGCGCGGGCACGGCGGGACGGCTCGGCGTGCTGGACGCCTCGGAGTGCCCGCCCACGTTCGCCACGGCCCCCGGCCAGGTCATCGGCCTGATCGCGGGCGGCCCGGAGGCGATGGTGACCTCCGTGGAGGGCGCGGAGGACTCGCCGAAGCTGGCCGCGGAGGCGCTGGACGCCCTCGCGCTCACCCCCGAGGACACGGTGGTCGGCGTCTCCGCCTCCGGCCGCACCCCCTACGCGATCGGCGCGGTGCGGCACGCCCGCGCCCTCGGCGCGCTCACCGTCGGCCTCGCCTGCAACGCGGACAGCGCGCTGGCCGCCGCCGCCGAGCACGGCATCGAGATCGTCACCGGCCCCGAACTGCTCACCGGCTCCACCCGGCTGAAGGCGGGCACCGCCCAGAAGCTGGTGCTCAACATGATCTCGACGATCACGATGATCCGCCTCGGCAAGACCTACGGGAACCTGATGGTCGACGTGCGCGCCTCGAACGAGAAGCTGCGCGCCCGCTCCCGCCGGATCGTCGCGCTGGCCACGGGAGCGCCGGACGACGAGATCGAACGCGCCCTCACGGCCACGGACGGCGAGGTGAAGCACGCCATCCTGACCCTGCTGGCCGACGTGGACGCGGCCACCGCGGCGAGCCTGCTGCACGCCAGCGACGGCCGGCTGCGCGCGGCCCTGGAGCGGACCCGCGGCTGATCGCGCCGGTGTCCGCCCCCCGGGGACACCCCCTACGCTGGAGGGGTGATGAACCACGCCCAGGTCACCGCGCTCGGCCGGGCTCTCCGGCTGCTCGGTGAGCACGGTGAGGCGCTGACCGCCGACACGCCCGACGCCCGGCTGCACGAGGTCAGGGGCGATCTCCGGCGCGCGCTGGACCTCCTGGAGGAGAGCGTCGGCGCCACGGCCCCGGCCACCCGCTGCCCGGAGCATCCGAACGGGCCGGTCGACGACAGCGCGCCCGACCGCTGCCTGCTGTGCGAGACGCGGCGGCGCGCGGCCCGCCGTTCCGAGCTGAACGGGTCCTCCCCCTACGGCCGCCCCGGCGGCGCCTCGGCCGCCTTCCCCGCCGCGTCCCGCTACGGCGTGCGCGAGGACCGGCCGCAGCCGCAGCAGCGGTGGCTGCCGGAGCAGTGGACCGGACGGGAGTGGCAGCTCTGCGGCACCCCGCGCCGGGACCGGCGCGAGGCGGAGCTGTTCCTCGCCGCCCAGCGGCGCGGCCCGCACGCCGCGATGGCCTACCGGCTCGTGCACGAGTTCACCGACTACGAGGTGGTGCGCGTCTGGGGCACCCCGGTCCGCGTGGACATCGAGCCCATGGGCAACATGTAGCCCCCGGACGGCGGGAGAACCACCGTCCCCCTCGGCCAGCCCGGCACGATCCCGGGCCCGGCACGCCCCAAGCCAGTCCGGCCCGGCCCGAGGCCGTCCGAGCAGCCCGGCACGCACCAAGCCAGTCCGGCCCGGACCCGAGGCCGTCCGAGCAGCCCGGCACGCCCCGGTCCTGTCTCTCTCCCGCCCGGCGCGCCATGCCGCGCCCCGCCGCCTCGGGGCGGGGTCGCGAGGGCGTGCCCCTCCCCGGGCGGACGGCGGACCGCCCGCCACACGAGAACGGCAGGTCGGCCGCCCCCGATCAGGGGCGGCCGACCTGCCGCTGTGGGCGCCGGGGCTGCTCCACGGTGCGTCTCTCCGCAAGACGCCCAATCGGATCAGCTCAGGGTCTTCAGCGCCTCCGCGTCGTAGGGCGCCAGCTCGTCGGTGCGGTCGCCCAGGACCTTCGCGGCCCAGTCGGGGTCCTGAAGCAGCGCGCGGCCCACGGCGACCATGTCGAACTCGTCGCGCTCCAGGCGGTCCAGCAGGTTGTCGAGGCTGCCGACCGGGGCGCCCTCTCCCTGGAACGACTTGAGGAAGTCGCCGTCCAGGCCGACCGAGCCGACGGTGATGACCTGCTTGCCCGTCAGCTTCTTCGTCCATCCCGCGAGGTTGAGGTCGGAGTCCTCGAACTCCGGGGACCAGTAGCGGCGGGTGGAGGCGTGGAAGACGTCCACTCCGGCCGCCGCGAGCGGGGCCAGCAGCGCCTCCAGCTCCTGCGGGGTCTCGGCCAGACGGGCGTCGTACGCCTCCTGCTTCCACTGCGAGTAGCGGAAGACGACCGGGAACTCGGGCGAGACGGCCTCGCGGACCGCCGCCACGATCTCCGCGGCGAACTGCGTCCGGGCCACCGCGTCGCCGCCGTAGACGTCGGTACGGCGGTTGGTGCCCGCCCAGAGGAACTGGTCCAGGAGGTAGCCGTGGGCGCCGTGCAGCTCCACGCCGTCGAAGCCGATGCGCTCCGCCGCCGCGGCGGCCTCGGCGAAGGCGCCGATCACGTCGTCCACGTCGGTCTGGGTCATCGCCTGGCCCTCGCCCTCGACGCCGGTCACGCGCAGGCCGGAGGGGCCGACCGGCGGCGCGTCCGGGAACGGGCCCCGGCCCGCCTGGCGGACCATGCCGATGTGCCAGAGCTGCGGCATGATCGTGCCGCCCGCCGCGTGCACGGCCTCTGCCACCTTCGCCCAGCCGGCGAGCTGCTCCTCGCCGTGGAACCGCGGCACCCGGGTGCTGTCACCGGCCGAGGCGTGCCCGACGTAGGTGCCCTCGGTGACGATCAGGCCGACGCCCGCGGCGGCCCGGCGGGCGTAGTACGACTGCACGTCCTCGCCCGGGACGCCGCCCGGGGAGAACATCCGGGTCATCGGGGCCATCGCGATCCGGTTGGGGACGGTCAGGCCGTTGAGGGCGACCGGGCGGGACAGGAGCCGGGCCGCGCGGGAGGCGGACCCGGCTCCGGTCTCGGAGGCGGTGACGGTCATTCGGGAACTCCTCGCAGAGGGAAGACGGGAATCGGCGGACGGTTCTGGATACCGGCAGGTATGTGCACGCGCATGAAGCGCCCGCACCGGGCGTCAACCACACCGACCGCCCCGGCATTCCCCCGCCGGACCCCCCTGACCGCGGCGGCATTCCCTCGCCGGACCACCCCGCCCACCGCGACATTCCGCCGCCCCGGCATTCCCCCGCCGAGCTGCCCCGCGCTCTCCGGCATTCCCCCGCCGAGCCGCCCCCGCCACTCTGGCAAGGCGCCGCCGAGCTGCCCCACGCTCTCTGGCATTCCCCCGCCGAGCTGCCTCGACCTCTCCGGCATTCCCCCGCCGAGCGACCCCGACCTCTCCGCATTCCCCCGCCGAGCCACCCCCGCCCCTCTGGCATGGCACGGCCGAGCTGCCCCACCTCGCTCACAATGCGCCGCCAGGCTGCCCCGCCCCCGCCGCGAATTCCCCCGCACAAACGCGCCCGAGGGCGGCGCCCCCTGTCTGGCAGGGGGCGCCGCCCTCGGGTCGAAGGACGGTCGATCAACCGGAAACCGGTCGATCAGAAGTCCATGTCACCGCCCGGCATGCCGCCGCCGGCCGGCGCGGCGGCCTTCTCCGGCTTGTCGGCGATGACGGCCTCGGTGGTGAGGAACAGCGCGGCGATGGAGGCGGCGTTCTGCAGCGCGGAACGGGTCACCTTCGCCGGGTCGATGATGCCTTCGGCAATCATGTCGACGTACTCGCCGGTCGCGGCGTTCAGGCCGTTGCCGACGGGCAGGCCGCGCACCTTCTCGACCACGACGCCGCCCTCGAGGCCGCCGTTGACGGCGATCTGCTTGAGCGGGGCCTCCAGCGCGAGCTTCACGGCGTTGGCGCCGGTCGCCTCGTCGCCTTCCAGCTCCAGCTTCTCGAAGACCTGGCCGGCCTGGAGCAGGGCCACGCCGCCGCCGGCGACGATGCCCTCCTCGACGGCCGCCTTGGCGTTGCGCACGGCGTCCTCGATGCGGTGCTTGCGCTCCTTCAGCTCCACCTCGGTGGCGGCGCCGGCCTTGATCACCGCGACACCGCCGGCGAGCTTGGCCAGACGCTCCTGGAGCTTCTCGCGGTCGTAGTCGGAGTCGCTGTTCTCGATCTCGGCGCGGATCTGGTTCACCCGGCCGCCCACCTGCTCCGAGGAGCCGGCGCCGTCGACGATGGTGGTCTCGTCCTTGGTGATGACCACCTTGCGGGCCTTGCCCAGCAGGTCGAGGGTGGCGTTCTCCAGCTTGAGACCGACCTCCTCGGAGATGACCTCGCCGCCGGTGAGAATGGCGATGTCGCCGAGCATGGCCTTGCGGCGGTCGCCGAAGCCCGGGGCCTTGACGGCGACGGACTTGAAGGTGCCGCGGATCTTGTTGACGACCAGGGTCGACAGGGCCTCGCCCTCGACGTCCTCGGCGATGATCAGCAGCGGCTTGCCCGACTGCATGACCTTCTCCAGGAGCGGGAGCAGGTCCTTGACCGAGGAGACCTTGGAGTTGGCGATGAGGATGTACGGGTCCTCGAGCACCGCCTCCATGCGCTCCATGTCGGTCGCGAAGTAGGCGGAGATGTAACCCTTGTCGAAGCGCATGCCCTCGGTGAGCTCAAGCTCGAGACCGAAGGTCTGCGACTCCTCGACGGTGATGACGCCTTCCTTGCCGACCTTGTCCATCGCCTCGGCGATCAGCTCGCCGATCTGGGTGTCGGCGGCGGAGATGGAGGCCGTGGAGGCGATCTGCTCCTTGGTCTCGACCTCCTTCGCCTGGTCGAGCAGGGCGGCGGAGACGGCCTCGACGGCGCGCTCGATGCCGCGCTTGAGGGCCATCGGGTTGGCGCCGGCGGCTACGTTGCGCAGGCCCTCCTTGACCAGGGCCTGGGCGAGCACGGTCGCGGTGGTCGTACCGTCGCCGGCGACGTCGTCCGTCTTCTTGGCGACTTCCTTGACCAGCTCGGCGCCGATCTTCTCGTACGGGTCCTCGAGCTCGATCTCCTTGGCGATGGAGACACCGTCGTTGGTGATCGTGGGGGCGCCCCACTTCTTCTCGAGGACGACGTTGCGGCCCTTGGGGCCGAGGGTCACCTTGACGGCGTCCGCGAGCTGGTTCATGCCGCGCTCGAGGCCGCGCCGCGCCTCCTCGTCGAACGCGATGATCTTGGCCATGTGAAGTGGTCCCTCCAGGACTGGGGGTGATTCCTTCGGACCGCGCCCGCGCCCGCGACGGACGGCTCGCCGGCCTCGTGGTTCCTTGCCCCACCCGGCCTGCGGGCCTCACCGACCCGGTCCTCGTTGTCACTCTCACCTTCAGAGTGCTAACGCAATGATTAGCACTCGGCCCCTTCGAGTGCAAGCGCCTTCGAGGGTCCGGCGGCGGGCCGCGCCGAAGGGCCCGCGCCTTACGGGGACGTCCGCGCCCGGACACGCCGAAGGGCCCGCGCCTCCCGGGGAGGTGCGGGCCCTTCGGCCGTAGAACGCTTGCGGTGGTCGCGCGATTCAGGCAGTGACACGGACCATGTCGGCCTGCGGGCCCTTCTGGCCCTGCGAGATCTCGAACTCGACCCGTTGCCCCTCTTCCAGCGAGCGGTAGCCGTCCATCTGGATCGCGCTGTAGTGGACGAAGACGTCCGCACCACCGTCGACCGCGATGAAGCCGTACCCCTTCTCCGCGTTGAACCACTTGACGGTGCCCTGAGCCATGCCTAACTCCCCTATTACTGGCCCTTGCACAGATCCGCACTTCGCGGACCCGGGTCAGACCTCACCCCCCGTGGACGGGGGCGTGCGCCGGAACGCGTCGACCGCGGCTGAATGTATCTGTCCAACTGCCGTCTGCAACAGGTCAGTTGGACGAGAATTCTGGACGGGCGAGGTCCGGAATGTACCGAGAATTCATCTCGATGCAGGGCAAGTCGGGCCGCTCAGAAACGGCAAATGCCGCGAAATACCCGCCTACTTTGGCTACTTCTCATCGGCGGGCGGCAGAAAACCGGAGTATTCCGATCCGTTGACCGGGGTCGCGTTCCCCAACTGTACCGCGCTCAATCACACAGAACGGCCCCCTCCGCTTCTCTCGCGGAGAGGGCCGTCCGAAGAACGGCGGGTATCAGAAGTTACCCAGGGTAATGCTCAGCCGCCGGCGACCGCCGGAATGATCGACACGCCCGCGCCGTCCGGGGTGGCCGCCTCCAGGCCGCCCTCGAAGCGGACGTCGTCGTCGTTGACGTAGACGTTGACGAAGCGGCGCAGCTTGCCCTGGTCGTCCAGGACGCGTCCGGCGATGCCCGTGTGGTTGCTCTCCAGGTCGGAGATGACCTCGGCGAGGGTCGCGCCCTCGGCGCTCACCTCGGCCCGACCGCCGGTGTAGGTGCGCAGGATGGTCGGGATGCGAACGGTCACGCTCATGCGAGGCCAGCCTCTCGGAAGGAGTCCAGGGTCGGGCGGATGGCGGCGGTCGGTCCGGCGCCGGCCACCGCGTCCAGGGTCTTCAGGCCGTCGCCGGTGTTGAGGACGACGGTGGTCTTCGCCGGGTCGAGCACGCCGGCCTCGATCAGCTTCCTGGTGACGCCGACGGTCACGCCGCCCGCCGTCTCCGCGAAGACGCCCTCGGTGCGGGCCAGCAGCGTGATCGCGTCGACGATCTGCTCGTCCGTCACGTCCTCCACCGCGCCGCCGGTGCGGCGGGCGACGTCCAGCACGTAGGGGCCGTCGGCCGGGTTGCCGATGGCGAGGGACTTGGCGATGGTGTCCGGCTTCTGCGGGCGCACCGTGTCGTGCCCTGCCTTGTACGCGGCGGACACCGGCGAGCAGCCCTCGGCCTGGGCGCCGAAGATCTTGTACGGCCGGTCCTCGACCAGCCCGAGCGCGATCAGCTCCCGCAGTCCCTTGTCGATCTTGGTGAGCTGCGAGCCGGAGGCGATCGGCACCACGAGCTGGTCCGGGAGCCGCCAGCCGAGCTGCTCGCAGATCTCGTACGCCAGCGTCTTGGAGCCCTCGGCGTAGTACGGCCGCAAGTTGACGTTGACGAAGCCCCAGCCCTCGCCGGCCGGGTCGCCGATCAGCTCGGAGCAGAAACGGTTCACGTCGTCGTACGTGCCCTCGATGGCGACGAGTTCGCCGCCGTAGACCGCGGCCATGACGACCTTGCCCTGCTCCAGGTCGTGCGGGATGAACACGCAACTGCGCAGTCCGGCGCGGGCGGCGGCGGCGCCGACCGCGCCGGCCAGGTTGCCGGTGGAGGAGCAGGACAGGGTGGTGAAGCCGAAGGCGCGGGCGGCCTCCAGGGCCTGGGCGACCACGCGGTCCTTGAAGGAGTGCGTGGGGTTGCCGGAGTCGTCCTTCACGAACAGGCCGCCGGTCACGCCCAGCTCGCGCGCCAGATTGTCGGCCTTGACGAGCCTGGTCCAGCCGGGGTTGAGGTTGGGCTTCTCAGCCACGTCCGCGGGGACCGGCAGCAGCGGCGCGTAGCGCCAGATGTTCGCGGGGCCCGCCTCGATGGCCGCGCGCAGCTCCTCGGTGTCGTAGGAGGAGAAGTCGTAGGCGATCTCCAGCGGGCCGAAACACTCCTCGCAGGCGAAGACCGGCCCGAGGGGGACGCGGCGCCCGCACTCGCGGCAGCTCAGGGCGGCGGCGGGGCCGAGGTCGACGGCGGGGGCGGAGGTACTGCTCGCAATGGTCTGCACAGCCATGGAGGCGAGGCCCTTTCTCCTCATCTTCCTCACGACGCATCTCGCCGTGAGACGGATTTGGCACCTTCCCTAGCCGGGAGCCTCGCGTGGAAACGAACGAGACCGGCTGGAGGGTTGCCGGGGCTTCATCGGGCCGTGTCCCTCTGCCCCTCTGGATGAGCGGTATTCGGTTGTCGATCGCGTGCCGATCGGGCGCGGGCGACCCCGGCATGCGGGGGTGACGCGCCTTGTTCAAGACTGTAACCGAAGGCCAGGACAGCGGAGACGGTCGTCCGAACCGCGAGACGGCCGCATGATCAGCGGATCCGGAAGCGTTCTGGAGTGAGGAGCGGTCCACCGTGCTGGAAGAAGTCGAGCGCTGGCTCAGGACGCGCTCATGGTCCGTGGCCGATCGCCCGCCGCACGAACTGCTGGCCGCCAAGCGCGCGAGCGGCTGCACGGTCAGCGTGGTGCTGCCCGCGCTGAACGAGGAGGCGACGGTGGGGGACATCGTCGCCGCGATCCGCCGCGACCTGACCGGGCGCACGCCGCTGGTCGACGAGATCGTGGTCGTCGACTCCGGCTCCGCCGACCGCACCGCCGAGGTCGCCGCCGCGGCGGGCGCGCGGGTGGTCCACCGCGACAGCATCCTGCCGCGCATCCCGGCGGTGCCCGGCAAGGGCGAGGTGCTGTGGCGCTCGCTGCTGGTCACCCGCGGGGACGTGGTCTGCTTCGTGGACGCCGACCTGCGGGAGTTCTCCTCCGACTTCGTCACCGGGATCGTCGGCCCGCTGCTCACCGACCCGGACGTGCAGTTGGTCAAGGCCATGTACGACCGCCCGCTCGCGATGTCCGGCGCCGCCCCGGCGGCCGGGCAGGGCGGCCGGGTCACCGAGCTGATGGCGCGGCCGCTGCTCAACCTGCACTGGCCGCGGCTCGCCGGGTTCGTGCAGCCGCTGGGCGGCGAGTACGCGGCCCGCCGCTCGCTGCTGGAGCAGCTTCCCTTCCCCGTCGGCTACGGCGTGGAACTGGGCATGCTGGTGGACGCGCTGCACCTGGTCGGCCTGGACGCGCTGGCGCAGGTCGACGTGGGGGTGCGCCTGCACCGGCACCAGGACGGGCAGGCGCTGGGCCGGATGGCCGCCGCGATCTACCGCACCGCCCAGTTGCGCCTGGCCCGCGGGCACCTGATCCGGCCCAGCCTCACCCAGTTCGAGCGGGGCGAGGACGGCTTCGAGCCGCGCACGTACTCGGTGGACACCGAGGAGCGGCCGCCGATGACCGAGATCGCGGAGTACGCCGCCCGCAGGGTGGCGTGAGGGTGCAGTCGCCCGCGGGGGCGTGAGGGGGGCTCGCGAGGGGCGTGAGGGCGGTCGCCCGCAGGGGGCCGTGAAGGGGGCGCCCGCAGGGGGCGCCCGGGGGCCCGGTCACCAGGTGGCGTGAAGGGGCGGACGGGTGGCCGGAAACGCGCCGGAGGGGCGGCCGTCGTGTGCGCCCGCCTGGCTACGAAGCGGAACCGTACGTTTGAGCGTTTCGGGGCTGGGCTAGGTTGAGTTCCATGGCTTCAACGCACGCTGCCGAGGTGCTGGTCGCGTCCAATCGCGGTCCGGTTTCGTACCAGGTGGACGAGGAGGGCTCGCTCCATGCCAGGCGCGGAGGCGGAGGACTGGTCTCCGGTCTGTCCGCGATCGGGCCGGAGGCGGGGGCGGTGTGGGTGTGCGCCGCGCTCGGCGACGCCGACCGGGAGGCGGCCCGCCGCTACGGCGACGGCCGGCGGCTGCCCGCCGAGGACACCGGCGGCCAGCGGGTCCGGATGCTCGACATCGCCCCGGACGTCTTCGCCGACGCCTACAACGGCATCGCCAACTCGGTGCTGTGGTTCGTCCACCACATGCTCTACCAGACGCCCCTCGAACCCGTCTTCGACGCGGAGTTCCGCCGCCAGTGGGCCTCGTACGAGGCGTACAACCGCGCCTTCGCGCAGGCGCTGGCCGAGGAGGCGGCCGAGGGCGCGGCCGTGGTGGTGCAGGACTACCACCTGACGCTGGTGCCGGGCATGCTGCGCGACCTCCGGCCCGACCTGCGCATCGGGCACTTCTCGCACACCCCGTGGGCGCCGGCGGACTACTTCCGGATGCTCCCCGACGACGTCGCCGAGCAGGTGCTGCGCGGCATGCTGGGCGCGGACCGGCTCGGCTTCCTCACCGAGCGGTGGGCGCGGGCGTTCGCCGGGTGCTGCGAGACGCTGCCGGGCGGGGTCGGGGACACCGAGATCGGGGTGCACGGGCTGGGCGCGGACGCCGACTTCCTGCGGGAGCGGTCCCAGCGGGCCGACGTGTCCGAGCGGATGGCGGCGCTGCGCGAGGAGATCGGCGCCGCGCCGGACGGCGGGCCGCGCCGGGCGATCGTCCGGGTGGACCGCACGGAGCTGTCGAAGAACATCGTGCGCGGGCTGCTGGCGTACCGGCGGCTCCTGGAGGACCGGCCCGAGTGGCGCGAGCGGGTGGTGCACGTCGCGTTCGCCTACCCCTCCCGGCAGGACCTGGAGGTCTACCGGACGTACACCGCGCGGGTGCGGGAACTGGCCGAGGAGATCAACGCGGAGTACGGGACGCCCGGGTGGAAGCCGGTCCTGCTGCACGTGGAGGACGACTTCGCCAGGTCGCTGGCGGCGTACCGGATCGCGGACGTGGCGCTGGTCAACCCCATCCGGGACGGGATGAACCTGGTCGCCAAGGAGGTGCCGGTCGTCTCCGACGCGGGGTGTGCGCTGGTGCTCTCCCGCGAGGCGGGGGCCTTCGCGGAGCTGGGCGAGGACGCGGTGGCGGTGAACCCGTACGACGTGGTGGGCACGGCGCGGGCCCTGCACGAGGCGCTGAGCATGCCGGGCGCCGAACGGGCCGAGCGGACCAAGCGCCTGGCCGCGGCGGCCACCGCCCTGCCGCCGTCCCAGTGGTTCCTGGACCAGCTACGGCGACTGGAGCGGCTGAACGGCTGAGCCGCTGAGGCTGAGCGGCTGAACGGGTGACCCGGGCTCGCCGCCGGGCGGCGGCGGTGCGCGGGCCGGGTCAGTCGGACAGGCGGGCCGTCAGGGTCTTCAGGAGGTCGACTACGCCTGCCGGGCCCGCCACGACCAGGTCGGCGCGCTCGGACAGTTCCGTGACCTCCGCGCTGCCGCTGCACACGAGGACGCCGGGCACGCCCTCGGAGCGGAGTTCGTCGACCGCGGCGAAGGCGGGCAGGTCGCCGAGGTCGTCGCCCGCGTAGAGGACGCTGGACGCGCCGAGGCCGCGCAGGTGCTCCTTCAGGGCGACGCCCTTGTCCATGCCCGGCGGCCGCAGTTCCAGGACCATGCGGCCCGGCTCGACGATCAGGCCGTGCCGGGCGGCCAGGTCCGCGAGCGGTGCGCGCAGCGCCTCGAAGGCGGCCTGCGGGTCGGCGGCCCGGCGGGTGTGCACCGCCAGCGAGCGGCCCTTCTCCTCGGTCCACGTGCCCGGCCCGGCGCCGACGCGTTCCAGGAGGCCCGGCAGCTCGGCGCGGACGGCGGCCACGCCGGGGTCAGGGGCCGGGGCGGTGACCGCGCCTGTGGCGGCGTCCCAGCGCTCGGCGCCGTAGTGGCCGAGGACGACGAGGCGTTCCAGGCCCGGCACGCCCGCGAAGCCGCCGTTCCGGACCGCGACGTCGGCCGGACGGCCGGTGACGACCACGACGGCGGCGACCTTCGGGGCGAGCGCGGCCAGCGCGGGCACCGCCTCCGGGTGCGCCCGCGCCTGGTCGGGGTCCGGCACGATCGGGGCGAGCGTGCCGTCGAAGTCGAGCGCGATCACCGCCTTCTCCGGGCGCGCGAGCAGGGCGTCGAGCCCGTCCCGCCCGGCCTGCGTGACCGACGGACCGATCTGACGGTCCTGCCCGTCGTCGGCGCTGTCCTGAAGATCCTGGCGGTCCTGCACGCCCTGCCTTTCATGCCTGTCATGCCTGTCGTGGCTGTCATGGCTGCCCATACGGCGAACCTATCCGCCCGGGGCGGTGCGCACTCCTCGGCGGCCGCGCCTCAGCGTTCAGTGCGGCGGGCGTGGCGCACCCTGCGCAGGCGGTTGACCGTCACCGGGTCGTGGGCCAGGGCGCGGGTGTCGTCGAGGAGGGCGTTGAGGAGCTGGTAGTACCGGACCGGGGACAGGCCCAGCTCCTCGCGCACGGCGCGCTCCTTCGCGCCCGGACCGGTGAAGCCCCGGCGCTCCAGCGCGAGGATGTCCCGCTCCCGGCGCCCGAGCCCGCCGACGCCGTCAACGCCGCCGGAGGCTTCAGCCCCGTCAGCGTCGTCTGCGCCGCCGGAGACGTCAGCGTCGTCTGCGCCGTCGGGGGCGACACCGCCCTCGGAGGCGACAGCGCCGCGAGCGCCCTCAGAGGCGTCTGCGCCGTCGGTCCCGTCGTCAGCCTCGGCGGCGGGCACGATGCTGTCCGCACCGTCGGGAGTGTCGGCGTCCGCGTCCATACCCGCACCGTAGCCCCCGCCGCCGACAGCGGCGCCGCCGGAGGGCGGACGGGCCGCCGCGGCCGGGGCACGGCGCCGGCGGCACCGGCGGCACCGGCGGCACCGGCGCCGGATCAGTCCGCGCTGTGCCCGCTCGGTTCCCTGCGACACGACAGGTCTCACCACGTGAGTGGACTAGACCTCTTAAGGGTCCCCGGGCCACACTGTTCTGCGTGAGACACGTCATCGCTCTCGATGTGGGCGGCACCGGGATGAAGGCCGCGCTGGTCGGCGCGGACGGCGGCCTCCTGCACCAGGCGCGCCGGGCGACCGGACGCGAGCGCGGACCCGGCGCCGTCGTCGAGGGCATCCTCGACTTCGCCGCCGAGCTGCGCGCCTGGGGCCTGGAGCGCTTCGGCGAGCCGGCCGCCGCGGCGGGCGTCGCCGTGCCCGGCATCGTCGACGAGGAGCGGGGCGTCGCCGCCTACGCGGCCAACCTCGGCTGGCGCGACGTGCCGCTGCGCGACCTGCTCGCCGCCCGCCTCGGCGCCCCCGTCGCCCTCGGCCACGACGTGCGCACCGGCGGACTCGCCGAGGGCCGCCTCGGCGCGGGCCGGGGCGCCGACCGGTTCCTGTT
Organism: Streptomyces sp. NPDC046985; assembly: GCF_040644415.1. Classification (NCBI taxonomy): domain Bacteria; kingdom Bacillati; phylum Actinomycetota; class Actinomycetes; order Kitasatosporales; family Streptomycetaceae; genus Streptomyces; species Streptomyces sp. NPDC046985. Next base: position 327,740 of record NZ_JBEYWK010000006.1, read on the forward strand.
CGTGCCGCTGGGCACCGGGATCGCGGGCGCCATCGGCATCGACGGCCGGGTGGAGGCGGGCGCGCACGGCTTCGCCGGTGAGATCGGCCATATCGTCGTACGGCCCGGCGGCGCCCCCTGCCCGTGCGGGCAGCGCGGCTGCCTGGAGCGCTACGCGTCCGCCTCGGCGGTCAGCGAGGCGTGGGCCGGGGCGTGCGGGGACGCGGAGGCGGACGCGGCGGACTGCGCCAAGGCGGTGGAGTCCGGGGACGCGGCCGCGCGGGCGGTGTGGCAGGAGGCGGTGGACGCGCTCGCCGACGGGCTGGTCACCGCGCTCACCCTGCTGGACCCCGGCGCCCTGATCGTCGGCGGCGGGCTGGCCGGGGCGGGCGAGACCCTGTTCGCCCCGCTGCGCGAGGCGGTCCGCCGCCGGGTCACCTTCCAGAGACTTCCCCCGATCGTCCCCGCGGCGCTCGGGGACACCGCCGGATGCCTGGGCGCGGGTCTCCTCGCCTGGGACCTGCTCGCCGCTCCCGCGGCGCCCACCACGCCCCTGACGCACACGACGCCCACGACGCCCACGACGCCCACGACGCCCACGACTTCCCGGAGGTAGCCAGCCGATGGCCCCCAGCAAGGTTCTCACCGGAGCCCGGGTGGTGCTGCCCACCGGGATCGCGGACGGCGGCCGCGTGGCCGTCGACGGCACGCGGATCGCCGAGACCGCACCGCCCGGCGCCGAGACCGTCGACGTCAGCGGGCACTGGCTGGTCCCCGGCTTCGTCGACCTGCACAACCACGGCGGCGGCGGCGCCTCCTTCTCCGGCTCCGCCGAGGACGCGCTGACCGCCGTACGGGCCCATCGCCGCCGGGGCGCCACCACCGTGGTCGCCTCGACCGTCACCGACGACCTGGACGTCCTGGCCCGCCAGGCCGGGCTGCTGTCGGAGCTGGCCGAGCAGGGCGAGATCGCGGGCGTCCACTTCGAGGGGCCGTTCATCTCGCCGTGCCGCAAGGGCGCCCACTCCGAGGCGCTGCTGCGCCACCCCGATCCGGCCGAGGTGCGCAAGCTGCTCGACGCGGCCCGCGGGCACGCGAAGATGATGACGCTGGCCACCGAGCTGCCCGGCGGCGTCGAGTCCGTACGGCTGCTCGTCGAGCACGGCGTGATCGCGGCCGTCGGGCACACCGACGCCAGCTACGAGCAGACGGCCGAGGCGATCGACGCCGGGGCCACCGTCGCCACCCACCTGTTCAACGCGATGCCGCCGCTCGGCCACCGCGCGCCCGGCCCGATCGCCGCCCTGCTGGAGGACGAGCGGGTCACCGTCGAGCTGATCAACGACGGCGTGCACCTGCACCCGGCCGCCCTGGAGCTGGCGTTCCACCGCGCGGGCGCCGCCCGGGTCGCCTTCATCACCGACGCCATGGACGCCGCCGGGAGCGGCGACGGCCGCTACCTGCTCGGCCCGCTGGAGGTCGAGGTCGCCGACGGGGTGGCCCGGCTGGTCGAGGGCGGTTCGATCGCGGGCTCCACGCTCACCCTGGACCGGGCCTTCAGGCGGGCGGTGACCGTGGACCGGCTGCCGGTGCCGGACGCGGTCGCCGCGCTGTCGGCCAACCCGGCCCGGCTGCTCGGCCTGGACGACCGGGTGGGCTCCCTGGAGCCCGGCAAGGACGCCGACCTGGTGCTGCTGGACGAGGACTTCGTCCTCAAGGGCGTGATGCGGCGCGGTGCCTGGGTGGTCGATCCGCACCTGGGCTGATCCGTCCGGCCGCGCCCCGGGCGGGCCGCCCTCCGGACGGACGCATGAGCCGGTCCGGGGGGGGTGGGCGGCGCCCCGTCTGTTTGGCATGATCGAAGCCCGGCGACCGACCGACCGTCCGGGACTCCGTGACGCGCGCGGCAGCGACGCGCGCGACAGCAGACGCCCGGGGAGGCCGGCCCTCGTGATCCTCACGGTCACCCTGAACACCGCTCTCGACGTCACCTACCGGGTGCCGTCCCTGCGGCCGCACGCCTCGCACCGGGTGACCGGGGTGACCGAGCGGCCCGGCGGCAAGGGCGTCAACGTGGCGCGGGTCCTCGCGGCCCTCGGACATCCGGTGACGGTGACCGGCTTCGTGGGCGGCGCCGCCGGACGCGAGCTGCGCGACCGGCTCGCCGCGCAGCCCGGCGTGGTGGACGCGCTGGTCCCGGTGTCCGGCGCGACCCGGCGCACCGTCGCGGTCGTGGACGAGCGCACCGGCGACACCACCCAGCTCAACGAGCCGGGCCCGCACGTCTCCCCCGCCGAGTGGGCCGCCTTCCAGAGCGCCTACGGGGACCTACTCGGCTCGGTGTCGGCGGTGGCGCTGTGCGGCAGCCTGCCGCCCGGCCTGCCGGTGGGGGCCTACGCGGGTCTGGTGCGCGCGGCGCGCGCCGCGGGCGTGCCCGTGCTGCTGGACACCGGCGGGGAGGCGCTGCGGCGGGGGGTGGCGGCCCGCCCCGACGTCGTCAAGCCGAACGCCGACGAGCTGGCCGAGCTGACCGGCTCGCACGACCCGCTGCGGGGCGCCCAGGACGCGCGCCGCCGCGGCGCCCGCGCGGTGGTCGCCTCGCTCGGCGCGCAGGGCCTGCTCGCCCACACGGCCGAGGGCCTGTGGCGGGCCGCGCCGCCCGAACGGGTCCGGGGCAACCCGACCGGGGCCGGTGACTCGGCGGTGGCGGGCCTGCTCTCCGGCCTGGTGGAACGGCTCCCCTGGCCGGACCGCCTGGCCCGCGCGACGGCGCTGTCCGCCGCGACGGTCCTGTCCCCGGCGGCCGGCGAGTTCGACGCCGCCGCCTACCCGGAGCTGCTGGCCCGAGTGGCGGTGACGGGCGAGGCCAGCGCGGCGTGACGGGCGGCGCGGCCGGGCGGGCGACGCGGCCGGCCGGGCGGGCGGCGCGGCTTCGGCTGCCTACGCGGCCCGGGGGCCGACGCGGTCTTACGGCCGCCGTCTCCCGGCAGGCCGACGTCTCACGCACGGCCGGGCGGGCGGCACGGCCGGGCGGCGCGACTTCGGCTGCCGACGCGGTCTTACGGTCGCCGTCTCACGCCCGGCCGCCGTCTCCCGGCAGGCCGCCGTCTCACACCCGGCCGCCGTCTCACACCCGATCGCCGTCTCAGGCCCGATCGCCGTCTCACACCCGGCCGCCGTCTCACACCCGGCCGCCGTCTCAGGCCCGATCGCCGTTTCCCGGCAGGCCGCCGTCTTACGGTCGCCGGAATCCCGTCCGGTCGGCGCCGCGGTCAGCCGTCGGACTTGCCCCAGCCCTTGGCCAGCCAGAGCTGGTCGAGGTTGGCGTCGCACTGGTCGCCCTGCTCGCAGGAGACCTTGAGCGTGTTCGTGCCCTTGTTGAGCCGGACGTAGTTGTAGGTCTTCGTCCAGCCCTTGGAGTAGTCGCCCGCGGGGGCGTTCGCCCAGTTCTTGAGCTTGACGGGCGTGGCGGTCGGCGTGCCGTTCACCGAGAGGGTGGCGACGCCGTCCTTGCCGGGCACGCCGTAGCCGACGTACAGGGTGTACTTGCCGTCCTCCGGGATGCCGTCGACGGTCCAGGTGACCGAGGCGCCGACGTTGTTGAAGTTCGACACGTAGACGCCGCCGTCCGCTTGGGCGCCCTGGACGTCGGACGCGAGAGCGGCGCCGCCGCCCAGCAGAAGCGCCTTGGCGTCGATCTTCGGCAGCGCGCCGTCGCTGGAGACGCTGCTGGTCGCCGAGGGGCTCGGCTGGCTGCTCGCGCCGACCGTCGGCGCCGGGCCGCCCGCGTGGTCCTTGTCCTTGCCGCCGGACTTGCCGCCCGTCATGGCGACGGCGATGCCGACCACCACCGCGGCGACCACCGCGACGGCGCCGATCAGCAGGCCCTTGGTGTTGGGGCCGCGGCGGCCGCTCCCGCCGGCGCTCCGGCTCTGCTGCCGGGACGGCTGGGGGCCGCTCGGCAGGGTCTGGGAGGCGGCGGCGTGGTGCGCGGTCTGCTGGCCGTACGCGCTCTGCTGCTGCGGCACCTGGCCGTAGGCCGCGGTGGGGGCCTGCTGGGTCTGCTGGCCGTACTGACGCTGGCCGACGGCGCGGACCCGGTTGACCGAGCCGGGGTAGCCGTAGCCGCCGGAGGGCGGCTGGGCTCCGTTGGCCTGACCGTCGGCGTACAGGTAGCCGAACGGGTCGTCGTCCTCGGGCGTGCTCGCGCCGCTGTTGCCGGGCGTCATCCCTTGGTACTCCCTCACAGGTGCGGGTCGGGTGCGGTACGTCGTGACGTCGTGAGAATCGCGAGCCTACCCGCTTCGCGGGGGCCGCTGCGGTGACTCACGCCGCGTCAACGCGCTGACCTGCGGATCATCCCGCGCGACGATGCTGTTTGGGACGAGATCGTTTCTCGACGTACATACGCTCGTCAGCGGACTTGAGCACTTCGTCCGCCGTCATCCCGCAGTGCGCCCACCCGATGCCGAAGCTGGCGCCCACCCGGACGGCGCGGCCCTCGGCGCGGATCGGCTGGATGATCTCGTTGCGCAGCCGCACGGCGAGGTCCTCGGCGTCGGCCCGGCCGAGGCCGTCGGCGAGGATCACGAACTCGTCGCCGCCGAGCCGGGCGACCGTGTCCCCGTCGCGCACCCCGTTGGACAGCCGGCGGGCCACCTCGATGAGGACCGCGTCGCCCGCGTTGTGCCCGAACCGGTCGTTGATCGACTTGAAGCCGTCGAGGTCGCAGAAGAGGACCGCGAGTCCCTTCGCGCCGTCGTCCCGGTCGCCCTCCGGGGCGACGGTGTGCACATGGTGGTCGTAGTCGTAGGCGTCGTAGCCGTCGAAGGCGCCGCGGGCGTCGTGGGCGCCCTGGCCGGCCGCGAAGTCGAAGCCGTGGTCGCCTGCGTCGAAGGCCGGGTGGCCGTAGGCCGCGTCCAGCGTGCCGAGGGCTTCGGCGGCCGCGGACTGCGGGCGGTGGCAGAGCCGGGAGGAGAGGCGGGCGCGCAGCTCGGCGGAGTTCGGCAGCCCGGTGAGGGAGTCGTGCGAGGCGCGGTGGGCGAGGTGCAGCTCGCGGCGCTTGCGGTCCTCGATGTCCTCGACGTGGGTGAGCAGGAAGCGCGGGCCGTCGGCGGCGTCCGCGACGACCGAGTTGCGCAGCGAGACCCAGACGTAGCTGCCGTCGCGCCGGGTCAGCCGCAGCTCGGCCCGGCCGCCCTCGGCGGAGGTGCGCAGCAGGGTGCCGACGTCCTCGGGGTGGACCAGGTCGGAGAAGGAGTAGCGGCGCATCGCGGAGGCCGGGCGGCCGAGCAGCCGGCACAGCGCGTCGTTGGTGCGCAGGACCCGGCCGTGCTGGTCGCCGCCCATCTCGGCGATGGCCATGCCGGAGGGGGCGTACTCGAACGCCTGCCGGAAGCTCTCCTCGCTGGCCCGCAGCGCCTGCTGCTCGCGCTCCAGGCGGACCAGGGCGCGCTGCATGTTGGCGCGCAGCCGGGCGTTGCTGATCGCTATGGCCGCCTGGAACGCGTACACCTGCAACGCCTCGCGGCCCCACGCGCCCGGTCGGCGGCCGTTGCGCGGGCGGTCCACGGAGAGCACGCCGAGCAGTTCGCCGGAGCCGCCGGGCGGCGAGCCGGGCGCGTACATGGGGGCGAAGAGCCGGTCGGAGGGGTGCCACTCGTCCTCGAAGCGGGGGGCGGGCCCGTCCGTGTACCACTGCGGGACGTCGTCGTCGTCGAGGACCCAGCCGTCGGCGTGGGATATGAAGACCAGGTCGCCCCACTGCTCGCCCATGACCAGCCGGCGCTCCCAGGACGTGCGGGAGCCGACCCGGCCGGTGATCAGGGCCTCGGCGGCGGGGTTGCCGGAGAAGGCGGCGACCACGAGGTCTCCGTCGGGGCACACGAGGTTGACGCACGCCAGCTCGTAGCCGAGGCCGGCGACGACGCCGTCGGCGACGGTCTGGAGTGTGTCCGCCAGGCTCCGCGCGGTGTTCATGTCCGCCATGACCTGGTGCAGTCGCCGCAGGGTGGCAAGGCGGACGTAGGGCTCCGACTCGGTCTCCATGCTCGCCCTCCCCCCAGACCTCGCAGTACGTCAAAGGGTGCTCATCGGCGTATCGTTCCGTGCGGTCTCCGCCACTGAATCACAGCGCGAAGCCCACTCGGTACACAGGGTCAACAATTCTGCCCTCTTGTGACTCAAGTCACAGCGGAACGTGAGCGATTGAGTGGAGTTTCCGTGTGTTCCCCGTGCGTTCACCGCACGAAGACGTTCCGGACGCGCGGACATGCAGCGCAGGCGGGCCGTCGGCCGCCTGGAGCGCACTCTCCGCCGCCGGTCCCGGCACGCGGCGCCAGGACCCGCTCGCGGGGGCGTCCTCTCGAGCCTCGGCCCCGTTGGGACCGGTGGGGGTGCGGGGGCCCGCTCGCGGGGGCGTCCTGGTCCCGCGGTCCTAGGGCCGGATCGGGCGGGGGGCCGATGCGGCCGCGGCGGGGCGGCACCTAGCGTGGAGCACGTGCCGAACACTCCGCCCGCGCGGTCCGCCGCCGCGCTCCCGCCCGCCTCCCCGACCGCCCTCGCCGCCTTTGGGCATGCTGAGGGGGTGACCGACGACGAGTTCCGCGCCGCCATGTCCCGGCTGGCCGCGGGCGTGGTCCTGGTGACCGCGCAGGAACCGCCCCTGGACCCGGAGGACCCGCTGGCGCCGGCCGGCGAGGACGTGGGCATGACCGCCACGTCCTTCATGTCGGTGTCCCTGGACCCGCCGCTGGTCCTCGTCGGCGTGCGCGAGGGCTCCCGCATGGACGACCTGCTCGCCGAACAGCCCCTGTGGGCGGTGTCCGTGCTGGGCGAGAGCCAGCGCCAGATCGCGGGCCGCTTCTCCATGAAGGGCCGCATCAGCGACCGCCTGCTGTTCGCGGACCTCTCCTGCGCGCGCGGCGAGGTCTCCGGCGCTCCCCTGGTGGAGGGCGCCCTGGCCTCCCTGGAGCTGCGCACCGAGCAGCGGGTGCGGGCGGGCGACCACACCCTGGTCGTCGGCCGCGTCCTCGCCGCCCGCCTGCCCAGCACGGAGGGCGGCCCGCTGACGTACTTCCGGGGACGCTACCGGCACTTGGGCTGAGGGGACGGCAGGCCGTCGGGCGCGGGGGGGGGCGCTTCCACCTTGAGGCGAGGGGCCTGCCTCCCCTTGAGGCGCGGGGCCTGCCTTCCCTTGAGGCGCGGGGCCGCGTCCCCTTGAAGCGACGGGCCTGCCTTCCCTTCAGGCTGCGGGCCCGTCTCTCCTCAAGGCGCGGGGCCTGCCTCTTCACAAGGCGCGGGCCCCCTGAAGGTGCGCCCTTAAAACGGTGGCCGGACGCCCCCGCACCGCCTACCGTGCGCGGATGACGTCCGCCGACACCGCCCGTGCGCCCCGCCTGGAGGCGATCACCGCCGCGAACCTCGACGCCGCGCTCGGCGTGCGGATCCGCCCCGACCAGGAGCACGCCGTCGCGCCGGTCGTGAAGTCCCTCGCCGAGGCGTACGTCCACCCCGGCGCCGCGTGGCCGCGCCTGATCGTCGACGACGGGCGCCCCGTGGGCTTCCTCATGGCGTTCCTCGACATCGACTGGCGCCAGGACGGCGGCAGCGTGCTCCGCTCCGGCCTGTGGCGGCTGAACATCGCGGCCGGGGAGCAGCGCCGCGGATACGGGCGGTTCGCCGTCGCGGCGGTCGCCGCGGAGATCCGCCGCCGGGGCGGCCGGGAGATGTACGTGACCTGGCACCCGGGCGCGGACGGCCCGGAGGGCTTCTACCGGGGGCTCGGCTTCCGCACCGACGGCGAGACGAGCGGCGGGCAGACGGTCGGCGTGCTTGACCTGGAGCCTCGCACGGGGGGCGCCGGGGTCTAACGAGACGGATCCCAGGCCGTGGGTGCCAGCCAGGGTCCCTTGCATGTTCGACGTCTGTCCGGATTCATTCGGTGATGCCGAGGGCGGCCAGGGGTCTTCGCCAGTCGCGGGCGGTGTGGCGTAG